>CALVOW010000046.1 GCA_944350445.1 uncultured Bacilli bacterium | reverse complement strand
CGTTTAAAAACCAAAGTTGCCCGTATTGAAAATAGCCTACCTGTTCCTACTCCTTATAACGAAGAAAACTACACCTCCAACTATAACCCAAATGGCTATAATATGATGTAGTTAAATCGAGCTTTTATAGTTCGTTTTTTTATTCGATAAAATTGATTTTAATAGGTATTCTTTATTACTTTCTTCTTACCTATCCTCTTAATATCACTAGGAACCATATCTTCGATAAAATATTGAATATTCGTATCATAAAGATCAGATAAAGTATTCCACCAAGAATCAGATAAAGTATTCCGCCACGAATCAGATAACAACATCTGATGGACAAATACTTCTGTTTTATAACAACACCACTCAAAAATTGCGTTTACAAAAAGTGAATATTGACTAATTAAAAGACGATGTTCATAATCTATTTTCCAAGCAATAGCATCAACCGAATACCAATGCCCGCCCGCATAAACATATTTTTTTCCATCATAACAATATTCTAAATGTTCAAAAAAACAAATACTATCATTGATAATCTTTTTGGAACGATAACTTTTACCCGTCAATATTAATTCTTCATCTCCATCACTTTTTAGTTGATTAAGAAGAATTTCTTCTTTCTGGGATACCTGTCTTTGTGGATATTCTCCAAAAGAAATAGAAATATCTCTCTTCCTTTTTAAATAATCCCAAAAAGTGTATTTCGAAAAACAATCGGCTAACCATGAACAAAAAGCGATAAAAGGAGGCATAAAAATAGCTAAATCTTGTCTTTGTAAAGAAATAACCCCTTGAAATCCAAAAGCACTACAATTATCCCCATAAAAACAAAATGGTGTTCCGCATAACTTGCCATCTTGTAATTCATTCTTCCAAAGTAAAGTATAATCAGTAAAAGGTTGATCATACCTACCTCCCAAATTTTTAGGAGAATATAAAATATTTAATGGCGAAATCACTGCCAACTGAACTCCATTCGAAAAAGCTAAAGAGGTATTTCCTACATTTGTTTTCTCACACATACCAAAATGAGAATCAACAGAAGAAAGTTGAAGATTTGCTTCACCATATAACTTAGAAAAATCAGAATACTTAAACCCTAAAGATTGATAATCAATTGTAATCTTATCAGATAAAAGATCTAATTTTTCATAAATATCCTCTAAATAGGCTTGATCAACCAATAATTTACTACGAGGAGATAGTTGATTATAAAATTCATTCTTTCCTGTTTTTACTTCTAATTTTAAAAAAGCATAAAGAACATCACGAAAGCTTTCCTCTAAATATTCCTTTAAAGCTTCATCAGATATAGATAAACTATACAAATCTTCTTCTAACTGATAAAGTTCATCACTACCTTCATGAAGATTATCTACAGATAAAGAAGAGAAAATTTTTTCTAGGTTTTCTAAAAAAGAGAATGGTCGACCAAAGGAAAGCAAACGATCTTTAAAAAAAGATAAATCGACAATAAATTTTTTATCCTCTAAAGAAGAAAAAGGAGTAATTACCTTTTTAGGAGACTTTTCTTTTAAATCCATTAATTCTTCTTGTAGGTTTATGAATTCTTCTTTAAAAGAACAAACAATTTCGTCAGGAACAGAACATGTAGAAAGCATTAATTCCAATCTTAATAATAAAAGCTCAATTTCTTGAATTAAACAATCACTATTGTAGTTTTCCATCGATAAAGCCCCCTTTCTTTAAACATTTCATTTTTTCATTATTTAGATTCTCGCTATCTTGAATATATTTTTTCGGAATTAAATCAAACGCAAACTGTTCAAGTCGAGCCTGAATTAAAGGAATAATTTTTTGAATAAACATTTCCCTTGTCAAAACACGTTGATCTCTAAAATCTAACTCCATAGCGGTAACCCCATTAAATAGAATATTCTTAGAAATTAATAATTTATGTTCGTAGTCTACATACCATTCAACCGGAGAAACATTTATAATATAAACCCAGTCCCCGCTCAAAAATAAACAATATTTCTGAAAATTAGAATTTTGTTGTTCATATTCTGGAAGAAGAAAAACAGTTTGAGAATCTCTACCAAAACAGGTATAAGTTTTACTAGTCAACTCACTTTTTTCCACTATAAAAGGAGAAATAAACCAGCTACTAGTAAAATACTGAGGATATTCCCCATAAAAAACTGAATAATTTTTACGTTTTAAGCAGTTAATAAACACATCAAATTCCTTTTCAGGAACTTTCAATATCGGACGTATACCAAATACTAGTTGATCGTTTCTAGCTTGCCGATGAAAATAATTTTTATCAGAAGACTCATCAAAATAATAAGAATTAACTTTATTTTTTCTTAAATAATCATTCCAAATACTCTCAGTTGCAAAACGGATATAATCAAAGGAATCAAAGAAAATATCTTCTGAAGGATCAAAGGAAGCAAATGGCGTAGAAAAAACTTTATCATTATCATAATATTTTTTAACAAAATTACGAATTTCTTCTTCGCTCCAATCTTCCTCAATAATTAACTGTTCTAAGGTCGTTAAAGGATAACTCTTCCAACCTGTTATTACATCCACTTTTTGAGAAGAAGAAGAAATAGAAATTGTTTTAGCTAGTCCTTCGTTATTCTTGCTCAAACTTTTCTTTTCCAATTGATTCAACAAAGTCGCATCAAAAGAAAGATCAAGAATCGAATGAGTTTTTAAATAATCTAAAACAGGTGGAGTATCTAACTGTTTTTTTACTTCTAATAAAAAATACTTATCGAAGAATTGTTGAAAAACATCTGGTAATTCTTCATAAAATTGATTCGTCTCTACAGGGTCAAAATTTTCTGATATAGAGCTATAAAGCTTAGCACCAATATAATCAGAAAAATAACTTTTCCACAAAGCATCTTTAATATCTAATTCTAGAAAATGATGAAGATAATCTAAAAGAGTTTCATAGCTTTGCGAATGAAAATTTATCTTGCTTTTTCCCTGTTCAGCTTTAGGAAACCTATCATAATAAAAATACCCTTCTAATTCTGAAGTAAGTCTTTCTAAAAATAAGGATAATTCTACTAAATAGCTTTTCTCATCAGAAAATAAATATAATTTACTTTCTTGAACTTCATATTTTTTCTGTAACTCTTCTAACTCCCTCTCATAACTGGAATAAATTTCTTGTAAATGAGTAGTTAATTGTTCATCAAAATGACTATTCTTTATCCACAACAAAAAGCCCGATAATTTTTTTCTTTATCTCCCCAATTACGATTTCTGAATTATTCTTTTGAGAAAAATTAGTATTCAAATGAATCACCTCTAAAATATAGGCATTATTATAGGGAAAAAAGAAGAAAAAGTCAAAAAAACAAAACCAGATTCTTAAGAAAAACAGCTGGAAAACTTTTCTAAACTCGAGTTTTTGTTTATAATAAATAAAGAAGGGTAATGATAA
>CALVOW010000045.1 GCA_944350445.1 uncultured Bacilli bacterium | reverse complement strand
TTCTGTAACAAGGCTTTTCTTGCTGTCAATCCCAAATCTGAATATGATACTCCTCAATGCAAGAATAAAGCTAATGTATATAAAAGTAGAGCAAAAAATAAATAGTAGCATTTACGTGCTACTATTTTAGTTTGTAGTTGTTAATTATACTAATTACTTCTTTTATTTTCTCATCATCAGATTTTGTTAATAAGTAATTATATAATACTCCTCCTATATTAATATTGTATTCAATTTCATTTAATTTCTTTATACTATCTAAAAATTCTTCAGATGAAATTAAATTATTTTTAAATGAATCAATTAGCAAACTTACTGTTCCTTCAGAAATACTTGAAAAAGGTTTTGTTGTTAGCCAATATGGATCCTCAGTAATTACACAGAAATTTCTATTTTCATTTACTCCTTCAATAACATACTTAATCATCTCATCATCAAACTTGTTAATATAACCTCTTGGAATAATTTTTGCTTCAGTAACAGAGTAAATTCTTCCTTCTTTTTTTAATTTTTGTAATGAACTTGCAATTTTATCTAAATCTTCATCATAAAATGTTGCTTCTTCAATTATTCCTCTTCCAAGATCAACAATATCTTTATTACTTCTTTTCATTGTCTCTTCATAAATACAATTTGATACATAACAATTATTTTTTTCTAATACATCTAGCCTTCCTATTTTCTCTAATAGAATTAATGTAGAAAGATGTATTATTTTATTTTCTCCTAGAAATCTCATATTATGAGAATTATAAAACATTTTCCATTTTTTAGATATTATATCTTCAAAAATAGAATTATAATCATATATATTCATCCATGGTGATTTTATTATTTTCCCATCACGTATTTGTTTTTTTGTGTTATTCTTTTTATCTATTCCTAATGCACTATTAATTTGTTCCATTAATTCTTTCGAACCAGCATTAGCGGCAATAGTAAATTTCTTTCCTAATCCCTTTTCTTCTATCTTTTCAAAAAAAATTCTACATATTAAAAACATTAAAACATGTTCTTCTGTTGCATTTTCAATATTTTCAATATTTTCAATTTCCTGCAATGAAAGCAATATATAACTCTCTTTTAATAAGATATCATCTGTCTTTTTATAGTAATGCTTATTGTCCTTATAATAAATAACATCATACTGTGGAAGATCCACTATATTTCTATTTTCTAAATATTTCATTGCAAAGCTTGCAATAATTCTATATAAATCATTTTCAATATTTCCCTGATTTTTAAATACTTCCACTATAAAACTTAATATTTCCTTATACTCATTTTCAGAAAATATTATATTTTTATAAATAATACTTAAATATAATAATATAAAATTTTTATTAATACTTAAATTCATATTATCAATGATATTTTTAATTTTCTCTATATCTATTTTAATCATTTTTTGTTCAACAATAACTACCAATAATGAAAGAAAATATGATTCCTTATTTGTGATTTTTATTTTATCCCAATTGTTTATTATTTGTACTAATAGATTTTCAGCATCCTTAAAATCCGCGTAATCTTGAATTAGCATATTTGTAGTATTGAAAAGAAAAAAATAATTATAATCAAATTTTTTTATAAGAATACTACTGATTTTTAAAAAATCATTTAATAATACTGTTCGTTTTTCTTGTTTAATATCAAAATAAAATCTTTGAAAATAATCCATAGCTTTTTCATCAAATTGATCATCAATTTTATCAAGTATCATTGATAACCATTCTAAATTCTCTAAAGCCTTACATTTTTCTTCCAACAATCCCCAATTCATTATTTCAAAACAATCAATTTTTTTTACATTATTTAACTCAAAGGCAAATTCTTCTAGCTTAATATTTCCATTACAAAACTCTATCATTAGTTTTGTAAAATCTGAAACAATATATTTATCTGGCAATAATGCTTTATTAAAAACACCATTTACCCATAAATTTAATATTTCTCTTCCAAAGTATAATTCTTGTTTTATATGTTCTGAAACAATGTTTGAGTTTTTTTCAATAATTTCATTAAGTTTATTATAAAAGTCCTCTAAGTCTTTATAATTTAAACATGCATTTGTCATAATTAAATCAGTTAAATTTATTTGTTCATTATTATTTTTTATAATATTGTCTATTTCTTCCCAAAAATTTCCTTTATAAGCTCTTTGTGTTATTTTTATATTATCATCTATTTCATTTATATTTTCATTAAGAAAATTATTTAAATATTTAACCATATTATCCTTTTCTACATTTGAAAATTCATCTAAATTAATAAAATCTCTTATAGCAACAAACATTATAGTATTAAATTGAATATTTTTTTCTTTTGTATAATCCTTATATCTTTTTCGTTCTTGTATAACTTTTTCTAGTAATTCTTTATAATCATTAAAATTAATAAAATAATCATTATTCTTTATATATATATAAGATATATTACTGAATATAATATTTGAAATATGTTCTATGAAATTGATATCACATATAGTTAATCTATCCTTTTTAATTAACTTTTTTATACTACTGTTAATATACTTGTTAATAAAATTTATATTTACCGGATTTTCTGATAATCCAAAATTCAATAAATATGCATATATTACATTATTTCTATATTTTTTATTTATAAAAAACAT
>CALVOW010000044.1 GCA_944350445.1 uncultured Bacilli bacterium | reverse complement strand
AATTTTAAGCAAATATTTTCTTAAAAGGTATCTTAATACCTTTTTATATTAATCAAAAAACTGTCCGGTAATAAGTTATTTTACAACTTGCTTAACATTTATAATAGAGTCATAATTAATATCTATGGCTCTTTTATTAACTATATAAAGATACCATATATAATTTTAAAATTAAGATTGGTACCTTGATTTTTTTGAAATTTTCGATATAATGAATTAAGAATAGGAGTAATTATGAATAATTCTGATTTTTTATTTAATTTATCAATTTGTTTTTTACTAAGTTTTTTTATTGGAATGGAACGGCAATATCGAAAACGAATTATTGGTCTTCGAACTACCATTTTAGTTTCTCTTGGAGCCTTTTTATTTGTTACTTTTTCATTCTCGGTTGGCTCCTTAGATCTATCAAGAATTGCTAGTCAAGTGGTAACGGGAATTGGTTTTTTAGGAGCCGGTGTTATTTTAAAAGACGGGAAGAAAATTCGGGGATTAACTACGGCTGCTACTCTTTGGTGTGATGCAGCCATTGGCATTCTTTGTGCTGGGGGAGCTATTTTTGAAGCTATCCTTGGTACGCTTATTATTTTATTTGCTAATATCATTTTAAGACATATAAATAAATTAATTAATAATTTAAGTGATACAAAAAATTCTCTTATAAAGTCAAAACTTAGTTTAACTGGTCGTGAAAAAGAAATTGTCGAAATAAAAAAAGAAATTCAAGAATTTCTAAGCGGACAAAATCAAGTAGATATTACAAATATTAATTTAAAAAGAAATCAAAAATTAATAACTTTAACTATTGATTTTTCGATTTTAAAAGAAGATCTAGTAAAATTTGAAAAGTTAATTGATGAAATAACTGAAAAGTCTAAATTAGAAAAAATTGAACTTAAAAAAGTAAATGAAATTAAACCTGAAGATTTTGATGATGAGTTATAAATTGTCTTCAGAAATATATTCGGTTTTTAAGAGATTATAAATAAAATAATTAACAGCGGAAAGAGCATTATCTTTAGTAATTGGAGCTGAGATAAAATAAAGTTCTTTTTTTAATAATTTATTAATACAATCCTCTAAAAACTTTTTAAATCGTCTAGCTAGTTCTAAACTATTTAAAGTCATGTTCTTTTGGTTTTCTATGGTTATAGTCATATTATCATATTCATCTAAAATATTTTTATATTCTTGAACAAAATCATTAGCTATTTTAAAAGTATCAACATAAATTGGATCAATTTCTCCTCTTAAATAACTAGCAATTCCAAGTAAAAAGGAATTAAACCAATATTCGTTTTCAATAACATAACTTGGAGAAGTAGTAGTTTTTTGCTCTAATCTTTCAAGGGCTGAAACATAAGTTTTAATCTCTTCAATCATATAAATGTTCAACGAATTATAATAATAAGTAAAACTTTCTTGATTAGTTGTTTTTTCATATAAATTATTAGCAAATTCTAAAAATTCCTGAGATAAATTTAGAGCTTCTGTATTAATTTTTTCCATGTTTAAAAGCATTTCCGAAGTTGGATCAACATTACCAGTTTTTAAAGCTAATTCTTTTTCCGTTAAATTAGTATCAATGTCAATACCAAATAATTTTTCCGTTAATAGTTCACAATCAAGTGTATATTTTGTAACAATTATTTCACTTTCAATAAAAAAATCGATGATATTATTATCGGCAAGTTTTACTATCTCTCCTAAAAAGCCTTCACATTTTTTACTAAGTTCATTAGCTTTTTTTCTGGCTTCTTCATATATTAAAGGAAGAGATAATTCAATTCTTGTACAATAATCTCGTAAACTTCTTAAATAATATAAATTAATAATTAAAGATTCTTCAAAAAAATCATTATCTGTTAACAAATTATCACCAATCAATTATATGAAATATTAATATTTTTATGTTGAATTTTTTCTGTTTCGTAGTATAATTTTTCTTTATGGAGCAAATTATGGACGACTGTGAATACTTAAAAAAAGAAAAATATTTTATTGAAAATTATATTCCAGATTTTTCTAATTCTAAAATAAAATGGAAAATTTTTGATGCTAGTAGTTTTTATGATTTTTTAGAGAATAATTATGTTGATAATAATATTTTTATTGGTCTTAAAGATTTAGAAACTGGTGAGGATATTCCGTTTGGTCTTACTAATACAACTTTTTCTTTAAAGCATGAGGCTAAATATTTGGTTTCGTATTTAAAAAATAAAAAAGGGAGATATACTATTTTAACTTGTCTTTCTTTTTATGAAAAATTTTATACTTTTGAGATTAAAAATAATATTATGTTTATATCTTATGTTGAAACTAATTATTTTTATCAAGGTTTAGGTCTTTTTAAATTAACAATTGAAAAATTTATTGAAATGACAAAGTTACCAGCATTTATTTTAATAACTTATCCAAGTTCTGATGGTATTATTTGTCATACTTATGAGTATTTAAAAGAACGTTTAAAAAAAGAAAATGTAGAAGTCTTTTATAATATTTATGATTTAAAAGAAGAAGTTCAAAAAATAAAAAAGCTATCTTATGATGTGAACCCCATTTAGGAGACATCATAAAAAGAACTATTCTTTTAAAAAAAATCAAGGGCGAACGAAGTGA
>CALVOW010000043.1 GCA_944350445.1 uncultured Bacilli bacterium | reverse complement strand
AAATTTTGCAGTTCATTTGTTTCTATTTGGTTTAAATCTATTTCTGTATCTTTAAACATTGCTTTTATTTCCTCCAATTTTTTACACTTCTTAGCCATATGTCACCAACTTTATTCTTTGTATTTATTATACATAAAAAAAACGCATTTTCAAAATTTCATGTTTTATCCTGCATTTAAATAAAAATTGCTTGACAAAAATCACTTCATAACTTATGATAACAAACTAAGAGAGGAGAGTTATTTGTAAAATATAGTTTTACAAAAAAGAATATGGAAAAGAAAGAAAGAAAATTTTATGTTGTTTTAGCTAAGAATATTTCTTCTGAAAAAACCGATAGAATTAAAGATATTTTACCAGTTATTTGTGAAGAAGTTAATGGCGTTTTAGAAGAAATATTAACAAGTAAAAAAGTTTATTATACTAGTAATTCAAATGGATTAGT
Source organism: uncultured Bacilli bacterium (assembly GCA_944350445.1). GTDB lineage: Bacteria > Bacillota_I > Bacilli_A > RF39 > UBA660 > RUG591. Next base: position 2,497 of record CALVOW010000043.1, on the reverse strand, counting down.
TTTCAATGCCAGTGAGTTTTTAGAAGGTGATTATAGTTTAATTGGAATAGCTAAATATGAAACTTTAGCAAGGCAAATAGCTACTAGTTTAAGATTTAAAACTGAGGCTGATAAAAGACAAGAAGTAGCTGATATTTCGGAACTTGAAAGATTGACTTTAATAACTGTAAGAGAACGTTTAAAAGCCTATCAAGAACAAGAAAGAAAAATGGCTTTAGAATTTGGAAATGATATAAATACAAAAGAAGTTAGGACACCAAAATTTATACCATATGAGGAATATTTAGAACAAGAAAGAAAGACTAAATAAATCTTTCTTTTTATGTTGGGGTTTAGGTTAAAAAATCCTTGACTTTTCAAGACTAATTATGTATAATTTATGACGGTACATTGATTCCCGGAAGTTTCATGGTGGGAACATGAAACGAAAATAGATAGGAGAATAAAAAATGAAAAGTTTTATTGAACGAAAAGAAGATGTAGTTCGTTCTTGGTATGTTATTGATGCTAAGGATGAACCACTAGGTAGAGTAGCTACAAAAGCTGCCCATATTTTAAGAGGAAAGCATAAAGTAACTTATACACCAAATATTGATTGTGGTGATTATGTAATTATTATTAATGCTAAAAAAGTTAAATTAACTGGAAATAAATTAGATGATAAGATGTATTATAATCATTCTATGTATCCAGGAGGACTAAGAGAGAGAACTGCTCGTGAAATGCGTGAAAAATATCCTGTTGAAATGCTTGAAAGAGCAATTAAAGGAATGCTTCCACATAATCGTTTAGGAAGAGCTATGGGTAAAAAATTATTTGTTTATGAAAATGAAACTCATCCACATGCAGCACAAAAACCAGTTCAAATAGAAATTAAATAGGGAGGATAATGAAGATGGCAAAAGTTTACCAAGCGACAGGAAAAAGAAAAGGTAGTATCGCAAAAGTTACTCTTACAAGTGGTTCTGGAAAAATTACAGTTAATGGACGTGATGTTCGTGAATATTTTCCTTTTGAAACACTTGTAATGGATTTAGAACAACCACTTAATTTAACAAATACCAAAGAATTATTTGATATAGATGTTAAAGTTTCTGGTGGTGGATTTAGAGGTCAATCTGGAGCAATTCGTTTAGGAATTACTAGAGCTTTACTTATTTATGATTCAACCACTAGTAAAGATAGTGAAAATAGTTTAAGAAAACCTCTTAAAGTAAATGGAATGATTACTCGTGATCCAAGAGTTAAAGAACGTAAGAAATATGGTCTTAAAAAAGCACGTCGTGCTCCACAATTCTCAAAACGTTAATATTGTTTGGAAGTCTAAGTATTTAGACTTTTTCTTTTTAAAAAAATAAGTAAAATATGGAGAAAATATGGAAAATATATTTATAGTAAACCCAAAAGCTGGTTTAAAAAAAGGACAGGAAATTTTAAAGGAATTAAATAATTTAGAAAACTCTTGTTTTTATGTAACTGAGGAAGAAAAGAAAACTAAAGAGTTTGTAAATTATATTACCAAACAATATCCTAAGGCAATACTTTATAGTATTGGTGGTGATGGAACTTTAAATCAAATTGTAAATGGTATAAAAGATTCGAATATTAAATTACATGTGGTACCGTTTGGAAGTGGAAATGATTATTATAGAGTAGTTAAAAATTTTTTAACTGAGAAAGTAGATATTGGCGAAGTTAATGGTCATAAATTTATAAATATTGCTTCTTTAGGAATAGATGCTGATATTGTTGAAAGAGCCAATCGAGATAAATTATATTATTTAAAATATCAAAGAAATATTTTGAAGACTTTATTGATTTATAAAAAGAAATTGTTAGAGTTTGAAAATAAGGAAAGATTAATTAATATCTTGGCTATTTGTAAGGGAAAATATTATGGTAACGGAATCCCTATTAATCCTAATTATTGTCTTAATAATGGCAAATTTAATATTATAGAAGCTAGCAATTTAAATTTAATGCAAATGATTAGTTGCTATTTAAAAATTTTTAAGGGAACTCATTTAAATGATAAACATGTTGATGTATCTTTAAAAGATTCTTTAGAAGTTAAAAGTTTGTATCCTATTTTTTGTAATGTTGATGGAGAGGTATTTACAGATACTAAGTTTAATTTTCAGTTAATCAAAGAAGGAATTACAATTACAAATGAAATTCCTAATAGAGTAAAAAGAATATTGTATAGATAAAAATTGTCTTGAAAAATATTAAAAATTATAGTAAGATAAAAGAGTAAATTAGAAGGGTAGTTGATAAATATGCGAATAAATATGAATAGTAAAGTTAACTCTATGTCAACCGTGGGGGGGGTCTAAACCGCCTAAGTTTTTCTAATTTTTCGATTAATAACAAAAAAATTCGACGCGTAAAACTAGTGTGTAAATACTAGGTTTTAGGTGTTTTTTTCATTTTAAAGAAGGGAAAGTAATATGAAAGATAGAAAGAAAGTAATAAGTATAAGTTTAATAATAATTTT
>CALVOW010000042.1 GCA_944350445.1 uncultured Bacilli bacterium | reverse complement strand
TAAAGTTTGAGAATATTGGACTCTATCAACTTTATCGATTTTTTCTATATAATTAGCTGTTTCTTCAATTAAATTTAAACTTTTTACTTTAACTTCAATAGTATCCGATAATGGGTTTCCATTTAATTCATTTAAAATTTCTGATATTCTATCAGAAGATTCTGACAGTTCAGTTTTCCATTCTTCTTTTGATTTAAATATAGATGGTTTTACAATATTTTCGTAATTTTCAATTTTATCTTTAATTATATCAATTTCATCTTGTGATATATTGTTGTTTAAATATACCATAATAATATTGTTTGAATTTAAAATTTCAAGAAATTCAAAATAATCTTTTAATGTATTTATATCTAAAATATTTGAAGCATCATCTTGTTTTAAATTTATCTCGTTTAAACATACTAAATATATTTTTTTATTATTATACTCATAATATAATTTTTGTTCATCAGTACAATTACTAATTGTATCAGGCAATAAACCAAAATCGTGTTCAAGAAAATTTAAATTTACAATAGTTTCACTTTCACAACCAGTCAACATGAACATTAGGGTAAATATTATTAAAATTTTTTTCATCTTTTACCTTCCTTTTATTATTGGTAGTGTGAATAGTTTACTGCACTACCACTTATTTTTTCTTATATTTCAATGAATTTTTAGTATTTTAATCGCTACCTCCCATTTTAAGGTAATTTTTTACTAAAAATTTCATTTTATATCTATTAAAAAATGACATATCTCGTTATAATGTATTTATAAACACAAACATAGAAACGAGGTATATGTCATGTCTAAAATTATAACACTATTAATTAAATTTTTAAATAGAATTAACAAAATTACTTGAAAAATAATTATTTTTCTTTCTAAATTTATCAAAGTAGAAGATATTATTATCAATAACAAACCAACAGATGAGAAATATAAGCAATTTAAAGTTGATAATCCTGCTATTATTGAACCATTTGTTAAAATTGAACATAAAGATTATAAGCAACTTATTAAAGACAATAATATTAAACCAGTTAAACGACGTAATGGCAAAAATATTACTATCAATATTAAATGCCCTTGCTGTGGTGCTCCAAAAGAATATATCTATGATAATAATGGTAAACAAACTCAATTTGAATGTAAAGTTTGTTCCTATTTATTTACCAATAATACTATTAGGAAAAATGATGTTATCTTAAAATGTCCTCATTGTAGACATACTCTTAACAAAAGAGCATCAAGAGAAGATTTTGATGTTTATGTTTGTAAAAACTCGAAATGTCCTTACTATCTTAATAACTTGAAATCCTTATCAAAAACAGAAAAGAAGAATTTTGAAGAAAATCCTACTCTTTTCAAACTTCATTATGTTTATCGAAAGTTTAATGTTCAACTTCCTGAACTTACTAAAGATTATCGTGAATTTATTAAGACTCCTGTTGATATTTCTAAAATTTATTCTTCTCAATACGTTCTCGGACTTTGTCTTACTTATCACGTTAATTATGGCTTATCATATAGGCAAACTGCTTCTATTTTAAAAGACATTCACGAAATTGATATATCTTATAAAACTGTAGAAAATTATTGCAAATCTGTTTCACCAACGATTCAAGCTTTACTAGAATTTTACCCTTATCAGTTATCTGATACTATCGCTGCAGATGAAACATATATTAAAATTTTAGGAAAAACTGCTTATATTTTCTTTTATTTCGATGCTATAAAAAAGATTGTTACTTCTTATAGAGTTTTTGAAAAACGTGATTCACTTTCTTCTATAAAAGCATCATATTCTACTTTATCAAAATATGATACATTTCCTGAGTCTTTAAAAGTTATTTCTGATGGTAATCCTATATATAATGTTGCTGTTCAGTATTGGACTCAAAATGGTCTACCTTTTCAATTATTCCAAGTTATTAGTCTTACAAACCAAGATGATATTTCAAAAGAATATCGTAGTCAGAAGCAAATCATTGAAAGATTTAATAGAACACTTAAATATTATTATCGACCTAAAGGTGGATTTACTTCTCTTGATAATGCCAATAATTATATGGTTTTATTTGCTACTTATAATAATTTTTTAAGACCAAATAAATCTTTAGATTGAAAAACTCCTGTTGAATTACCTGAACTTGATGGTATAAGCAATATGCCAAATAAATGGATAACTCTTTTAAAAATTGCTAAAGATTTTGCTGATCCATATACTAGTTTTAAAAAATATAATTAAAAACTTCTTTTTGTCGTGCTTTGATTGCATATGAGTTTCCACTTTTATCATTAAATCTATTTTCAAAGAACAATTTTATCTATTTTTTTAATAGATATTTCATTTAGTGCAAGTTTTCCATAAAACTTTTCATACTATCAACGATATTATAACATGCATATTTTAGTATGTAAATGAACAAAAGAAACAAAAACATTTTTTTAGAAGAATTAATTACATGTTATCTTATGTAAAAATAAACTTTTTTTAATAATATGAAAAAAAATATTTGCATTTTTCAATTACTTAAAAAATATATATTGAATTCTATCAATACAAATGTTTGAAATATTATATTACTATAAATTACCTATAATAAATAAAGAGATATTCAATAGTTTTATGTAGATTAAAATAATAAGTTAATATCTATTATTAAACAAATTAATAGTATTTTTATATGATATATTATTAAAACACATATATCAAATGGCATAAAGCCCTTATAAACAAAGTATCCCGCCATTTCTGACGGGATTTCAGGGGGTTTTGGTTGAATTACTCTCACATTGAAACCGTAAGAGTACCATTTTACGTGAAGTAATACTTCACGTACCTTAATGATAATATAAATAAAAGTATAAGTCAATAAACTAAGTAAAAGAAAAAAGAAAATTCTTTACATATTTACATCGAACAAATTAAATTCTAATTATGATTAATGGAATCTATCAAGGATTTTTTTAATTCGTCTTCATCATAAGAAGTGTCAAGTAAATATTCTTGAGAGTCTTTTTTCGCTTGAATTAAAATTTTATAATCTTGTTTTAAATTAGCAATTTTAAATGTCATATCTCCACTCTGCTTAGTACCAAACAAATCTCCATGACCACGCAATTTAAAATCTTCTTCACTGATTTCAAAGCCATCCGTTGTATGTTCCATCACTTCAAGGCGTTTAGTGTCTGTGTTACTGATTAAAATACACTTACTTTCTAAGTTACTACGACCCACACGTCCACGCAATTGATGAAGCGTAGAAAGGCCAAAACGATTAGCATCAAAAATTACCATCATAGTAGCATTAGGAACATCGACTCCCACTTCGATCACCGTTGTACTAATTAAAATCTGTACACGATTATTTTTAAATTCGTCCATGATCGCATCCTTAGCTCCACTAGCCATTTTTCCATGAACAATATCAATTTTATAACGTGAACCAAAAGCCAAATTCATTTTATCTCTAAGCTGTAATACATTCGTCAAATCCGAATTTTCACTCTCTTCAATCAAAGGCGCAATTACATAAATTTGATGATGTTGCTTCAACTCTTCATTCATCATCTCTAACACACTACGAAGTTCCGCTTCCGTTTTCACAAATGTCTTAACTGGTATTCTACCCTTAGGCATCTCTTTAATCGTAGAAACATCCATATCCCCATAAATCGTAAGCGCGTAAGTACGAGGAATTGGAGTCGCACTCATATATAAAATATCTGGCAT
>CALVOW010000041.1 GCA_944350445.1 uncultured Bacilli bacterium | reverse complement strand
TTACTATTTCTTAGAAAATTTGAAAAAGTTAGGTGGTTTAGACCCCCCCCATGGTTGACATAGAGTTAACTTTATTTCTTGAATTATTTAACATATTCATCAACTACCCTTCTAATTTACTCTTTTATTTTATAATATTTTTACAAAAATTGCAACTTATAAAACCAAAAAATATAATTCGACAAATTTAGATAATTTAATTTTTTATACTAATCATGGTGATAAAAATGAAATTATATCTTGACTTAATTTTCTTACTCAATATATGGTTTGATTTTTTATTACTACTATCTGTTGCTTGGTTATTAAAACGAAATATTAAAATAAAAAGAATTTTTATTGGTTCTTTAATTGGTGGAGTTACTATTTTTATTTTATTTATTAATTTAGGAGAAATAGAATTATTTTTCTTTAAAATAATTGTTAGTATTTTAATGATTATAGCAACGTTCTCTTATAAAAATTTAAAATATACATTAACTAATTTAGGATATTTTTATTTATGTAGTATTATTTTAGGAGGTGGAATGTATTTATTAAATGATTCTTTTGCATATAGTAGTAACGGACTCTTATTATATAAAAATGGCATGAATCTAAACTATTTTATTTTACTTTTATTAAGTCCACTTATTCTTATTTTTTATTTAAAGCAAACTAAAAAATTAAAAGAAAATTATTCTAACTATCATAAAGTAGATGTTGTTTTAAATAAAAAAATTTATCATTTAAATGGTTACTTAGATACTGGTAATAATTTATATGATCCATATAAAAAAAGAGGTGTTATTTTAGTAAATTTGAAATTAGATTATGATAATTTAAAAGTTATCTATACACCATTTGAAAGTTTAAATCATAAAGGATTAGTTAAATGTTTAAAACCAGATAAACTTTATATTGATAAAAAAGAATTTTCCAATTATTTGATTGGACTTAGTGATGATAAGTTTCAAATTGAAGGTATTAATTGTATATTGCATAATAAAATGAAAGGAGATTTAAAATGATTGGCATTTTAGAATTAGTTGGATTAATTAGTAAATTTTTAGAGAAAAAAGGCAGTTTATTTTATGTTGGAGCAACCGACAAATTACCTCCACCTTTATCAAGAGAAGAAGAAGAATATTATTTAGTTATGGCTAGTGATGGGGATATTTTTGCCCGTGATAAATTAATTGAACATAATTTAAGATTAGTTGTTTTTTTAGCTAAAAAATATGAAAATACAGGTGTTGATTTAGAAGATTTAGTATCAATTGGAACTATTGGTCTAATGAAAGGAATTAAAACTTTTAGTATGGATAAAAATATTAAATTAGCTACTTATGCATCTCGTTGTATTGATAATGAAATTTTAATGTTTTTAAGAAAAAATAAGAAAATTAAAACCGAAATTAGTTTTGATGAAAGTTTAAGTTTCGATGCCGATGGTAATGAACTTCATTTAGAAGATGTTTTAGGAACAGAACCTGATTTAGTTACTAAACCATTAGAAGATGAATTAAATCGTAATTTAATGCTAGAAGAGATTAATAAATTATCTAGTCGCGATAGAGAAATTATAATTATGCGATATGGTTTATATGGACATATTGAAAAAACTCAAAAAGAAGTAGCTGAATTACTTGGTATTAGTCAATCTTATATATCAAGAATTGAAAAAAAAGTAATAAAGAGATTAAAAAATATTGTTAAGTGTTGACAATATTTTTTATTATGATTATTATATTATTAGGTGGTGTTTGTTGCATTATGTTTCAAAAAATTGCTTTTATTATTAGGAATCAACTATTTAACTTATCAAATGAAGATCTTATTTTTAAATGTTTAGACAAAAATATTTTAATTTCAACTCTTGCATGTGAAGAATTATTAAAAAGAGATTTAAATGATTTAAAAGTTGATGATACTATGCTTTCTTTTGTTGTCTATAAATTAACAATTGAGCAAGTTTGGGAATTAGTTTTAAAAAATAATAATAAATTAGCAAGAATTGCTTATCAAAGATTAAATGAAATTTTCGAATATTATCAAAATTTAAATAAAAAAGAATATTTAGAAAAATTAAATGAAGATGTAAAAGAATATTTATATTTAATAAAAAAGAAGTAAATGCCAATTTAGTTTAGTGGTAAAACAGATGCATGGTAAGCATCAGAGGTAAGTTCGATTCTTACATTTGGCACCAGATTGATAGTTACTCAAATTTACGAGTTAATATACTAAAATGCACTTGAGGTGTGCAAAAATTGTCTAAAAATAACGTAAAATGCACAATATATTTTAAATGTTGTGCATTTTATTTACTTTTATAATTAAATATGATAAAATTTTAATGAGGTGAAACAATTTGAAACCATTTAAAGTTGAAAAGTTACCAATCCAATACAATCTTGACAAAGAATTAATAGTCTTAATTTCAGAAGCTAATTTAAAATATGGAGAATATAAATCAAATTTAAAAAATAGTCAGTTTGATTCAAAATTTTTTTTAGATTCTATAATTTTAAGTGAGAGTTTAAAATCAACCCAAATTGAAGGAACACAAATATCTCAAGATGACATGTATTATTTAAAATACATGCCTAAAACAGATGATAATTTGGAAATTCAAAATTTAAAAAAAGTGATTGATTATGCTAAGAATTACTTAAAAAAAAATGATAAAATAAATATTAAGTTTATAAATAATATTCATAAAATATTGCTTGATAGCGTTAGAGGAAACGAAAAAGAACCAGGAAAAATTAGAAATATACAAAATTGGATAGGCCCTAAAGGATGTACTATAGAAGAAGCTATTTTTGTACCTCCAGCACCAGAAGATATTCCCATTTTATTAGAAAACTTATTTGAGTATATGAACAATGCATATATTGATCCTTTATTTATAAATTTAGCAATTTCTCATTCGCAATTTGAAACGATACATGCATATAGAGATGGAAATGGAAGATTAGGTAGAGCATTAATTCCTATTCAGTTAGCTTTATTAACAGAAGAAGAACCTATCTTATTTTTATCAGAAATAATAGAATTATATAAACCTAGTTATCATAAATTTTTAAATGAAAGTAGAAAGGGAAATATGATTGGTTTTATTAAATTCTTTTTACAATGTATAATAGAACAGTGTAATAATTATATTGCAAAAATAAATAGAATAAAACAAATATATATAAAAGATATGGAAAAATTGAAAAGTTTAAATAGTAACGCTGTTTATAGAATTATGCCAGCTATAATGCGACAAATAGTATTTACCAAAAAAGAAATAGAAGAAGAATCAGGAGTATCAAGAAATACAGTTTCAACATTAATCGATAAATTAGTAGAACTTGATATATTAGTTCCAGACTCCAATTATGCAAAACTTGCTTATAGGTATAATGAAATTTATAACGTTTTTGTTGGTAAAGATATGACATAAATTTTAATTATATTAAAATGAAAATGAATATATTATAATATGGATAATGATTGATTCATACATCAATTACTTTGAAAAAAAGTTGTAGATAACTTCCACAACGACACCAGGTTGATTAAAACTCAAACTTTTAGTTTGAGTTTTAATATATATAAATATTTTTTTATAAATAAAATAACTGAAAAAATAAAATTAATTATTCATATATTAAATAATTGTTTTAACCCAATAAATACTATATGGTATAAACGATTATACCTTATATGGGACAATTGACTTTTGTCTATTTCTTTACTTTTATTTTTTGATTTTAACATAAATACCTCCTCTTGATTTATAGTTGATTGGCAAATCTTCGATATTATATCAAAAGGAGGTATTTATGTCTCCTGGTGGGCTGTGCACTTTATTATTCACACCTGCATAGCAGGTGGTTTTAGATGTGTCTTTGAGAAGCCACATAAATAAAAAAGCACAGTATTTGCAATATTTTGTGCTTTTTGTCTTTTTATTTAAAAATCTTAATTTTATTTATAATTGGTAATTCTTTAGCTTTTCCTTGGCAAACATAAACAATACCCATAATAACTAATATTGTAATACCAAGACCAATAATATTTAATGGCCAAGTAATCCACCATGGTGTAACTTCACAAGTAATTCCCAAAGACTGGGCAAAATCTCCTAAATAGCCATATCCACAATTTCCCTCTACTTTAACTACCGATGTTAAAATAGCATAAAGAATTGTATAAGCTATTGAAACAATAAGCAAATTCATACCTTGTTTTGCATGATAAACAACAAATTTGTTTTTCTTTTCGGCAAAAAAAGGTATTAAAGGTATAATATAAGATAATACTCCCATAGCCTTTCCAGATTCAATATCCTTTTTTTCAAAATTAGATGTCGAATCTTCTAAATTATTAAATAACCCCTTAACTTTATTGCCTACATTTTTTTCAATTGATGCTTTTTCATCAGTTTTTTTCTCAGTAGATGTTTTTTTATTAGCTGTTTCTTTTTCGTTTTCCACTATTATACTCCTCCCTTAATCCGTTCTTCAAAGATAACTTTTCAGTTTTTTTTGAAGAACTTAAATTTAGAAAATTAAATAAATTTCCTATATAAAATATATAATGTATTAAAAAAAATGTCAATCTATTCAAAAGAAAGATAATACTAAAACTATTTATAAACAAAGTCTATCATTAAAATTCTAATAAAATTAAGCGCTAATTTTTAAGACTTGACCAATACTTAAAGTATTATTTGGTAAACTATTTAAATTTTTAATTGTATCTACGGTTGTATTATACTTTTTAGCAATTGAATATAAAGTATCCCCTACTTGAACTGTATGCGTTTTTGTAGAAATATTTTCATTGCTAGTTGGAATTTTTAAAATTTGCCCTATACTTAATGTATTACTAGTTAAATTATTTAAACTCTTAATTCTATCTACAGTTGTATTATATTTTTTAGCAAT
>CALVOW010000040.1 GCA_944350445.1 uncultured Bacilli bacterium | reverse complement strand
AATGCTAATATAAAAACAATAACTATTAATAGAATTTTAAAAACTTTTTTCATAATCCTCCTTTTAACAAATTACAATTTGTCGTTTAGATAATTATATCATTTATTTTTAAAATAAAAAAGATGGGAACACCTATATTAGGTATTCCCAATAAAAAACTAGGCTTAAAACCTAGTAAAATAATCAAAATTGGTAGCGAGAGGGGGATTCGAACCCTCGACCTATCGGGTATGAACCGATTGCTCTAGCCAACTGAGCTATCTCGCCAAACAAAACATATTCATGATAGCACAAATAAAAAATTTTGACAAGTATTTTTCTAATTTTTTTAATTAATGTTTTTTATGTTATAATAAAAACCGTTTGAGGTGGAAGAATGATTAGTCAAGATTTATTGGAAATAAAAAAAAGATATGGTGAAAAAATGAGCCATTTGTGTCGAGTTTTATTTCCAAATTTATTGGAAAAAGAAGGATTATTACCAAAGTTATTACTTGAACATTTTAATCCAAACCATGAATTATATCAAGATCTTTTAAATAGTAATTTAACAGTTGAATTTAGAAATTATATTTATAGTTTGTTAGATATTAAAGATAATAAACAAATACCAGTCTTAAAAACACCAACTGAGTTATTAGATGAAGCAGGCTATATTTTATATGAATGTAAATGCGAAGAAGATATTCAAAGTTTTCGCAAATATTATAAAAAAGAAGAGGAATTATGTACCTTTAAAGAAAGGAGACTTGCTAAATGTTATGTTTTTTTTGCTGTTAAAAAAGATGTATCTAATATAAAAAGAGAAGATTATAAAGAACCAAAACGAGAAGATAAATATGGTACTTCTGTTATTAGTATTCAATTTACAAGAGATATGGCCAATATGTTATCAATTAAAAATCGTTATAATCATACTGTAAGTAATCCTGATGTAACATTTTCCAATAATTTAGATAATATTATTCCTGGTTTAACAGCTAGTTTTGAAAATACTTATGGGTTAAAGCAAAAAAATAACGGAAATAGTTTAGAAATTCCCCAATATGTACTAGCAAGTGATGGTAAATATTATAAATATAATTATGAAATTAATAATATATATTATTGCCCTGATAATATTCTTGTTGATAATTTTCAAGTTCAAAAGTATGCCAAAGAAAAGTATTTAGTTATGGATTATTTTCTTTTAGACTTGGTAAATAAAAAACTAATTCTAATTGATAATAAAATTCAAGATAGTTTCGTTGGTAGTATTGGTGAAATAAAAAAAATTCAAATCAAAAATATAGATAAAGGTAAAAAAGTTATTATTTCTCCCGTATTAGGTAATGATATTATGATAGCATTAGATAATGATAATAGAATTATTGAGTTAACTAATTCTAATTTAGAAAAAGTTGGTGATAATTTTTTATACTATAATAATAAATTATCGGTTTTAATTCTTCCTAATTTAAGGGAAGTTGGAAATGACTTTTTAACTTATAATCAAAATTTAGTCATTCTTGAACTTAAAAAATTAAGAACAATTGGAAATAATTTTTTAGTTTTTAATCAAAATTTAAAATCTTTAAGTTTACCAAACCTTTTATATGTAGGTGATAATTTTTTAGTGTGTAGTCAAAATTTAATTAATGTGGCATTACCAAAATTAAAAGAAGTAGGGAATTTTTTTATATTCAATAATCAAAAGTTAACAACTTTATTATTACCAGAATTAGAAATTGTTGGAAATTATTTTTTATTTGCTAATTTATCTTTAAGAGAATTGTTCCTTCCAAGCTTAAAAATAGTTGGTGAGAAATTTTTGTTTTGTAATCAAAATTTAAGATTTTTCTTAGCTCCTTTATTACAAGAATTAAAAGATGATTTTTTTATTAATAATGTTTATTTAAGAAATGATTTTTTGGATAAAATAAAGAAAGTAAAAATTAAAGTTTAGTAGATACTAATTTATATCTTGTTTTTTCATATTTTTTGTGATATAAATTATAATGGTATTGGGGTATGATATGAAGAAAAGAACATTTGCAGAAATATCTAATAGTATTATAGAAAAAGATAAGTATCAATCACTTAAAAATGATTCTCATCATGGACTAACAAGATATATTCATTCGCTTCGGGTTGCTAAGGGTACCTATTTTGTAACTAAGTTATTACGACTTGATTATATATCAGCAACTAGAGGAGCACTTTTACATGATTATTTTAATGAATGTGAATATTTAAATAAAAAAGGTTTAGAAAAACCAAAGATTCATCCTTTTTTAGCTCTTAATAATGCTAATTTTGAGTATAAACTAAATTTATTAGAAAAAAATATTATTATTAGTCATATGTATCCAATTGGTTTAATAAAACCTAATTATTTAGAAAGTTGGATTGTCTCAATTGTTGATAAAGTTGTAGCAATTTATGAATACTGTAATAATAAATTTAAAGATAAATTGGCTTTATGGATAATTTTCCTTATTAATATGCTAAGTGTTAAATTATAAATGTAATTTTTTTGTTACATTTATTTTTTTAAACTTCTTGTTAGTTCTTGAAAAAAAAATATATTCATGTATAATTATATTATAAGGTAGGTGTTTGAATTTGTATACGAGTATTGATCTTGGTAGTCATTCAATTAAAATTGTCGTATCAGAAAAAGTTAATGATAAATTTTATGTTTTAGCATCTACCAAAGTTAGAAGTATGGGGATAAAAAAAGGAATTATTAAAGATAAAAGTTTAGCCCTTGAAAGTATTAAACAAGCGGTTTTAGATATTAATAATAGTCTTGGAATTGAAATAAAAAAAGTTTTATTGAATTTTCCGTTGTTTTCTGTTAATACCTCAATTGAAACTAGTGAAATGGAAGTAGATGGAGTAGTAACAGGTGAATGCGTTTCCGAAATAATTAAAAAGACAGTTATTGAAAATGTGCCTAGGAATTTAGAGGTTTTATATTTAGAACCAATTGTTTTTGATATAGATTCTGATTTACAAGTTGTTGATCCCAAGGGATTAACAGCAAGTAATTTGGAAGTTCGATGTGCAGTTTCAACAATTGAAAAAGATTTTTTATATCAATATCTAGAACTTCTTAGTGAAGCAGGACTTGAAGTAGTGGATGTAACATATGGAGTAATTGGTGATTATTATGAAAATTTGAGTCCTGATGTTCAAAAAAAATTAGGAGCTTTAATAAATATTGGTTATGGAAAAACGGAAATTGCTATCTTTAATAAAGGTATTATGTTAAAAGGCTCTATTCTTCCAATTGGTAGTAGTAAAATAGATAAAGATATTAGTTATATTTATAAGATAGATAAAAAACAAGCAATTTCTTTAAAAGAAAAATTTGCTGTTTCCTCTTTTAAATATGCTGACAAAAATGATATAATGGAAGTTGTGAATGTTAGTGGAGAAAAAATTACCATTAATCAATTAGAAATTAGTCAAATTGTTGAAGCAAGATTAAAAGAAATTATAAAAAGTGTCAAAAATGAGATAAATAACTTAACAAATCGTGAAATTAGTTATATAATTATAACTGGGGGCATAACGAACTTAGTAGGGTTTCCTTATTTAATGGAAGAGGAATTTTCCTGTGATACAATTGTTTTGAATATCACTTCGCTTGGGGTTCGAAGTAATGCTTATTCAGCAAGTTTTGGTTTGATTAAATATTTTGATTATAAAATGAAATTTAGAAATATTGATTGTTCTTTTGTAACAGAAGAAGAGAAAAGTCAACTAACAGCGAAGAAAAAGAAAGTAAGCACAAGAGATAACTTAATAAATAAATTTACAGCTTACTTAAAAAATTGAGGAGGATTTTGAATATGCTTAGTGGATTAGAAATGGATCAATTGGCGAAAATTAAAGTAATTGGTGTCGGTGGAGGCGGTGGTAATGCCGTTAACCGTATGATAGAAACCGGAGTAAAAGGGGTTGAATTTATTGTTGCTAATACTGACTATCAAGTACTTAGTAAATCAAAAGCTGATGTTAAAATCCAGCTTGGAAAACAATTAACTGAAGGGCTTGGAGCTGGTGGAAAACCAGAAGTTGGTCGTGAATCAGCCGTTGAATCAAAAAAAGAAATTGAAGAAGCTTTAAAGGGCGCTGATATGATTTTTATTACCTGTGGAATGGGAGGTGGAACGGGAACTGGTGCCGCTTCTATTGTTGCTGAAATTGCCCAAGGACTTGGAGCTTTAACAGTTGCTATTGTTACTAAACCTTTTACGTTTGAAGGAAAACGTCGTATGGAAAATGCTCTTCAAGGTTTAGAAGATTTGAAAAAGCATGTAGATACTTTAATTGTTATACCAAATGATCGTTTACGTGAAATAATTGATAAATCCACTCCATTAATTGAAGCATTTAAAGAAGTTGATAATGTTTTAAGAAGAGGAGTTCAATCTATTTCGGATTTAATTGCTGTCGTTGGTCTTGTTAACCTAGATTTTGCCGATGTTAAAGCAGTTATGGAAAAATCTGGAAATGCAATTATTGGAATTGGAATTGGTATGGGTGAAGATAGGGCTATCGAAGCAGCTAAACAAGCTGTTTCCTCTCCACTTCTTGAAACTTCCATAACTGGTGCAACTGATGCAATTATTAATATAACTGGTGGAGTTAATTTAACTTTATTTGAAGCTGAACAAGCGGCAGAAGTTGTTAGAAATGCTTCTAATAATGATATTAATACTATTTTTGGTTCGGTTATTAATGAAAACTTAACTGATGAAGTAATTGTAACGGTAATAGCAACTGGTTTTGATAAAGCTAAACAACAAAAACAAAATACTATTTATGATCAACAAGCAACATCTAACCCAAATAAAGAAATTACAATAATGGATGATGATGACGATGATGATGGTGATTCAGAATACGATTTTCCTCCATTTTTAAGAAATAGAAATTTTTAACATTTAAAAACCTCGTTTCTTATATAGAAGAAATGAGGTTCTTTGATAAGTAAATTAAATTATTAAGATAAAAAATTATAAATCTTCTTTAATTTTTTCTATCTCTTGAAGAGATAAACCAGTACATTTACTAATTACATCAAGAGTAATATTTTCTTTTAACATATTTTTAGCAATTTCTGTTTTTTCATGATTAACACCATTATTAAAGCCTCGTTTTAGACCATCTTCTTCATAGGCTAACTTCGTTAATTCATCCATCTTCTCTTTTTCCCATTCATGAAGAATGAAAGTATCTTTACTCATTTCAATCAC
>CALVOW010000039.1 GCA_944350445.1 uncultured Bacilli bacterium | reverse complement strand
AAAAAACTTTATAATTATTTTTAACTTCAAATATTATAAAGCTTTTCTTTTTAATTTATTTTACTCTTTTTTACTGTTTATCCATTCAATTCCTATAATATTTATATGACTTTTAATTACTAAATAAATCTCATATAGTAAATATTCATAATCATTTTGATACTTGGTAATTGTTAAAATCTTTTCTTCTTTGACTTTCCCAAGTAATATTAAATCATATAAATCAAAATAATAACTTGGAAAAAGCATTCGAATATAAAAATAGACATAGTCACTATTTGCCATTTTAATTTTTTTTAAAGAATTAATTATATCTAAAACATCCATCTTTCCTGTAAAAAAACATGATTTAAAATATTCAGCTAAGTCTCTTATACGGTAATCAATAATTAAATTTAGGGGATTATAAAAATCTTGTATGGTATCATTTGCTAAAACTCTTTTATGACAAATACTAATATTATTATTAGGAAAATTAATCATTTTTAAATAGCTAATAGCATTTTCCGTTAACCCAATATAATAATGGATAGAATTATAAAGTAATTTATATTGATGCATCAAATGATGAATAGAATACTCAATATTATCAATTTTCGTACTCCATAAACTTAACCAATTAGTTCTATTTAAATATGTATTAAAATCTACTAATCTTTGATTAAAAGTAATTATATTATTTAAATCAATATTTTTTTTTGTATTATAAGTTAATAAAACTAAAACATAAAAATAATTTCCTCTTTTAGTTATAATCTGGCCATCTTTATTTAAAATAATTCTATTTATTTTGTAGTTATTTAAAAGCATATAGTTATTTAAATTAAAAAGTTCTTGTATATTACTCAAATCAAAAATTCGATATAGACAAAAGTAATTATTTTGATAAAGAAAATAGTAATTATTACCTCGCATATTAATACGATCAACAATTAAATAATAATAGTAATTTAACAAGTCTTTCATAAACCACCTATTTAAGTTTATGATTATTATTTTTTTTTAGCATTTTTTTAAAAACATGATATAATAACAAAGAAAGGAAATGTATTATGGAAGAAAAAATTGAAGTTGTTTTAGATAAATTAAGACCTTATTTAATTAGTGATGGTGGTGATATTGAATTTGTTAAGTATGAAAATGGCATTTGTTATTTAAAGTTTTTAGGTCACTGTGCAACTTGTCCAATGATGTTAATGACTTTAAATGATGGTATTAAAGATGCTTTAATTAATGAAATACCAGAAATTACTGATGTTAAACTTATAAATACGGAAATGGAATAGTTATTCCTTTTTCTTTTTAAAATATGATACAATAATATAGGATGGTGATTTGATGAACTTAATCGAAAGATTTAAAAAAATTGGTTTATTTTTAATTTTATTTATAATATTTTTATTTAGTGATTTAATTTATTTAATTCCCTTTAAATATTTAAATATTGATTACTATGCATTAAGTTATAATCAACAAACTTTATGTAGTATTTTTGCATCTAGTATTTTAATTTTAATTTTAGTTTTTATTTACCGAAAATATTTAAAAGAAAAATGGCTTGATTTTAAAAGTAATTTTAATAAATATTTTGATTTTGGAATAAAACTATGGTTTTTAGGCTTAATTGGAATGGCAGCAACTAATCTTTTAATTGCCTTATTCTCACCAGTTCAAGAAGCTAATAATGAAGTTTTAGTTCAAGAAATGTTAAATCTAGCTCCAATTTTAAGTTTTATAAGTGCATCGATTTTAGCACCTTTTATAGAAGAAATGTTATTTCGAAAATCCTTAGGAGATATTTTTAAAAATAAAAAAATTATGGTTATTATGTCAGGATTAATATTTGGCCTTTTACATGTTATTTTTTCAATTCAAACGCCTTGGGATTTATTATATACTATTCCTTACGGTTTACTAGGAGCTTCATTTGCTTTTATGCTCTATAAAGAAGATAATATTTTTATTCCTATCACTTTTCATATGTTACACAATGGAATATTAACTTTAATTTCAATTATTTTTATAGGTATCTAAATGAAAACAAGAACTGAAAAGAATAAAAAGATTCAAAAAAAAATTTTCAAAGAAGAACGCGAAAAAAAAGCTAAAAAAATAATTAAAATTACCTCAATTATTTTAATTATTACACTTTTAATCCTTTCTTACGGGATGTTTATTGGGGCCAAAGTTTTAATTGTTAAAGAACAAAAAATAACCGAAAGTACAATTCCTAGTAGTTTTCACGGCATAAAAATTGTCCAATTAAGTGATATTTTGTTTAATAGTTTAAATGAAGCTGATTTAAAACGTTTAAAAGAAAAAACTAATGAATTAAAACCTGATATATTAGTTTTTACCGGTGATTTAAAAAGAAGTGATTATGAATTCAATAAAGAAGATATAACCTTACTTGAAAATTTTTTTAAAGATTTAACAGCAACTATGGGAAAATTTTCAGTCATTGGTGATAGCGACGATGAAACTTTTAGGGTTATTATGGAAAATGCTGAATTTAAAATTTTAAACAATCAAAGTACAAAAATTTATTATAAAGAAACAAACCCCATAAAAATTATAGGTTTTGATACTAATAATTTAAATTATGAAAATATTGAAAACGAAGAAATATTTTCCCTTTGCCTACTTCATAATCCAGATAAAATTGAGGAAATTTTAAATAATACTTCTTGTAATGTAGCTTTAGCAGGTGATACTTTGGGTGGGGA
Source organism: uncultured Bacilli bacterium (assembly GCA_944350445.1). Taxonomy (GTDB): domain Bacteria; phylum Bacillota_I; class Bacilli_A; order RF39; family UBA660; genus RUG591. The sequence goes on along the minus strand of CALVOW010000039.1, from coordinate 2,546 downwards.
AATAAAAATTCCTTTTTTCAAAGGAATCTTTGATAATCATAAATATAATCAAGAATACTATAAAATTAATAATACTAAATTATACATTTCAACAGGACTTGGAAATACAATCAATATGCGTTTATTTAATCAGCCAAGCATTAATTTATATCGTTTAACAAAATATTAAGACCTTATGTTTTAATATTTTTTTATTTCATATATTTTATAACAAAAACAGTCCCTTCGCCTTTTTTTGAATCAACACTTATATAGGCATTGTCATGTTCAATAATTGTTTTGGCAAGGGCTAAACCAATACCAACACTATCACTCTTAGAATTTTTCCCTTTATAAAATCTTATAAATAAATTTTTTAAATCCTCTTTATCCATACCTATTCCCCTATCTTGAATTTTAATATAAGAATATAATTTATTTTCACCATAATTTATGGTAATCAAAGAATCAGAATTAGAATATTCAATACAATTTTTTAAGATATTCGTGATAGCTTCAACTTGCCATTTAAAATCTCCTAAAATATATTCATTCGAACCCGTAACTACTATTTTAATATTTTTTAAATCCGCTAACATTGAAACATTTTTAATTGCTTCTTGAAGTAATTTGGAAATTAAAAAACTTGTTTTGGAAAAAGTAATCGTATTAGCATCAAATCGAGCTAATTTTAAAATAGTATTTACGAAAAAACTAATATTTAATACTTCCCTTCTAATATCTTTAATAAATTCTTGTTTAGTCTTAGAATCAATATTTACATTACTAATATTATCAAGCATAATGGAAATTGATGTAAGTGGAGTTTTTAATTGATGGGATAAATCTTCAAGCGATGTTTTTAAAGCTAATTTATCATTTTTAGAATTAGAAGCTTGTTCTTTTAACATAACGGTTATTTTATAAATTTCATTTTTTAAAGTTGATAAATAATCTTCTTGATTAGTATCAATTTCTAATTTATAATTACCTTCATTAATACTTTCTAAATAATTTGTAATATTAGATAATTCTCGATTATGATTTTTTAAATACTGAAAATAGAAAATAACTAAAATTAGAATAAAAATAAGCAAAAGAAAAACATTTATAATAATACTTGTTTTAATTACTTCTTCATTTTTTAAAACTAAACTATCTAATTCTAAATCAATTCCATATTCTTCTAAGATATTATTAGTATTTTCTTCTTGATTGTCAAGTAAAGATATTATTTCTTCTTTACTAATATCTGGATAACGATTGGTAACTTCATTAATTAAATTATTTATAAACAAATTGTTTTGATAATTATAAAAAAGAAATTCACTTCTATTAACTAAAAAAAAGATTATTAGAAAAGGAATAAAAACAATTATTACTTTTGCTAAAAACTTTTTTAATTCTTGATTACTTGTCAACACGATAACCTACTCCTTTAATTGTTTTTATAATATCAGTATTTAGTTTTTCTCTAATTCTTTTTATATAAACAGTAACTGTATTATCATAGACATCATTTCCTGTTAACAAAAATATTTTATCAATAATAATATCCCTTGTAATTACGCGATTTAAATTTGTAAAAAGTAAAAGTAAAATATTATATTCAAGAGTTGTTAAAATTACTTCTTTATTATTTTTATAAACTGTCATTTTATCTGTATCTATCTTTATATCTCGAACTTCAATTATATTATTTTTAATACTCCGATTGAAAATTCGTTTAATTCTTGCTAATAATTCGCCCATTAAAAAAGGTTTAGTAATATAATCCTCAGCTCCTAAGGAAAATCCTTTAACAATATCTTCTTCTAAATCACGAGCCGTTAAAAATATCGTAGGAATTTCATATTCTTCTTTAATTAGTTTATATAAATCAAATCCATTTCCATCTGGAAGTGATACATCTAAAATAATTAAAGAAAATTCATTTTCTTTTAAAAGATTAAGAGCTTCTTTACAAGATGAAGAAATTAAAACTTCATATTGATTTTGTTTTAAAGAATATAATAAACCTTTTTGAATACTTAAATTATCTTCTATTAATAATATTTTCATATTTATAATCCTTTGCTAATTTTTAAGTTAAAATTTTTAACCTAAAAAGATTATATCATATTATTCATTTTTTAATTATTAATCTAATATCTTTCTTATAATTTTCTAACAATTATTATATTCACTTTTAGAAGTTAATTTCCTTGAAAAATAGATTATAATAATGATTAAGTAATAAAAGATATAATACAAAATGAACCCTATAAGTAATTCTTTTCTCAGAATCTATTTTATAGGGTTCATTTTATTTCTAGTTTTATTTTTTATAAATTTTCTTTAATTTTTTCTATCTCTTCAAGGGATAAACCTGTACATTTACTAATTACATCAAGAGTAATGTTTTCATTTAACATATTTTTAGCAACAGTAGAAATTGCATCAGCAAAACCTTGTTCAAGGCCATCTTCTTTATAGGCTAACTTCGTTAACTCATCCATTTTCTCTTTTTCCCATTCATGAAGAATGAAAGTATCTTTACTCATTTCAATCACTTTCCTTATAAATTT
>CALVOW010000038.1 GCA_944350445.1 uncultured Bacilli bacterium | reverse complement strand
AATGTAATCGACCACTATTGGACTGAACACATCAATACGATGTCTCACTTAAGAGAAGGAATTTATCTAAGAGGTTATGGTCAAGAAGATCCACTTCGTGCTTATACAATGGAAGGCTTTGAATTATTTGATAAGATGATGCAAAAAATTGACCACGATGTAACTATCATGTTAATTAAAGCAGAAATTAGAAGAAATATTGAAAGAAAAGAAGTATCAAAAACCAAAATTACAAATGATGGCGGTAAAGAACAAGCTAAGAAGCAACCAAAGAGAGTTCAAAAAGTAGGTAGAAATGATCCTTGTCCATGTGGTTCGGGCAAAAAGTATAAGAATTGTTGTGGCCGTAATGCGTAAGGCCTTATAAAATAAGGGAATAGATGTATTTTAGAAAAAATAAAAATTGTTTACAAAAAAAATAAAAAAACTTTAAAAGTCCTTTAAAATTAAGAGAATGCTTGCATAAAAATATGTAAACATTCTTTTTATTTTTAAAATATATTGTGTTTCTATGTTCCTTTCAACTAACAATTATGATATAATGTATGTTGAAAGGAACATAGAATTATGAGTAAAGAAGAACAAATTTTAAATTTAATTAAAGTAAATAATGGTATAATCACGTCAAAAGAGGTTTCCAAGCATGGTATTAACAGAATATTTTTAACAAGACTAGTTAAATCCGGAAAGATTGAAAGAGTAAAAAATGGATTATATGTTTTGTCAAAAACATGGGGAGATGAATATTTTAATTTAATTTATGGAATAAATGCTATTTTTTCATATGATACAGCACTATACTTTTTAGGTTTATGTGAAACAGTTCCAAGTATTTATCACATTACAGTCTGCCGAGGGTATAATGGAAAATTAAATCATGTGGACAATGTAAAATTGCACTTTGTAAAAAAAGAAATTTTTGAATTAGGAAAAATAGAAATTAAAAGTCCTCAGGGACAAATTATTACGTGTTATAATGCAGAAAGATGTATTTGTGATTTATTAAAAAATAGAAATAAAGAGGATTTAGAAACTATTAAATATGCTATTACTGAATATTTGAGGGATAAACAAAATAGGAATTTACCAAAATTAGTAGAATACTCTAAAAGACTTAATGTTGAGGATGAAGTTAATAGATATTTGGAGGTGTTAATGTAAGTGATAGATATTATGGATGCTGAAGATTTAAAAATAAAGATTAAAACAAAAGCCCATGAAAATCATTTAGAACCACAAGATATAATGCAGATGTACTTTTTTGAAAGATTATTATATCGGATTGGAATTAGTAAATACAAATATAATTTCATATTAAAAGGCGGACTTTTATTATCTGCAATATTTGGTGATGAACGTAGGACCACCCAAGATATGGATACAATGTTAAAAGGAATACCATTAGAAGCAAAAACATTAGAAAAAATAATAAAAGAAATAATAAGTATTGATGGTAAAGATGGAATAACTTTTGAAATTGTTAATATTAAAGATATTAGACTAATAGATAAATATGGTGGATTAAAAGTTAAATTAATTGGATATAAGGAACATTTAAGAGTACCACTAGCAATCGATGTTACCGTAGGAGATCCTATTACACCTAAAGAATTAAAATTTAAATATAAATGCATGTTTGATGATTCTTATATTAACATTATGGCTTTTAATAAAGAAACTATTATAGCAGAAAAGTTTGAAACATTTATTACTGATAATATCATGAACACAAGAGCAAAAGATTTCTATGATTTGTATATTTTATTAACTAGATTTTATAATGATATTAATAAAGATGATTTAGTACAAGCAATAAAAAACACTTTTGAAAGACGAGTATCTAAATTCGATATAAATATGATTGTTTCTAATTTTGATTTAATAAAAAATAGCGAAAGATTAAAAACAAATTTTAGTAGGTATAAACTTAAAAAGATTTATGTAAAAGACATAAGCTATGAAGATGTTATGGATGCCATAGAAATAATTATAAAATTACTTCAAAAAGAGCTTACACCAGTCTCTTAATACAAAATGTTAACATAGTCAGTCTTTGAATTGACCTTTTATTATGAAAAAAAATCCATGTAAAATTATGATATGATTAATTTGGGTGGTTGTATGTCGAAGATATCGAAAAATATAAAGATGCTTGATATTTTATCATCAGGAAGAAAATATACATGTAGGCAATTAGCTGAAATCTTAGAAATTAGTCCAAGAATGGTGCGGTTATATAAAGATGAACTTGAAAAGGAAGGTATTTATATTGATACATTTTTAGGAAAAGATGGTGGATATCAACTTCGTTCAAAAATAGATATTCCTTCAATTTTATTTAATCAAAGCGATATTGAAATAATGGATAAGGCGATAAAAAGTTGTAGAGACGAAGAAGAATTAGGAAACTTAATAAATTTAAAACAAAAAATTGTAAATTACTGCAAATTAATCAATCAAGAAGTGGATTTTTTAGAGGAAGAAAAAAGGCAGATTCTAGATGATATTCAAAAATCGATAATTAGAAAGCAAAGCATTAAAATTAAGTATTATAGTAAAGGCATGGAAAAACAAAGGGAAGTATATCCCAAACAAATTTATAAATACGATAATTTAATCATGGTTGTTGTTCAATACTCTGAAGACAGAAATGATATAAGGCATTTAAATTTGAATAGAATCGATAAAATTATTAAATAGCATAATTATTTCCTATTTCATTTTTTATAATAATAAATAGGAGGTGTTTAAATGATACAATTAGATCACATTGCAATTACAGTAAACGATTTGGAAAAATCAATAAAGTTTTATGAGAATATAGGTTATAAGTTGCAAAATAAATTTAATGATCAAGAATACAAATGGGCTGAATTAGAGTTAGGTGCAACAAGATTAGAGATCTTTGAACCAGTCAATAGTACAAAAAAGTTTTCAAAAATTTCTCATATTGCTTATAATTTTACGGAAGATGAAGAAGCTTTTGAAATAGCTACCAAAACAGGTTATAAAGTAGGTGATTCAGATATGTTTTATGGCGACTTAAATAGAAAAAGTTTCTTTATTGAGGATAATAGTGGAATATCTATACAATTAATAAAAAAGAAAATATAAAATACTAATGTATGAAATTATACTAAAAGATAATATAAGTATTTTTGAGAATGAGTGTAAAGTAAAGATGGTTTGCAAAAGATAAAAAACACATAATATTGTATAATACAAATAGTATTGCATAATACTCATTTTTTCAAAACTATTAGCTTATGGAAAATATATAGTACAGATAATATTAAAGGAATTATTAACATGCGGGAATGAAAAAATATAAGATTTCTTGGAGGAAAATAAATTCAAAAAGAAGAAAGAAGTTTTTAGAAACAAGAAAGTTAACATTTGTCTATTGGTTTTTGTTAAATAAAACTCTGTTTATATAAAGTAAATAATTACTCATCGAGAAAGTACAATCATTTTTATCCATGAAGATATTTATGACATATTATTTTTGTTTTTTAAGGTGTTTTTTTGGTGTTAAAAAAATGCTACTTCTGATATAATAAAAAATAACAAATAGTTTTTAGATATATTCGCTTTAGTGAAAAATATGGGAATAGCTAGCGCCAAGAATGAATTAAAATTAATAAATAGAAAGGAAAGATATTGGTGAGTAAAGCTTATGTTAGTAAAATTGGGAATAATAATAGAATCAAAGAAGTAGAAGAAATATTAAATTTTCCTGATTATATTTTTGAGATTGATGGTAAAGATATTTCAGATGCTAAAATTACTTATTATTATGATAGTATAGAAAACGTAGAATTCATTGATGGAAAAAGGGGAAAAGAGTTTTCTAGTCCTTTAATTTATTTAGAAATATCAGGAGTTGACGATAATAATAAAACTGCCTTTCTTAGCTTTATGCTTAAGTTAGATTTAGAAATTTTAAATAATTTTGATAAAAATAAAATAGAGGATATCACAATATATATATTAGAAAGTGAATCCTTTGTTAAAAGACCTAATGAAGATAAGTCTAGATTTTTAGATTACTATCTACCCACTAATAAACACAGTGACATGTTTCATCAATTAACAAGTCTTTATGTTTTAAAATTAGATGATAATAAATTCCTTTTTAAATTAACTATTCCGAATGAAAATATATTTACATATTTTGAAGTTAATTTTAAACATTAAGGATTTTTATACAAGGACAAACATTGATAATAATGTGTAGATAGAAAGATGAAAATGTGATAATCAAGGTGGCACCCACATTCTTTCCGGTTATTTAAAAAAATTGGAATTGGTAGAAAATTATGGGCAAATACACACAATATTTTCAGATTGGCACCCAATGATACTATAATACAAATATTTTTATTACCAGTACCACAAAGCCTTGAAATACCAATAATTACGTAAATAACATAAATACTATAAATACTTGGATTTCTTGAACATGTAGTACAGGTAAGAAATATAAACAATGTTGTGGAAAAAATGCGTAAAATCTTATTTATAAGGGTTTGCACAGTTTAAAAAATTAAGCAAACAAATTAAGGAAAAGTCAGTTTTTGAACTGGCTTTTATTTTTAAGAAACATACTGCAAGAAGCAGGAGTATGTTTTAAAATATGATGAGCAGATTACCCATCTTTTCATTCATTGTGTATTCAACTAATTGATATTTTACTTCACGGTTTGAAACACTATCGCTTTCAGAACAAAAATTGATAAAATTGATTTTTAATGATATATTATCACTAAGAAAGGAAAAATTTTATGTATTTAGAAGAAATTACTTATTACAGAAATAGCTGTTGTCCTCAGTTTACACCCATCAATTATTTACTTGAAACTCCTGGCTTTTTTCATAGCGATGATGAAAAAGCAGTAATGCTATCAGAGTTACCAGCTATATTTAAAAAGCATAATATACCTTTATGCCGCTATGAATTTCTTTTGTTTTTTAATCCTAATGATAATATAGCAGACACCTTTGATATTGAAGATGTACTTAGTTCAATAGATAGTACTGATGAAAAAGAAAGAAAAGATGCCTTATTAACTAAAGATTTTTTAGACTTCTATAAAAAATTAGAACATATTAGCTTTGATAATAATCAAAGAATTATAGATAAAGCGATTAATGAAAGATATGGTTATTACTACAATAAGTATGATGATAATGCATTTGAAAAATTCAAACAACATTTGATGAATAATATTCCTGATAGTGGTTTCTTTGACATAGAGCCTTTGACTGATGAAGATTTGGAAAACTGTAAAACGAGTTGGATAGACTATAAAGAACAAGAGTTAAGACGTCATTTTTATCATATAAAAGAGACTTTTCGTGATGCACCTGCTAAGTTTTTAAGTGAAAGATTTTTTAGAGTATATGGTATTTTAAAGGATAAATATGGAGAAATAGAATTTAGTAATGCATCTTTAAATAAAGATGGTTACTCTATTATAGATAGAGCTTCATCACTTTATTTAAATGATATTATTTATGAAAAAAGTCCCACACATTTCTATAAAGACTATATACCATTTATCCACTTTAGTGATGATCTTTATGATGATTTTATAGAACCATTTAGAAATGTCTTTACTGAATCAGGTTGGGATGAGTATAAAAAACAAATAGAGAGTGATCGTTTTAAAGGTAAAAAAATGTGGTGTGGTTATGCTGAAACAATAGAAGATGTTATAGATGTTTTAGAAGTAGAAAGAGTAATATTAGAACAAAATGGTTACAAAGATGCTGTTACTTTATTACCAAAGTTATTTCAAGATTATTTTAGATTCGCTTTAAAATATGATGAAGAGATAGAATACTTTAAAAATAGTTTTAAAGATACTTCTGATAAGACTGCAGCAGTATATAATATGATTAATTATTATGGAATAGAGAATATTCCAAGTGAGTTAATAGCTTATCTTATAAATAATGCTTTTATTAACCATAACACGATTAAGAAAGTAAAGGTCTACAAATAATTAAAGATAATGATATATACAAGAAAATCATAGTATTTGTCCTAAAGTTATAGTATATTTTTATTAAGGAATGAAAGATTATAACGCCTTTCTTCTTTATTCAGAAATAGAAAAATAATCGAAGGAGTGTTTAAAATGGGAAAAAGAACATATGAATCAGATATAATAGCCATGGCTTTACTATATAGAAAGCAATATGTAGGAACTGACATGTTATCTTACGATAAAGCATTAGAATTTGATGCGATAATAAATGAGAATTTAGATAATATGAATTCTAAATTTAGTATTGGACCTAGATGTGAACAAACATCCGAATTATACAGAGTACTACAAGATGAAAATGGTAATATATACGCAGTAATTAATCCCAATACGGATTTAAAAAAAGCCTGGGAATGGCATATTGGTTGTTTACCTATTGATGTAGTCATCGCAGCTCATCAAGAAAATGCGTTAAAAACAATTGGTTTAAGATCAGTAGATGGTAAACTAACTAAACAAGAAAATCACAAAGTAAAACAGATGAAATGAAAGTAGTTTATGAAAACAATGTTACCATTTTGTTACCAAAACACGAAAAACAATGCCTAACTAATGATTAAGGAGTTGAATATAGTGAGTGTTATAGATGATAGTCAAATATTTGAAGATATAGAATTTGCGTTTCAAGAGCCAACACAAGAAGAAATAGAAAAGAGAAAGAAGGAAAGAGCTAAAGAGTTGGAACGTATGGGCTTTTTGCCAGAAAATGAGGGTTATTCTGAAACTATGACAAGTCCACAAGAGATGGTAGAAGCAAATCCTAGACGATATATTATTGAAGAATGCATTCCAGCTTGCCTAGAATTATGGAATAAAAATATTTATACTTTTATGGTGAGCGATCATTTAAATGAGGGAATGTGTTGGATAGAAGTAATTGAAGATAATCTTTCTGGTGAGAATAAAGAAATTTATAATCAGTTATTTGGTCATGATGTTGTAAAGTTCTCCTATCATAGTGGTGCCCTTAATTTTGGCGTTGAATGTGTAGGAAAAGTTGGTCAAGAGAAATTATTAGAACTCGCTAAACAGTTTAAGATGCAAGATGTACCTTATAATCAAGCCTACGTTTCAGTACAAGATTTTCTTATGAATTATTGTGGTTGCTATGATGAGGTACCTAATTCAAACTATAGAGATATGAAATCACCTTGGAGTATGGGATTACCACTTAATGAATTAAATGAGTATTTAAAAAAATATGATGCTTGGCAAGAGTCGATTGAAAGTAAAAAAACATTAAAACAATTTAATGCCAATAAAATAATAAAGCCAATTGAAGAATTAGTAACAGAGCATAATATGATTTTTGAAGATGATAGAGTTTATTTAAGTGAATTTCATTATAAAAAACATCAAAATTATTTAAATTATATTAATAAAATAAATGACGTAAATTTAAGTGAATCTACCAGTAACTTTAAACGATAATTA
>CALVOW010000037.1 GCA_944350445.1 uncultured Bacilli bacterium | reverse complement strand
TTACCTCTTTCTTATATTTTATCACATCATAAAAGTGTGTAGTTTTTTTTACTTACACACTTTATTTTACACTCTCTAATTTAAATTTTCATGCGTTTATCCTGTTCACTATTTATTCACAGTTTTTTTAGTTAAATCCTGACTTTAAAGTATTTAAATATGTTTTTGATCATCTATTAAATATTCATAATATGGAATAGTTTTATACATTTCATTTTCATTTACATAGTCTTTATTTAAAATTTTATCATTTCTAAATGTAGCAGCTATTTTTCTTTCCAATTCTTGAACTGATTTTAATCTTTCTTTCATCGTTTCCATAGTTAATTTTTCAAGAGATAAAATCATTGAAATAATTTCTCTTTTTCGATCTTCAGTCATAAATGTTAACAATGTACTTATTTGTCTTTTATCAATTGAAAATTTAAAAGATCCAAGCAAACTATAATTATTTTCAAAAAATTCCCTTGTATCAAAAAGTAAAGCATTTTGATTATTAGTATAACAAACTTTTTTACTTGTTAATATTTCTTCCAAAACTCCATTAACTTCTTCACAAATAACAATTAAAACATCTTTAATTTTATCATTTTCTGATGAAATATTCTTAGCGCCAACTAAATAAAATTTTCTTTCTTCATTTTCCATAATTCTTTTTATAAATAAATCTCCTCTCTTAGTTTGTTATCATAAGTTATAAAGTGATTTTTGTCAAGGTAATTTTTATTTAAACATCAAAAATCTCACATTTTTTCTTTATTTCTAAAACAAAAAGTGATTCTTGATTTTTTTTGGTCATTAAATAAACATTATTCTTTGTTCTTGTCAAAGCTACATAAAAAAGACGTCTCTCCTCAGCATATAAATACTTTTCTTTATTTTTGAAAAATAATTTTAAAACTTCATCTTCTTCTATTTTATTAGGAAACCCTAAAATATCATCTACTAAATTTAAAACAATTACATTATCAGCTTCTAAACCTTTAGATGTATGAACCGTTAAATATCTTATTTTCATATCTTTATATTGTAAATTGCCATCTAATAATTCTTGCTGATAAACAGCTTTAATATCATGATTACAACGTCCTAAAACTAATATATCTTTCTTTCCTTCTAAATAAAGTTTATCTAAAAGTCTAAAAAACTTATATTCATAATTACTTTTGGTAAAATAAACTAATTTAAGAGGATTTTTAAGTCTTTTATCAGATATTATTCTTTTACTTAATTGATAATGATTTTTAATAATAAAATTATAAGATATTTTAATTAACTCTAAAGAATTACGATATGTTTTATTCATATATAAGACTTTACTAGGTTTAAAATATTTTTTAAAATTAACAAATAAATCAAGCGTACAACCAGAAAATCTATAAATAGATTGAAAATCATCACCAACACAAAGAATCTTACTATCACATTCCTCCTGAATACTTTTCACAAGCTTATACCTAACCATCGATGTATCTTGAAATTCATCAATAATAATATATTTATAAAATCTTTTCATACCTCTTTTTTTAACTATAAAAGAAGCAAGACTTATCATCATATCAAAATCAATACTATAAGTACTATTTAACTCTTCTAAATAAATTCGATAAATATCAAACATAATAATTAAAAAGCATTTATTTTTAAACTTTTTCTTTTTGGAATATAAATATTTATTTCTTTTTAAATATTTTAAAAAATTTTTCATCGTATGATTATTACTTTTAATACGATTAATAAATGTAATAATTAATTTTTTATATGATGTAAATAAATTAAAATATTCTTTTTTTATAGTTTCCAAATTAAGTTCTTTTTTATCTATATAATAATTAAAATAAGCAAGAACATAATTTAAATAAGAATTATTATAAATAATACTTTCAAAGTATTCATAAACAATATATTCTAATAGATCTTCTTTGGCAATTTGAAAAAAGACGTGTTGATCTTTTAAAATTTCTAAACTTAATTTATGAAAAGTAAAAACATCTAAATCATAGTCTAATTTCTTTTTTAAACTATTTACAGTTTCATTAGTAAAAGAAATACATAAAATATCCTCTGGTCTTACATTTAATTTTTCAATTAAATATTTAACTTTTCCAACCATAGTTAAAGTTTTACCAGAACCAGCTCCAGCTACGACTAAAATATTGGGTGTTTCATCAATTATAATTTTTCTTTGATTAAAGTCAAGAGAATAGCCATTTATATTCTCAAAAAAAGAATCTTCTAATTTTTCATTTTTCTTTTGCATATTTTACCTCAATATAATATAAACGAAAAAATATTTAAAAATAAAAATTTTTCGAAAATTTTTTATTTGAGAAAATTCTATTAGATGTTATAATAAATTTGAGAGTGATGATATGAAAAGAATAGATGAAATGAATTTAAAAAATAAAAAAGTAATTATTAGAGTAGATTTTAATGTTCCTCTTGATAAAAACTTAAAAATTGTTGATGATAATCGTATAAAAGAAAGTTTAACGACTATTAAATATTGTCTTGATAATAATTGTAAAATTATTTTATTATCGCATCTTGGAAAAGTAAAAAAAGAAAGTGATAAAGTTACTAAATCTTTAAAACCAGTTGCTACGAGATTAAGTGAGCTTTTAAATCAAGAAGTTAAATTTATTCCGGCAACAAGTGGTAGATTAGTAAGCGATGCTGTTAATAATATGCAAGATAAAGATATTATTTTACTAGAAAATACGAGATTTGAAGATTTAGATGGTAAAAAAGAAAGTGGAAATGATCCAGAACTTGCTAAGTTTTGGGCTAGTCTTGGCGAGGTTTTTATTAATGATGCTTTTGGTACTTGTCACCGTGCTCATGCTTCAAATGTAGGTATAAGTAAATATATAAAAGAATCTTGTCTTGGCTTTTTAGTTTTAAAAGAATTAGACAATTTACTTCCTATTATAAAAGAACCAGAAAGACCTTTTGTTGTTATATTAGGAGGAGCCAAAATAGTAGATAAGATTGGAACTATTAAAAACTTAGTTAACATTGCTGATTATATTTTAATAGGTGGAGCTATGGCTTATACTTTCTTAAAAGCGAAAGGAATCGAAACTGGAAAATCTTTAATTGATGAAGAATCTCTTGCTTTTTGTAAAGAAATGCTAGATAAAACCAATAAAATTATTTTACCAATTGATCATGTTAAATCATTAGATATGGAAAGTGATGAATATTTAATCGGAGACAACATAAATTCTGAAGAAATTGGATTAGATATTGGTCCTAAAACGATTGAACTATTTAAAAGTTATTTAGAAAAAGCGAAAACTTGTTTTTGGAATGGTCCAATGGGTTATTATGAAAAAGCGATTTATCAAAAAGGAACCAAAGCTCTATGTAAAATTATTAGCAACCTATCTATAACCTCAGTTGTTGGTGGAGGTGATACAGCTTCTTGTGTTATTAATATGGGTTATAAAGATAAATTTACTCATGTATCAACTGGTGGAGGTGCTTCTCTTGAATTATTAGAAGGAAAAGAGTTACCAGGTATTTCAATATGAAAAAAAAGATTTTAATTGTCTATGCCTCATATGGATCAGGGCATAAATCAGTAGCAGAATATGTTTATGAATATTTTAAAGAACATAGCAATGACTTAGAAATTAAAATTATTGATATTATGGAATATGGTAATTTAATTGCCAAATTAAATGTTAAAATGTTTAATTTATGTTTTAAATTTCAAAATAGTTTTTCATCAACAATTGGCTATGAATTATTTGATAGTAAAATAGCTACTTCTCCTTATAAAGAAATTGTAAGACTTTTATTTAAAAGTGATTTAACAACTGATATTTTAGCATATAAACCAGATGTTTTAATTGCCACCCACTTTTTTGGGGGTATTGTCATGGGAAAAATAAATAAAAAATATAAACTTAATACCAAAATTATTACCATTATAACTGATTATGCTTCGCATGCCATTTGGCTTCAAAATCATAAACGAGAAAGTGCGATTGTTGTTAGTAATGAAATTGTTGGTCGTGAATTATTAAAATTTGGAGTACCAGCTGAGAAAATTTTTCCATTTGGGATTCCCCTTTCAAGTAAATTTAAAAAAGTAGATGCAAATACCTCAAAAATTAAATTTAAATACAACATTAAAAACCATAATCTAACTTTTTTATTTTTTGGTGGGGGATCACTAGGATCTAGTTATACCTATGGTTATTTAAAAGAAATATTAAAATTAAAACTTAATATTAATATTATCTTTGTTTCCGGTAAAAATGTTAAACTTCAAAATAGATGTAACAACTATATAAAAAGAGAAAATATTAAAAATGTAACTGTCCTTGGCTTTACCAAAGATATTTCGAATTTATTAAATATTGCTGATGTTGTTATTACCAAACCTGGTGGTTTGTCTGTAACTGAAGCTTTGGAGATGAAAACGCCAATGATTCTAATTCCTGGTAATGGCGGTCAAGAAAATCACAATGCCAAATTTGTTACCAAAAATCATTTTGGTCTTCGGATTCGAAATGCCAGACAATTAGCTAAAACGGTTAAAAAATTAACGGAAAATAAAAAAATAATTCAAGAAATGTACCAAAATTTAAAAAATTATGAAGAAAATACATCTGTTCAAAAATTATTTAATTTGGTTTTAGAAATGGAGAACTTAAAATGAAATTAATTGTTGCTAACTTTAAAATGAATTTGTTAATTAAAGATATTCATAATTACTTAGAAGTAATTGAGCAAAAACTAAATAAAGACCAAGTTATCTTTTGTCCCAACAATCTTCATATCAAATACTTTTCTGAAAAAAACTATCTTGTTGGAAGCCAAGACATTTCATTTCAAGAATATGGTGCAATTACTGGTGATACCTCAATCAATCAGTTAAAAGAAGTAGGAATAACTTATACAATTAACGGACATTCTGAAAGAAGACAATATTTTTTAGATAATAAATATATTAACAAAAAAGTTAAATTAGCTCTTTCAAAGCAAATTAAAATCATTCTTTGTATTGGAGAAAATTTAAAAGCTTTTGAGGAAAATAATACTTTTTCAGTTTTAAAAGATCAAATAGATAATGCTTTAAAAGATAATTTAAACTATATAAATGAAACTAATTTAATAATAGCCTATGAACCTATTTGGTCAATTGGAACTGGAAAAATACCAACTAACTCATGTCTTGAAAAAACAATTTTAAATATTAAAACTTATCTTAAAGAAACTTATAATTTAAATTTAAAAGTATTATATGGAGGAAGTGTAAATTTAGAGAATATTGATTCTTTACAAGAAGTTTCTGAAATCGATGGTTATTTAGTTGGGAGTTTATCACTTGATCCCAATAAGTTTTTAACCTTGATAAATAAGATAAATAATTAATCGACAAAAAATTACAAAAAAAGAACTTTAAAAAATTTGTAAAATATTATATAATTAAAATGCGTGCAGTATAGAAGAAAGGATAATATGAAAAAAATAAGAGTACTTATGATCGACGATAATAAACAATTAGTCGATATGGTTAAGGAGTATTTTAGTAGTCACGCAGTAATTGAAATTAGCTTAACTGCTAATGATGGTTTCGAAGGTGTTGAAGTTGTAAAGAATAATTTAGGTAAATATGATTTAGTTTTATTAGATTTAATTATGCCTAAAAAAGATGGAATATCTGTCTTAGAAGAAATTAAAGATTTACCTGGTTTATCAAAGATAATCGTTTTAACTTCTTACAATACACCAGAAATTATTCGAAAAGTTGCTAGTTTAGGAGTTAATTACTTTATGTTAAAACCTTTCGAACTACCTGAACTAGAAAGAAAAATATTAGAATGTACAAATGAAATAAAACCAAGTAGTAAAACTTTGGATTTATATCATAATAATTTACAAATTGCCGTTACAAATGTTTTGCATGAACTTGGTGTTCCTTCTCACATAAAAGGCTATTCATATATTCGGGAAGGAATATTAGAAGTTTTCTTTAATCCAAGTGTTATTGGAGGAATTACCAAAGAATTATATCCAAAAATTGCTGATGATTTTAACACAACTGTCTCGCGAGTTGAAAGAGCAATTCGTCATGCTATTGAAGTTAGTTGGAATCGTGGCAATTGGGATTTAATGCAAGACATATTTGGATATAGTGTTGATATAGAAAAAGCTAAACCAACTAATTCTGAGTTTATTGTAACTGTTGCTGATAAACTTAGACTTGAATATGCTAATATAAACTAAAAAATTGTATGAAATTTGCATACAATTTTTTTATAATTATTTCTTTTCAATTTTTTCTTTAAATTTTTTATAAACTCTTTCATTAATAACTAAATCAAATTCACCAATATATTCCATAACTGTTGCATTAAAACTTAATTTAATATCATTTAAAGTATGATATTTTCCTAAATCTTCTTTATTAAAATCGCCAACAACAGCATTTAAATTAATATATAAAAATCCCTCATTTTTATACTTTTTAATAAGCTCCCAAATAAGAACATATCGTGGATTAAATTTTAAATATTGTTCATAATAACTATCAATAATTAATTCAACTCCATTATTATGTTTAATAGTAAAAGAGGCTCCAATAGTTAAATAATCAGGATTAGCTTTTAATAATTTAGTAGCATATATAAGTTCATTTTTATAATAATTTAATTTTTTATCTGATTCAATCTTTAAGTTAATAACATCTTGTTTTTCTGAGTCTTTAATACTAGTGTTTTGAACTTGTGAAGCCAAATCTTCATTTATAACTGCTTCGCTTTCATACATACTTTTCATATTATTAATATATTTACTAGTATTAACTCTAATAAAGAAAATATCAATAGCATTATTACGCGAGAAATTATTATATAGTCCTTGATAATATCTTTTTTTTCTTCTTTTATTTTTTAAAGATGTAAATTTATAAAGTTCATCAATATTCCCATTTGGATCAAGGACAATTTCCACTCCTGATTCAACACTTGCATCAATTATTTTTTTTGTATCTAAATCTATTTTTGAATAAATAGTTTTAATATCCGGTTGCAAATTAACAAATGCTGTTAATCTAGGTTTATAATTTTCAAAATATTTATTAAAACCTTGATGAACATAATGATTTTCATTTAAAGTTTTTAAAATATTGTTAATAGAATTACTAAAATATATAATATTTCCATGTCTATCTTTTTCACTACAAATAATTGGTGGATCTATTTTAATAAATGCAAAATGTTGCTTTTTTAATAAATTAATAAGTCCCATTGTTACATTTTTTACTACCTTTGGATCAGTATAATCAATTAAAAAACCACGAGGAGCATAAGCATATTTATAATATAAATAAATTTTTTTATGAAGAAATAAAGTTACACCTATTAAGGTGCCATTTTCTACAAAACCAATATAAAATGTATTTAGTCCTTCATAACGAGATGTTTCGGCATAAGCTGATGTTTGATAATAAGTACTATATTTATGTTTATAGGCAAAATTATCAAACTCTTCTTTTGTTAATGCAACTATTTTCATCTCTTTCACTCCTTCGCTATTATTATACCTATTTTTGCGTAGAATAGCAACTATTCTTTAAAAGAAAATAATATCAACTTTTATACATAATTATGAGATTATTTCTTAGTTAAATTCTATATATTCTTAGGCTAATTTCAAAATGAACTTATTACCGGACAGTTTTTTGGTTAATATAAAAAGGTATTAAGATACCTTTTAAGAAAATATTTGCTTAAAATTGAAATAAACAGCCTTTTTTGATATTCTATAATTAGCAAAAAAATAGAAAAGAGGCTGTTTATGAAAAAATTATATAATGCTTTTTATTCTGTTTTTCCTTAAAACTGTCCGTTAGAGAGCTAATTCAAACTTATTACCGGACAGTTTTTTGATTAATATAAAAAGGTATTAAGATACCTTTTAAGAAAATATTTGCTTAAAAT
>CALVOW010000036.1 GCA_944350445.1 uncultured Bacilli bacterium | reverse complement strand
GGTATCAATTCTTCTCTCTTTACATTTTTATCTTCTTTGGCTCATTAATTTTTTTCCCGACAATTTGTTACACTATCAATTGTATTTATAAATGATAATATTTTATAGATTCTAAATATTCTTTATTTAATTGATTTTCCATATTTAAACCAAAGCTAATTTCTAATTTTTGAAAAATACCATCATAAACTAAATATTTTTTAAAAGGAAAAATAGTTGTTTTCACAATATATGGTAATTCTTTATAATTAATAATATTATCAATATTATCATTTAATCCTTTTACCATATAAAATTTATCATTATTATAAAAAGCTGTATATTCACGTTCAAACTTAACAATAAAAAAAATATCTCTTATACCATCTTTAAAATCTGTAATCATATTTAATTCCTTTTTATTAAATCGATATGGATTTTTTCGGCAAAAATTTCTAATGATAACATTTCTTTTTTCATAAAAAGTATCAATTATATCAATTAAATTTTGAGGATTAAGAAAATTAGCTTTATAAATTTTTAAATTTGGTCTTATTTTATATTCTTGATTTGTATAATCTAAAAGAGCAAAATAAAGTTTATAAAAAAGAGCAGCATCCTTCTTATCTAAACAAGCATTTTCTTGTTTTTGATAACTTTCTTCTTTTTCTCTTTGAATTTTTTCTTGTTCTTTTAGTATTTTTCGAGCCTCTTTTGGTGTTAAACCATTTAAGGCTCCAGATGGCATTTCATCCATAGCTTTATCCAATAATTTAAATATATAGGTTAAATCAACTCTCTTTAAAGCTGGAACTTCCCGAATAGCCTTTTTTAAAGGGGCTCTATCAATATTTAATAAAGCAAATCTTCGTATTTCTTCTAAAGCCAAAGACCAAAAAAATGGTAACTTTTTAAATTCTTCTAAAAATAAATTTATTTTTTTATTATAAATATCAAAGTCATGATAAAAAATCGTAACATAAGTTTCTAAGTTAAAACTAGAAGTTGAAGCTAAGCCTTGTTTTGCTCTTTCAATATCTAATAACTCTTCAATTTCTGAATAATCACGATATAAAAGACAAGTTCTAACTCCTAAATGTTCTAAATCTTTGTCATAAACAACAACATAATATTGAAACAATCGAGATGAAAAAAGATAATTTTCAAGAATTTTCGAGTCCATCTCCAACAAAGCTGAGAATATAGAAACAATACTATCTAATATAATCTCACCTTGTACTTTACAAAAGCCAACAATAATTTCCGCTAACTGTGTTAATTTTATAGACAAACTCCAATTAACATTTGCTAAAGCTTCGCTAATTTTTGGAAGTATTTCATCAGGAATAAAAATCTCTTCAAAATCAGATTGAATTAAAAATTTATCTCTTAAAGTATTTCTTTCCCATGAATATTCTTCACTTCCTAAGTCTTTCATATCTTTTTCAGACTTAAGTAACATTTCTAAATATTTTAATTCTCGAAACGTACAAAGATCAATAATATTATTGTAATTATTATAAACTTTATTATAAATAATATCTAACATTTTTTTCTTAGTAATTCGATCATATTTGTTATATCGTCCAGTAATTCGTAAATACTGATTATAAACATATTCTTTTCTATACCAATTTATTCTCTCACTCATTCTATGTTCCATATACACTCCTACTCATCAAATAAACTTAAAGAAACTCTTTCTTTTTCTAGATCGATATCTGTTACATAAACTTCAACAATATCACCAACATTAAGTATATCCCTTGGATGTTTAACAAAGTTTTTACTAAGTTTTGAAATATGAATTAAACCATCATTATGAAGTCCTATATCAACAAAAGCTCCAAAATCAATGACATTGCGAACTGTTCCTTGTAACTTATCATGAACTTTTAAATTATTAATTGATAACATTGCATTTCTTGTTATAGGTTTTTTAATATCATCTCTTGGATCCCGATTTGGTTTTAAAAGGGAATTAATTATATCATTAAAGGTATATTCTGAAATTTTTAATTCTTTTTTTAAAATATTTAAATTATCATTTAATTTTTCTTTTAATAAAGGCGTTCCTATATCATTTAACGTTAATCCTAAATAATTTAAAATGTTAATTGCGTCTTGATAATTATCAGGATGAATATCAGTTTTATCTAAAGGATTATCACCATCTATTATTCTTAAAAAACCAATCGATTGTTCATAAACTTTATCCGTCATTCCTTTTATTTTTTTAAGTTCTAACCGATTTTTAATTTTACCTACTTTATCTTTATAAGTTAAAATATTTTCAATAACATTTTTTTTAAGCCCCGAAACATAACTTAAAAGCGAAGGGGAAGCATTATTAATGTTAACACCAACTTGATTAACAATTTTAGAAACCGTAAAATTTAAAGATGAGGCTAATTCTTTTTGAGGTAGATCATGTTGATAAAGACCAACCCCAATACTTTTAGGATCAATTTTTACAAGTTCTGATAAACTATCTTGAATTCTTCTTGCTAAGCTAATAGCACTACGTTTTTCAACTGGTAAATTTGGAAACTCCAAAGCAGCTAAAGGACTGGCTGAATAAACACTAGCTCCCGCTTCATTAACAATCATATAAGAAATTTTTAAATTATTCTTTTTCAATAAATTACTTAGAAAAATTTCATTTTCAAGACTAGCTGTTCCATTGCCAATTGCTATTAAATCAACTTGATATTTTTTGATTAAGTCAAGGATTATCTTTTCACTTTCAGCTATTTTTTCATGAGGAGGAGCTGGATAAATAACTGTTGTTTCTAACATTCTTCCTAATTTATCAACAACTGCAACCTTAGTTCCCGTTCGAAATCCTGGATCAAGAGCTAATATTGTTTTTCCTTTAATTGGAGGAGTTAATAATAAATTTTCTAAATTATGACTAAAATTTAAAATAGCATCTTGATTAGCTAATTCGGTAATCTCACTTCTAATTTCTCTTTCTAAACTTGGAAGGATTAAACGTTTTAAACTATCTTGAATTGCTAATTCAACAATTTTTGCACTTTGACTAGTCTTATCACGAATAATTCTTTTTTCTAAATAATTAATAATATAATCTAGATCATATTCAAAAGAAAGACTAAGAACATTTTCTTTCAAAGCTCGATTAATAGCTAAAATTTGATAAGGTTTTATTTTGGTAATTCTTTCTTTATAATCATAATAAATTTCATAGATTTTTTTTACATCAGGATTATTTTTCTTAACTTTAGTTTTTATAATTCCTTGTTTTTTAATATAATTTCTGATAAATTTTCGATATAAAGCCTTATCACTAATCATATCAGCTATAATATAACTTGCTCCTTGAATTGCTTCTTCTTTGGTTTTAACTTGATTATTTAAATATTTTAAAGTTTCTTTTTCTAAATCGGCTTTATTAAATTCTAAAATAAAATCAGCTAAGCCTTGTAAACCGTTTTTGATGGCTTCACTTGCTTTCGTTTTTTTCTTTTCTTTATATGGTAAATACAAGTCTTCTACATCAATTAACTTTTGACATGCTAAAATGTTTTGCTTTAACTCTTCAGTCATTAACCCTTTTTCTTGAATTAAACGAATTACATCCTGTTTTCTTTGGTATAAATTATCCTCATATTCATACATTTTTTGAATTTCCCGAATTTTTTCTTCATCTAAGCCATTAGTTGCTTCTTTTCTATATCTCGCAATAAAAGGAATCGTATTACCATCGCTTAGTAATTTAATAACCACTTGAATTTGTTTTTTGGTAATTTGTAAATTATTCTCTAAAATTTTTAAAATGTCATCATTCATTTTTTATCTCACTTTCTAAAGCTACTTCAATATGCATATCAGGCGTTATTTTCGTACCACTTTTTATACTTTGGCTTTTTAAATAACCGTTACCCTTTATTGTATATGAAATATTAAGAAAAGTAAAGAGTGTTTCTAAATCACTTCTTGAATAACCAGTTAAATCTGGTAAAACATAATCTGTTTGATTAGTTATTAAAAAGACTTTTTCCGAATTAGAAATAGTAGTATTTATTGGATATTGATCAGTTATAACATCACCACTTCCTAAAATAATAGGAGTTATATTCATACTTTGAAGTTCTTCTTTAACTGATTTTGTTTCTTCATTTATATAATTTTTTATTTCTTTATTAGAAGTTGCCTCATCTTCTGGTTCATTATAAATATTATAATATTTAGCAATATTTTGAATTATTTCTTTAACTGGCTCTGATAAAGAACTGACCGTTGTTGATCTTTTTACAGCTCCATAAATAATAATTTCTGGATCATCCTTAGGAAACATTAAAGCAATACTACGAATTACTTCTTTATCTCCCGTTAAATATCCTTCTCCATTAGTGCTCGCAATTTGAGCTGTTCCGGTTTTTCCAATAATATCATATCCTTCAATATAATAAGCATGTCCGGCTCCATCAGGATCATTTACTGTATGCCACATTAAATTTTTCATATATTCAATTGTTTTACTAGAAGCAACCCGTCCTAAACTGGTTCTTTCATATTCGATAACTTCCCCATTACTTTTTTCAATTTTTTTAATAATATATGGTTTTAATAATTCACCATCATTACTAATAGTTGTTAAAGCTTTTATATGTTGAATAGGGGTTGTTGTAATACCTTGTCCAAAAGCAGCATTAAAAACTTCGGTCTCATACTTAAAATCAATTTTTCCACTGACTTCATTAGGAAGATTAAGACCAACTTTTGAACCAAAACCAAGACGTTTTAAATAAGTTTTTAAAGTGTCACTATCTAAATATTTATCCATTAAATTAACAACTGCTGTATTACTTGAATAAATGAATCCTTGATCATAGGTAATTACACCCCAACCTACTTTATTCCAATCACTAATAACTGTTTTATCTTTCGCTGTAAAACTTCCTGATTTATAAGTATCATTTCCTTTATAAACACCTGCTTCCAAAGCAGCCATATAAGTATATATTTTCATTGTACTACCTGGTTCAAAAGCAATACTTGAATTAGGATCTAAATAATTTTCAATATCTCTTATATTAGGATCAAAACTAGGAGTTGAAGCATAGCCTAAAACCTCCCCTGTTTTGGCATTGGCAACAATAATATCTAATTCTTCAAATTCATACTTACTACTCGATTTAGTAATTGCTTCTTCTAAAAAAAATTGAATATTATTATCAATTGTTAAATAAATATTATCTCCATCTACTTTTTCTTCAGTTAATTCTTTAGTTCCGGCAATTTTATAACCTTGTAAATCCTTTTGATAAACCGTTTTACCATTAGTACCAGTTAATTCTTCATTATAGGATTTTTCAATTCCCATTTCCCCAATAATATTTCCCTCTTCATCCATTTTGGCATAGCCAATTAAATAGGATAAAAATTGTCCATATGGATAGTACCTTTTTGTTGTTTCAATAAAATCAATACCTGGTAAATTAGCTGCTAAAATAGTATCTTTTTCAAGTTCTGTTAAGCCTCGTCCTTTAACTCCAAACTCAGTTTGATAAACATTTTCTTTATTTAAATAAGAAATAACCGTCTCATATTCCATACCTAAAAGAGCTGATAAGACAAGAGCTGTGTTTTCTTTATCAACAACATGATTAGGATTATCAGGATCAGTTGTCCTTGTAGAATCTAAATAAGCAATTAAAGTATAACTTGATACATCTTGAGCTAAAACATTACTAGAATTATCAAAAATAGTTCCCCGATTAGCTTTTAAAATCGTAGTTTTCGTAGTTCTTTTACTTGCAAGTTCTTGAATATTAATATCATCAACTTCTTTTGATAAAGCAATGTAAGAAACTCTTAAAGTAATAACTAAAAACAAAAAAAGAGCTAGAATTAAAAGTAGATTACTAATTTTAACTTTGTTCTCTTTTTTCATAAGGCCTCCTAATCAATATTTTTAATATTATCGTTATTATATTCTAATCCTTCCTCTTCAATTACTTTTTGAATATTTTCTAAACTAGCTAATTCATTTATTTTCATTTCTAAACTTTCATTTTCTTTTTCTTGGGTTTTAATTTGTTGTTTTATTTTTTCAACTTCATAATTTACTTTTGATAAAGTAGATTTTTCAAAAACAATTATAAGGGGTGATAAAATAGCTAAAAAAATAGTTATAACATACAAAAATTTTTCAAAACGAGAAATTTTTATTTTTTTCTTTTTTTTCATTTTATCTAATCCTTTCTATAACGCGCATATGACTTGATCTACTTCGTCTATTTTCTAGTAGTTCGAAATCACTTGGCGAAATTGCTTTTTTTTCGACTAACTTAAATTTTGGTAAATAAGCATCGGGTATTTCTGGTAAACCTTTTACTAATTTATCTACTTCACTTACTTCTTTAAAAACATTTTTAACAATTCTATCTTCCAAAGAATGAAAAGTAATAACCACCATTCTTCCCCCAATATTTAATAAACTTAAAGCCTTTTTAAGACTATCTTCTAAAATATCTAATTCATGATTTACTTCAATTCTAATAGCTTGGAAAGTACGCCTAGCGGGATTTTTATCAAAAGTATCCTTTTTAGGCATACTTTTTTTAATAATTTCAACTAATTCAAAGGTCGTTTCAATTGGTTTAATTGTTCTTTCACGAACAATATTTTTAGCAATATTTTTAGCATATTTTTCTTCACCATATTGAAAAATAATTCTTGCTAAATCATTTTCTTGATAATTATTGACAACTTCATAAGCTGATAAGAAGGCAGTTTTGTCCATACGCATATCCAATTTGCTATTAAAACGATAACTAAATCCTCTATCTTTATTATCAAGTTGCGGAGAACTTACTCCTAAATCAAACAAAATTCCATCAATATTGAATACATTTCTCTTTTCAAGTTCTTCTTTCACATATAAAAAGTTACTTTTGATAATTAAAAAATTATTAGCAATTTGCTCTAATTTTTCTTGGCTATATAAAATAGCATCCATATCTTGATCAAAGGCGAATATAAAACCCCTTTTTACTCGCTTTAAAATTTCCCTAGTATGACCAGCATACCCTAAGGTAGCATCAACATAAATACCATCGTCTTTTAATTGAAGGGATTCAATTACTTCTTTTAACATAACACTATAATGCATAAATACCCTCCTAAAGAAAATCAAATAAATTTGATGAAATCTTGGCTAAATCTTGAAAATTATTTTCCATGAAATTATTCCAAGCCAAACTTGACCAAATTTCAACCCGATTTAAAACTCCAACTAAAACAACTTCTTTTTCTAAGGTCGCATATTCTTTTAAATAAGTTGGAATAATAATACGCCCCTGTTTATCAAATTCCAAAGTAATAGCACCAGAAAGTAAAAAGCGGACAAAATTACGAGAAGTAATATCGGTAAGAGATAAAGTTTTTAATTTTTCCGTTAATAAATGCCACGTATCAAGACCATAGATAAATAAAGAACCATCCAATCCTCGTGTTAAAACTACTTTTTCGCCTAAAACCTCGCGAAACTTACTAGGAACGACAACTCTTCCTTTTAAATCCAAATTGTAATGATACTCCCCCATTAACATAATTATTCACCACTTTTCCCCACTTTGTGCCATACTTCAAGATAATTATAGTAAAATTACCCCATTTTGTAAATGTTTTTCCTTATTTTTCAAAAAATTTTACATAAAATATGTAAAAATTAGCATAATATAATTGGAAAGGACAAAAAAATTATGGAAGATATTAAAATAAGAGATTATATAATTAATAATTTTCAAGATGATGATACCGAAACAATCAAAAAAGCAATTGAAGAAAGTATTAAAGAACAAGATGAGGTAACCCTACCAGGTATGGGAGTTTTTTTCGAAATCATTTGGACTGATGCAAATGATGAAGAAAAAGAAAAAATTCTCGAAGTATTAAAAAATAGATTCCATCAAAAAAAAAGCTAATTAAGTGAAATGCACCCCTTAGGGTAGACATACAAAAAAAGTCTAATTTATGATAGAATACACCTCCGAAAGGAGGTGTATT
>CALVOW010000035.1 GCA_944350445.1 uncultured Bacilli bacterium | reverse complement strand
CCAACAGGTGCAACTGGTCCAACACTTGATAATAATTACGCACTTTTTCTAAATCAAAACCAAGATATTGCATCTGGAAATTTAATTCCCATGACTTTACAATTCAGTGGAGGAACCCCAGCTATTACTGTAAATGATACAACTATTACATTACCAAGTCCTGGTACTTATTACGTTTCCTTCAGTTTAACTGGAAGACTTGGTGTTAATCAATCAGGAACGATAATTCCTATTATTGGAGGAGCAATCCAAGACCGGTACACATCAATTAATAATACCAATGCTACAAACAGTGATATTACAATAGAAAATGGAATACTTGTCCAAGCTCCAAGTAATACTACTATTCAATTTTTCTATACCGGTTCTACCTCTATTTCCAGAGTTAATTTTTTTGCTTCTGTTTTTAAAGTATCTAATGTTTAAAATATAACAATTTATTCCAAATTTAAAGTAATTTAAAAAGACTCTCGAAAGTCTTTTTATTTTAAATCTTGAATTATATAACCATTGCCATTTTTATAATGAAATTCCCCAAAACTACCATTAACCATTGACCACATCGGAGGAAGATGGCCAATATCAACATCATAAATAACTGGAATCTTTATATCATCAAATATTTTATGCAAGGCATCTAAATAGGAAAAATCATCAACTTGAAAAATTCCCCTAGTTCGACCAATAATAAAACCATTGCAATTGAAAAACCAATTAGCTTCTTTCATTTGCCACAAAATTCTATATAAAGTAAGAGGATCAGAAGCAAAATTTTCTAAATACCAAAGCATTCCTTCTTCAAATTGTCTACAAAAAGAAACTGTATTATCATATTTAGTTCCAATAATAGTTGCTAAAGCTTCAATACAACCACCAATTACACGACCAGTTATTACTTCTTCTTTTTTCGAATATAAATTTTTATAAACAACTTTCGTATCTAAATTATAAGTACTATAAGGGTTTGTTTCTTTTCTTGCTTTTTCTTTTTCATAAAAAGAAAAGCTTTCTTGTCTACTTTTTTTAGTTTGGAGGATTGCCAATTGATCAAGTAAAGACTTATCTAATTTATGAGCTCCAAAATGGATAATATTAGCTGTTGTTAATGTTGCTATATTATACTTTGTTGTTAAATAATAATTCAATAAACTAGAATCTGAAAAACCAGTTACCCATTTAGGTTTATGTTTTAAAATAATATCTTCATCTAAAAATGGCAATATTTCCATTAAAAATTCTCCACCATAAACTTGACTAATCACAGAAATTTTCTCATCTTGCCACAAATCTAAAAATTCCTTAGCCCTTGCTTCTTTGGTATTACTTACAAACTGAAAATTACAACGAACACTTTTAGTTTCATAACAAATATATCCTAGTTTTTTTAAATTTAAATAAGCCTTATCTAATCTTTTTTGATACCATTCTAAGGAAAGACCACTAGAAGTTGCCACAACCCCAAATATATCATTCTTTTTGATTGGCTCTGGATAATAAATCATAATTCCTCCCAAAATACTATTTTAATTTTTCTAATAATTCTATTTTTTCAAGAGGGGTTAAAAATGTATAATTAACACTATTTAAATTCATTTTTAAAAAATCTTCTTTAGTAAAAGGAAATGTTTTCATTAGTTTTAAATATTCTTGATTCAAAGTTGTATTAGAAACAGTTCTATTATCCGTATTTATGGAAATATTAAAATTTTCTTTATATAACAGATATACAGGATGTTCTTTTAAAGAAGGAAAAGCATTAGTTTGAATATTACTGGTTGGACATATTTCTAATAAAATATTTTTTCTTAAAATTAAATCTTTTAATCCTTTTTTATCAACACATTTTACACCATGGCCAATCCTTTTAACCCCTAGATTAATAGCATCTTTTAAATCTTTATAATCCACTTCTCCAGCATGAATTGTAAAAGGAATTTTTTTCTTTTTAGCAAATAAAAATAATTCTTTATATTCTTTTAATTTATATTTTTTCTCATCGCCAGCTAAATCAATAGCTACAACCCCTTTTCCTAAATAAAGATAAGCAACTTCTATGGTTTTTAAATTATCTTGCCGACTAAATCCTCGCATAAGTGATAAAATTAAATTAGTTTTTACTTTTTTATTTTCTTTTAAACCTTCTAATACAGCTGAAACTACTTCTTCTTGAGTAAGACCTTTTTTCGTATGTAACACAGGAGCAAACCTAATTTCCGCATAAATAACATTTTCTTGTTCTAATCTATTTACTAAATCCGTAGCTATTAATTTTAAATTTTCTTTCGTCTGCATAAAAGAATTTGGTAAATCAAACATTAATAAATATTCTCCTAAATCCAGACATTTATCTTTGGCAACCATTTTATCTTTTATTTTTAAAATTGGCAAATTTGTTAATTTACTAGCTAAATCAAGGGATACTGACCCATCTAAATGAACATGTAATTCAATTTTTTTTAGTTTTTCTATTTCTTCTAACATTTTACTACTCCTTTCTATTTATTATTTAATATTTCGAAGCCAAGAAAATAAACCATCTATTTGATATAAGAAAAATAAAATTGTAATAAAGATAGTCATTTTTTTAAAATCAATTTTTTGAAATATTTTTAATAAAAATGGTTCAATATATTTTAAAAATAAAATACCAAGAGAGCCCCAAATAAGCGAATGATACAAGCAAATTCTCCCATTTAAATTTAAGAAGAGATGACTATAATCCCACCAAGTTCGATTAAAAATTAATTCTAAAAAATAAGAAGATAAATATTCAAATATGGAACAAATAAAAAAACATTGGAAAAAAATTGCTAAGTTGCCACCTTTAACTTTCCTGGTAATGAAGTATAAAAGTAAACAACCAAAGCCATAAATAGGTCGCCATGGTCCATACATAAATCCCCCTATATCAAATTTTTGAAACAATAGAAAGACATATATAGTCTCCATCATTCCCCCAAGAATAGCACTAACAAAAAAAAGAAATAAAAGATAAATAAATTTTTGAAAAAACTTTTTATTAAACTTCATACTACTAACACCTACTATTAATCATATTTTATTCTTAAAATTATTATAGCAGAAAAAGAAAAAAAAGAAAAGATAGCCTAGCTATCTTCAAAGTTAAAAATTTTTATGATTGTTGTAAATTTAAATTATCTAAAAATTCAGCTGATTTCAAAGTATTAGCAATTTCTTCTTGAAATTTATCAATATCATAATCAATACCACTAATAAATTCAAAGAATAGACTATCATTGTTATAGTATAGATAATAATCATAATAAAGTCGGCCACTACTACTCTCGGCTTTAATTTCAATTACTTCATAATCATATAAATCTTCTAGGAGATTTACTTCTAAAACTTGATATTCATCATCGCTTGATTCAAAAATATATTCACGATATTCCGCAAAATCATCGTAATAATAATCTGGGATATAATCAACAAAAACTGTATCAAAAACCGGATCATCACGATATGTTTTTAAAGGTGTATAAGTAATTGAATAAAATGCATTTTCTTCATAATAAGAATTATCAGTATTATCTTCATAAACAACTAAATATTCTGGTAATTGATAAGTAGCATAATTTAAGATTTCATATTCCGTATAACCATTATTAGTTTGATTATTTTCACTTGAATTGTTATTGTTATTATTAGAGTTATTATCAGATTCTAAATATTCTTCAGGAATTGCTAAAATTAAAACAAATAAAACTAATAAAGCAATAAGAATAGATAATATAACTACTTTAATTGTATGTTTTTTTATAACTTTATTGGAATATTCTATATCGGTATAAGCTTTCTCATCTAAATACATTTTTTGATTTCCAACAATAATTCTTCTTCTTTTTAAATTAGCTAGTAATTCTTTATTAGCAACAATATCTATTTCTTTAGCTAATTCGCTTTTTGAAATGGCACTTTGTTTGTTAAGAGCTTGATGATTTTTAAATATATCCATAACTTTTTTTATATCTTCTTCACTATATTTTTTAGATTCCGTTTCTTGATCTAAATCATTTTTAATTTTTGGTATTATAATACTAATTCCTAAAATTGCAAATATTAAAGAAACAACATAATCACCAAGCAAAGCTCTGACAAATTCTTCATTTTCATATAAATCAAGAAACGATGCAAATGATAAACCAAGACCATTATCAAAATTTAAAACAATAGGAATCGTTACAAAAGTTGAGATAGTAACTGCTATAATTGAAAAAGCACTAATAACTAACCAAGTGTTTTTTTGCTTCTTGCCACCTAATAAGGTGTAACCTTTAAACGAACAAAAAGCAATCACAAAAGCTAAAAGCGAAACGATATAATTTCCATAAACATACATCAAAACCCAAGGAATTGTTCCAATAAGGGCTCCTACAAAACCACCAACATAACTTAATACATTATTTTTTTTCATAAATAACCTACCTTTTATATTATATTTTAATTTGTAATTTTATTCATAAAATGATATTTATTTTCTAAAAAATTATAAAGAATTTTCAAAGTTGCTACAATTGGAGCAGCTAAAATCATTCCTAAAATACCAAAGAAATATTGAAAAACAAGTAAACTTAACATCATGGTAATTGGATGAAGAGAAACAGCTTTTCCAACAATTAAAGGATGTAAAATATTTCCCTCTAAAAATTGTACTAAAACAACCGTTATAAGACAAATTATACCTGTAACCGGATTAATTGCAAAGCCAACTATAACAACAGGAATTCCTCCAATATATGGACCAAAATATGGAATAATATTGGTAATAGCACAAAAAATTGCAAACAATAATGGTGAAGATATACCAGCAATTAAAAAGCCGATAAGTGATAAAATCATTACAAATAAACAAGATAATAAAGTTCCATTCACATAACTTCGAAGCATTTCATTTAAAGAATGTTTTATTTCATTTAACTCTTCATGATATTTTTTAGGAACAATTATATTTAAATACTTGTTTACTTTCCGAAAATCAAGTGATAAGTAAAAGGCAATTAATAAACCTAAGAAAATATCCATTAAAGTTTTAATTGACGAACCAACTTTATCAACAACTCCAGTTAAATTATTACTAGTTAAATTATTAACATAATCATTAATAGATTTTATTAAATTATCTTTCATTCCCGTTAAATCAAAATCGCCAGAAGAAAAGTTTTGAAACAAATCATCAATAAAATTATTAATTGAAGCTAAAAAATCTGGTATTTTTTTAATTAATTCATTTAACTGGGAAATAAATTCTGGAACAATTAAAGCTAAAATTAAGATAATTAAGAAAATTAAAATTAAATAAACAACAACCGTTGCCAGTTTTCGATTAACTTTATTTTTTACAAAGTAATTAATAGCTGGTTCTAAAAGCCAAGCTAGAAATAAACCAATAAAAAGTGGGGATAAAATTCCTAGAACATGACCAATTGTTACTAAAACACTTGTTGCATCTAATAAATAAATAATTAAAACAATAATTGATAAAATTGAGACTGTTAAAAATATTTTTAATAAAATATTTCCCGATCTTAAAACTTCATTTAAAGTTTTATAATCAATTTTTTCATTTTTATCTTTCATATGACCTCCTAAACTATAAACATAGCATCTCCAAAAGAAAAGAAGCGATATTTTTCCTTTTGAGCTATCATATAGGCATTTATAATATATTCTTTTTTAGAAAAAGCGCTAACTAACATAACTAGCGTTGACTTTGGTAAATGAAAATTCGTAATTAAACCATCAATTGCTTTAAATTTATATCCTGGATAAATAAAAATATTCGTATTTCCATAACACTCTTTAAATTCACCATATTTGGTCATTATTGTTTCCAAAGTCCTCGTTGAAGTAGTTCCAACGGCAATAATTCGTCCACCATTTTTTTTAATTTCATTTAATTTTAAAGCTGTATCTTTATTCATTGAATAATATTCACTATGCATTTCATGATCTTTAACATCATCAACCATCACAGGTCGAAAAGTACCAAGGCCAACATGAAGAGTAATAAATAAAATCTCTATACCTTTATCGTGAATTTTTTGAAGTAACTCTTTCGTAAAATGAAGTCCAGCGGTTGGAGCGGCTGCCGAGCCAATATTTTTAGCATAAACCGTTTGATAGCGATCTTTATTTTCTAATTTTTCATGGATATATGGAGGAAGTGGCATATTTCCCAGTTTATCCAAAATTTCCATTAATATACCTTGATAAATTAATTTAAATTGCCTAATCCCATCTGCTTCTTCCTTCACGCAACGTGCTTTTAACAAGCCATCACCAAATGATACCATACTTCCGACTTTAATTCTTTTGGCTGGTTTTACAAGACAAGACCAAGTATCATCTCCTATATCATTTAAAAGTAAAATTTCAATTCCTGCCTTAGTTTCTTCCTTAATTCCAATAAGTCGTGCGGGAATTACTTTTGTATCGTTTAAAACTAAAGCATCTCCTTGATTTAAATAATCAATAATTTCATAAAATTTTTGATGTTTGATAGCTCCTGTTTTACGATTTAAAATCATTAATTTTGATTCATCACGTTTAGTAAGTGGCGTTTGCGCAATTAAAGATTCATCCAAAGGATAATCAAAATCACTTACTTTCATATTATCACCTCTTCCTTCTTAAATACTCTGGAATCTCTGGTTCAGGTCGTCCTCCTCGATATTCTTTCATTTTTTCATCATGAAGTTTTCTTTCAACACGGTTTCGAAAATTTTCAAGTTCTAAATTACGAGCTCTATTACGCATTTCATTTTTTCTTCGCATAGCATCAGATACAATTTTAGCTCGTTTTAAATCATCATCTCCTTTATTTTTAACAGCTTCTTTGGCATCAATTTCTAGTTCTTGACTTTCTTTTAATAAGTTTTCTAAATCTTTTAATTCATTAATAATTTTAGGCGGAATATACTTTTTTCTGTCATTAACATAAGCAGCACTAGCGCCACCTACAATTATTCCGAGTGATTGTATTAAAAGTTCTAAAACCGGATTAGGTGTTAAAGATGCAAAAAACATGATAAAAGCTATTAAATAAACAGGTGAGGCTATTAAATTATATTTTAATCTTTTTTTCCAAGTTCCTTCTAAACTTTTTTTTGTTGTTCTTGCTAATTTTTCATTTAAATACGTCATATATTCCGAAATATAATCTAAAATCTCAGTAGTATCTAAATAACAAGTCTTATACTTTTCAATATTATTCTCCAAAAAAGTAACAATACATTTTTTTCTTTCTAAGTTACCAAAAATCCCTCTGTTATTAGTATTTTCTTCTCTTTGAATACTTATAACTTTTTCTTTCATAAAACCTCACATAAATAAATTCTCTTGATAATTAATTCCTAGATGTTTGTATGATTTCATAGTTGCAACTCTTCCTCGGGATGTCCTTTTGATAAAACCATTTTGCAGTAAAAACGGTTCGCAAACATCAAGTAAAGTTGTTACCTCTTCACCAATACTTGAGGCTAAAGTCTCAACACCAACAGGACCCCCATTAAATTTTTGAATCAAAGATTCTAAATATTGATGATCAATCTCGTCTAATCCAAATGTATCTACTTTTAAACGATTTAAAGCTTTTTCAGCTGTTTCTAAATCAATTTTTTTGTCCCCTGCCACTAAGGCAAAATCGCGAATTCTTTTAAAAAGACGATTAGCAATTCTTGGCGTTCCTCGACTTCTTTTGGCTAAACTTAAAGCCGCATCAGCATCAATTGGCATTTCTAAAACTCGACTTGTTCTCTCAACAATTAATTGTAATTCTTCGTTAGTATAATATTTTAATTTACAAACAATTCCAAACCGATCCCGAAGAGGACTAGTTAAATCACCGGCTCTGGTAGTTGCTCCAACTAAAGTAAAAGGTGGTAAATCAATTTTAATACTTCTCGCTTGAGAGTCAGATCCAATCACAATATCCAAAGTAAAGTCTTCCATCGCTGGATATAATATTTCTTCAATATATCTCGGTATTCGATGAATCTCATCAATAAATAAAACATCACCTGGTTCTAATGAAGACAAAATAGCTGCTAAATCACCAGGTTTTTCAATTGACGGTCCACTAGCTGTTTTAATGTTTTTATGAAGTTCATTGGCAATAATCATCGCTAAAGTTGTTTTTCCAAGACCAGGCGGACCATATAAAAGAACATGATCAAGAGGCTCATCCCGAATTAGAGCAGCTTCAATAAAAACTTTAATATTTTCTTTTACTTCACTTTGTCCAATGTATTCGGAAATACTAGAAGGTCTTATACTAGATTCTAGTTGTATATCTTCATTATCTTCTTCACTATCTATCAATCTTTTCATAATCCCTCCTATTTTTATTTATTAATTTATTTTATCATTAAACGAAGAGCCTCTTTAATTTGTTCCTCAACACTATTTTCTTTATTAACTCGTCCAATAACATTCTTAACATCGCGGTCTTTATAACCAAGAGCAAGTAAAGCATCATACACTTCATCACTAACTGACTCAGTAGACTCACCAGTAATTTGTAATTTACCTTTCAAGTCAAGAATCATTTGCCGAGCTAACTTATCACCAATTTTCGGAAATTTTTTTAAATATAAAATATTTTCTCGATTAATAGCATCAGCAATTCCCGTAATACTTCCCATAGCAATTATTGGTAACGCCATTTTCGGTCCTAACCCTTTAACATTAATAAGTTTTAAAAACAATTCTTTTTCCCCAATACTTTTAAACCCAAATAAAAGATGTTCATCTTCTTTAATTTGTTGATATAAATATACTTTATATTCTTCACCCTCTTTAAAAGCATAAGGATTGGGCGTATGAATTAAATAACCTATCCCATTATTTTCAATGGTTATACTATCACTATCAATCACTGTAATTTTCCCAATAATATAATTATACATACATTTCACCTACTAACTTTAACAATCAATATTATAGTCGAAAAAAAGTGATTTGTCTATATAAGTAAATCACTTTCTAAATAATTAATATATTATAAACTAATCTCAAATGGATCATTTTTAAGACCTGTTCCCCCTGTTATCTTAACCGCTGATAACAGATTGATGGATGGACGAGCCACGCGCGCGCTACTCGACGGACTGCTGTACCTAGCGCCGCCGCTGAAATAGACGAACCAGACGAACGAGGAAGAATATGGAGTTATTAACCACATATCTTCTGACGTAGAATAACCGCTTCCTTGTTGGCTTGCAAACATTTCCCCATATCTTGGTAGTCCAACATAACCTGTCC
>CALVOW010000034.1 GCA_944350445.1 uncultured Bacilli bacterium | reverse complement strand
TTATATGTTACATTATCTCCACCACTAGCTAAAGTTTGACTGACCCCATTATAAGTTAAATTATTACAACTTCCAACTGTTGCTTCATTATAATAGCCAGTTACCGTATAAGTTGCTGTTCTTGTATTATAATTAGTTGTATCAGTTGGCGTGAAAGTTACAGTTATCGTACTAGTTCCATGACTAACACCAGTTACAGTTACCGTTCTAGCTGTATTAGCAGTTACATTTGTTAAACTTGCTGGACTTACTGTGGCAACACTAGTATTGCTTGATATATTAGTAAAACTTCCAGCAACATTAGCTCTTTCGGTAAAGGTTACTGTTAATCCGGGATTAACAGTTCCGCTTGTAGCACTTAATGTTAAAGTTGGCGTTGCTTTCTTAATTTCACAGGTAAAAGTTTTATCAGTATTCGTGCCATCACTCCAATGATAATTCTCGTTTAACCTTGCTCTTACTGTATAACTTCCAGCATTTGTTCCTCTATTATTTATAAATGTAAAACCAGTTCCCGCTGTTTTGGTTAATTCTTGTTCTTCTCCATTATATGTTAAATCATTACAATAGACATCGCCAATTGGAATACTTACTCTTTCATAGACTTCATATTCAATTGTTTTTGTTTCTTTATTACCTACATTATCTTCTATTTCAACGATTAAAGTATATTTACCAATTTCTAGATTTTTGGCAATTGTAAATTCTTCTCTTGGAGTTGTTACAGTTTGAAAATTAGCCTCATCTTTTTCAAAACTATAGCGAATACTTTTAATACCACTTTCTAAATCTTTTATATTTAAAACATTTATTTCTAAATCTATATTGCCATTTGTTGCATCTTTTGATTGGTTATCAGTAATTAATACCCCATTTTCATATATATCAAAACTTGGACTTTGTTTATCAATTTTAATAGCTATTTCTTTTTCATCAGTCTTAGCCCCATTTTCAGATGTTCCATAAGCTGTGTATTCACCTGATTGATCTATTTGAATTTTACAACTTGCTATATCATTTTCTATTTCAAAGTTACAAGTTTTAACTTCTTCACCATTTTCATCTTCAATATGAATTTCCTTTACATCATTAAAAGTTCTAAATGTTAAAGTTACATAATCTTTGACAAAACTTCCTTCTTGATACAGTGTAGTTGTATCGCTTATAGTAGCTGTCATTTGCAATGAATAATCTACTTCTCCTCGACAAGCAGCATTATCAGTTTCATAGTCACTACATTTTAAACAAACATAATAATTTGTTCGATCATAACTGTTTTTATATGCTACTACACTTCCAGTACAATCATTTCCATTTCGGTCTTTTACTTCTTCAACATATTTGCCATTTACTAATGTTTCAATACTAACTTCCGCATTACTACCAAATACTTTTGGAGCTTCGCCCTGATTATAAGTATAATACTCTCCGGCAGTTTGTAATAAAACTGTTTCAATTTCTTTATAATATGTCGTTTTAATGTGATTATTAATACTTACAAAAGCAATACTTACTAGGCCTAAAACTATACCTAATATTACTATTACTCCTATTAATTCTACTAATGTAAATCCTTTTCTATTTTTCATAAACACCTTACCTAACAATATATTTATAATATATATTCAAACAAAACATTTCTTGCTTCAAATACAAATTTTCCATCAGTTAAATTAATACTACTTGGAATTTCAACTAAGAAAATATTCTCCTCACAATTATCTGGAGTAACATTTTCTAAAGAATTAGATCTTACAATATTTGTTTTTCCATTTATTTGATATTCTATATTTAAATAATTAAAAACTTTTTGATTATCATCAATATTTGTATATTCTATTTTTAATATTTTTTTACCAATACTGGGAGTAACACTTGCATTATAATCTGTACACACTCCATCTGCTGTTTGATTATCACATCTTGTATAAGTATAATTAAAAATATCTAAAACTTCATAACTATTAATTGAAAAATCACTTGTTTTTAAAAAAGTATTTTCTAAATTAACACTATCTGTAAGTTGATAACTACCAAGTGAGATTTCTGGAAAAGTATTAGGATTTAAACTTATATCTTTATAATATAATGTTGCATCAGTATCAGAAACTTTTTTTCCATAATAAAGTTGAAATGTGATTTTTTGATTATTATAATCCCCTATTTCAAAAACTAAAATATAACGATTACTATTATTTTGACCTATATTTTGACTAGTATAAACCGTTCCTAAATCAGCAAATTTACTTCTTATATTACTTTTTGGATAATAATAACTATCACCTATTTTAATACGATAATTTTTAACTGTTAATTTTAAATTATTATCAGTTTGATTAGAAACATTAAAATCTATAATTAAATAATATGTATCTTTATTTTTAACATATTCACCATATCTATCTTTATTTGTAATATAAGAATTATAGACAGTATAGGAAATATCATTTAAAACAATTGTTTCCATTTCTTGATAAGTTTTATTAAAGACTAATTTATCTAAAGTTATGTAAGCAGAACCACCTAAAACAACAATTACTAAAAACACTATAAAAACAAAAGAATTTTCTTTAAAATAGTATTTTAATTGCCTTATATGTCTTCTGAAAAAGTTAAAAACATTATCATAATCAAGTTTACTACCTACTTCAATTTCTTCGCGATCAGCTTCGGTTATATCTAATTCTTTAATATCACGTTCAAAATTAAATTTTTTAACATTAAATCCAAAACCTCTTGCAAAGGCAACAGCTAAAAATAAGTAATTTAGATAATACAAAACCATTGTTAAATCACGAAATATTACTAAAACTTGATTTGAATATGATCGAAATTCTAAATTATTGAAAAAATTTAAAAAAACTAAAAAAGAAATAAAAGTAATAAAATAAAAAATAACAGAAGATAAATAATAGAATACTGGTTTTTGTTTTTGTCGCATTAAAAAATAAATTAAAAGTAAAATAGCAACTAATAAAATAGTAATTAATATCATCGGAATACTAACATATTGAAAAACCATATTTTCGGTATAGATATATGTTCCTGTAAGTAGATATTCACGAAAAAACATATAAATATTTCTCGTTTTAAAAAGTAAAAAGGTCATACTAATAAAAAGAATAATATGAATTATTTTAAAATATTTAATTAAAAAAGCATAGGGCTTGCGAATTATCATTTTACTCCTCCATTATAGAATATATTATACTATAAAAAGAAAAGAAAAAAAAGTCGTATTTATGAAATTTTCTATGAAAAAATTATCTTAAAATAGACTTTGATATAAATATATTTTTTTTATAACACCTTTTAAGCATTTACTTTTAAATTAATTTTCTTTTAATAAAGCTATAATTTCGTCATAGTCACTATATTTTATTTTTTTATCTTTAATTAACATATAATTATCTCGACCTTTTCCAAGAATTAAAAGTAAATCATTAACTTCCGAGATTAAAAAGGCAACTTCTAAAGCTTTTTTTCGATCTAATATAGAAATATAATTTGTCTTTTTACTTTTTCCTATCATTTCTGCAATTATATCCAAAGGATCTTCATACCTTGGATCATCACTTGTAAAAATCACAAATTTTGAATATTTTAAAACTAAATTACCTATTTCTTTTCTTTTTTCTTTATAACGTTCCCCTGCACAACCCACAACAGTTATAATATTTTTATTAAACTTTTTAAAAAACTTTAAAACATTATAAGTAGCATTAGTTGTATGAGCATAATCTAAAACAGTAAAATAATTTTTATTTTTTATTATTTCCATCCGACCAGGTACTTGTTTTAAATTTTTAAACCTTAAAAAAATTTCTTCCATGGAAAAACCAAGTGTAAGCATTGTTAAAATAGCAGCCGATGTATTATAAACATTAAATTTTCCAAGTAAGGGATAAACTAATTTATATTTTTTATTTTTATATTTAAAACAAATAAAAGTTTTATCAAAATACAACTTATAATATAAAATTCTTAAATCTGATCCTTTTTTAAATCCATAAGAATAACTACAATTGGCATTATCTTTAAAATAATAATAATATTTACTATCTTTATTTAAAATAGCTATTTTACTATTTTTAATTAATTGTAATTTACAATTTAAATAATTAGCAAACGTTTTATGTTTATCTAAATGTTCTTTCGTAATATTTGTAAAAATAGCAACATCAAAGGGAAGGGCTCCTATTCTTTTAGTTAAATAAGCCTCACTAGATACTTCCATAACCACATTTTTAAAGTGCTTATTTCGAATCATATCAAAACAATTATATAAAATATCTAAGGGTGGTGTTGTATTTGAAAGTGGATAAACTTTATTTTCGATTAAAAAACCATTAGTCCCAATATTTGGACAATTAAGTAAATTACTTAAAATACTAGACATAGTTGTTTTACCATCGGTTCCAGTTATCCCAATTAGCTTTATATCTTTTAAAGGATAATTATAATATTTATTAAAAATGGCAATAATTTCTGTTTCTAAATTTTTGGTATAAAATATTTTTTCATGGTGAATTTTCTTATCAGTTATAATACAACTACATTTTTTATCTAAGGCATCCAAAATAAAAGTATTACGATCCACAATTCCCCCAAACGGGATAAACAAATCACCCTTTTGAATATCCTTAGAATTTAAAACAATTTTCTTAAAAGAAATATTCTTTTTTGTCTTAAATACGTCTTTTAAATACATAAAATCACCAATGTATTTTATGTAAAAATAAATACTTCACTTAGGCGATTTAATCATAAAAAAAAGTCTTTTTTTAAGACTCCTATTCTATTCAACTAAAACACTCAACTCTTCGCGAACCTCATTAACAAACTGGGTATTGGTTTGATTTCTATCACTAACAATATTAATAATCATATAAAAAATAGCAATCGTTATAAAAATTAAACCATAAAGCATCGTTGAAATTGCAAATCCTTTTTTATTTATCTTCATATACTCTCCATTTTATAAATATAAACCGTTTTAAGACCATAAGTTCTTTCTTTAATTTTTTTTAAATTTAAATATTTATCCTTTAATTTGTCTCCTTGAAATTCTGAGACAATTATTCCCTTAGGTTTTAATAAATCATTTTCTAAAATAAAAATTATAATTTCTTCAATTACATGTAAAGAATATGGCGGATCTAGAAAAATAAGATCAAATTTTTTACATTCTTTTTTTAAAACATTTAAACATTTTTTATAATCAAAATTATAAACAATAGCTTTATTTTCAATATGAAAAGTTTCTAAATTTTTCTTAATAACTTTAACAGCTTCTTTATTTTTATCATTAAAATATACAAATTTAGCATAATTACTAAGAGATTCAATTCCATAATTACCACTGCCAGCAAATAAATCTAAAACTAAGCTATTTTTAATATTATCTTGAATCATTGCAAAAATACTTTCTTTTACCCGATCCATAGTTGGTCTTGTTCCGATTATTTGATAACCTTCTATATTTCTCCCTTTAAACTCGCCACTTATAATTTTCATTTTAACACTTCCTATTAGAGAAAATTTGCCAAGCTTTTTTAATAGTCAAAATTAAATAATTTATATTAGTCTCAGCTTGTAAATATTCTTGATAAGTTGAATTTTGGTATAATTCTTTTTTTAAATTAATATCTTTTGTTAGTTGATATTCTTGAATTTGTTTAATTAGATTTTTATCTTCTTGAAGTTCTTTCTTAATCTTTTTAATCTTTATTATATCTTCGTTTTTATCTAGTAAATCTAATAGTTCATTAATTAATTCATTATATTTCATAAGATCACATTTTAATTATAACGAATTTAATTTAAAATATCAATAAAAGTATTTAACATATCTAATTTATCTTTAAATTTTTCTATTTTATCAGGTATAGTTAACTTATATTTTTCTTTCATCATTTTCTCCATTTCAAATATAAAATTTGCATCTCGATTTAAAAATTTATAAAATCTCGGATTTTCATGCAAAAATCTTACTAAATTAGGATTTTTTTGCAAATAAAATTGACATTCTATACTCATATTAATCCTCAAAATATTTATAAGTTGGACGTGGTTCATAAACATTACTTACACTACTAGTTTTATCAGGAATAATTCCTTTAAAAGCTTCAATGGCCTTATCTAAACTACTTAATCCTTTTTGTACAGTATTTAAATCAACACCTTTAACTAAATTTAATAATTCTTTAAAAGAATTAGAATTAAAACCATTAGTTGATCTATTATCATTCAAAGATTTATTTTCCGAATTACTATTTATTTTATATTTATTCCAAACCTCGTTTGATTCCCCATATAAATCGTATAATTCATATAATTTTTGCCAGCTTGTTTTTCCAGATTCAACATAACTAATTAAATTAGTATTCTTTTTTACAAACTCTTTAAACTCTATCTTCGACATAAAACCACCTAATAAATTATATGTAAAAACTTAAAAAAAAGATACTAAACCTTGTATCTTTTATAAGCTTTTTTAATCATATCTATACCTATTCCATATATCATAATTTTATCTAATTCTTTTAAAGCAACTAACTTTACTTCATAGGAATTATCAGGAGAATTTTTTATTTTTTCTTCACCACCTAAACAAGGAATACCACTTAAATAATTAGTTAAAAAGTAATAACAAACTCCTTGTTCATATTCTTCAAAATCAAGATAAGCGTTAATTGAGGCTTTAATACTTGTTTCTTCTTCGATTTCTCTTAAACAAGCTACTTCATTGGTTTCATCTTTTTCTACTCCACCCCCGGGAATTGCATAATAGTTTAGTATTTTTTCGCCATCTCGACGAACTCTTTTTAAAAGCAAAACCTTATCATCAATAAAAGTTATTCCCCGCGCAACTTTACGTTTTTTTAAAAAATTAAGAAGTTTTTCATAAATATTCTTTTCATAAACTAAATAACCATATTGATCTATATAAATCAATATTTCTTCATTTAAAGAATTAGAATTAATAACAATCAAGGGCTTTCTAAAAGTTTCAAAAGCTTTAAGAGCTTTTTTAATAAGTGTAGTTTTTGAGTTATCTTCTTCATCTTGATTTAAACTTACTGGTTTTAGAATAATATTTTCGTTTTGAAATTTTTTAAAAGAATTTAAGTGGTCTTTATTATTAGTTACAAGTAATATTTCCATTAATATTGATTTCCCCAAACAACTAGATGTTTAGCAGGATTGCCACAAACAACACATTTACCAGTTAATAAATCCTGATTTTCTAAAATACAACGTGATTTTAAACCTTTAATTTCTTTCATTTTTTCTTCACATTTTAAAGAACCACACCAGTCAGCATGAATAAAACCGGTCTGTTTATCCATAATAGCTTTTACATCATCTAAATTTTTAGCCGTAAAAGTTAATTCTTCGCGGCGAGTAAGAGCTTTTTGATACATGTCACGTTGCATAGTTTCTAATAAGTCTTTGGTAAATGTTACAATGTCTGTATCAATTTCAACTAATACTTTTTCACTTGTATCACGTCTTACAATTGTAATTTTTTTATTTTCTAAATCCCTTTCCCCAATTTCAAAACGAAGAGGAATACCATTAACCTCAGCTTCAGCAAATTTAAAACCAGGTGATTTTTCAGAAGTATCTATATAAGATACAATATCGTTTTGATTTAATTTTTCATTAATTTCTTTGGCAAGTTCTAATACTTTTTCTTGGAAACCAATCGGAATAATTACAACTTGACGTGGAGCAATTCTTGGTGGTAATACTAATCCTTTATCATCACTATGAACCATGATAAGTCCTCCAATCATTCTTGTTGTAGTACCCCAAGAAGTTTGATAAACATATTCTTCGCGATTGTCTTTACTAGCATATTTAATTCCATAGGCTTTGGAAAACTTTTGACCAAAATAATGACTTGTACCTGCTTGTAAACTAACGCCATTATACATTAAAGCTTCATTAGTTAGCGTATATTCAGCTCCAGCAAATTTTTCTTTGTCAGTTTTTAAACCCGTAATACTTGGAATGGCTAAAATTTCATGATGAAACCATTTATAAACTTCAATCATCTGCTTTGTTTCCGCTTCAGCTTCTTCCTTTGTAGCATGGATAGTATGACCCTCTTGCCATAAAAATTCGCGACTACGAAGAAATGGCCTTGTTTCTTTTTCCCATCTTAAAACATTACACCACTGATTATATAAAAGTGGTAAATCTTTATATGATTTTACATGCGAAGCATAATAATCACTAAACATAGTTTCACTTGTTGGACGAATACAAAGTCTTTCTTCTAATTCTTTTTTACCACCCATTGTAACCCAAGCTACTTCGGGAGCAAAACCTTCAACTAACTCACTTTCTTTTTTTAGAAGATTTTCAGGAATTAAAAGCGGTAATTGCACATTAACATGCCCTAATTCTTTGAATTTTTTATCAAGAATTGCTTGCATTTTTTCCCAAATAGCATAACCATTCGGTAAAATAGCAATACATCCCTTTACACTTGTATAACTTGCTAAATTAGCAGCCGTTACAACATCTGTGTACCATTTTGCAAAATCAACATCACGACTTGTAATTTTCTTATTTGCCATATTTTCCTCCTTAATATAAAATAAAAAAGAATAGTACGAGGAGTCAAAGCGACGGTACCATCCTTTTTTTTACTTAATTAAATAACGGTTTAAACCGAAATATATTT
This sequence comes from uncultured Bacilli bacterium, assembly GCA_944350445.1. Classification (GTDB taxonomy): domain Bacteria; phylum Bacillota_I; class Bacilli_A; order RF39; family UBA660; genus RUG591. The sequence goes on along the minus strand of CALVOW010000034.1, from coordinate 1,750 downwards.
CTATATTCTCTTTCTTTGGGGTAGGAATTATAAAGTCTTAACACTTGTTCACACTCTACCAAGCTCACTTTGAAAACACATTTTATAATATTCCCCATCACAAGATTTATACGTTAATATTAGCAATTTTTTTTGATTTTGGCAAGTATTTTTTTAATTTTATTATAAATTATAAGTTTTAAGCCAATTGTAAGATAAAGGGATTTTCACTTGTTCCATCTCCTTGAGATATTAAGACATCTGAACGAATATTGATGACTGGTCTTATACCAAAAGAGCCATATACTGCAAAATCTGGTGTAATGCTTCCATCAAAATATACCAAAAATATGTGTGAAAATTTTTCAGAAAATGTTGGAGTCATAGTCCAATAATAACCATTTGTTCTTAAATAATATTCTTCATTTTTTAAGGCATCATGTCCGCCAGCTAAGGCTACTTCATCAGCCGTTATTAAAGCTACGGGATAGGTTAAATCGCCATTCCCACGACTGGTTGTCGTTGAAAATCTATCACTATCTTGACTACATTTTAACGTCGCCGTTTTATTACTATCTTGTCTTAACCTCTTATAAGTAGAATAAAAGGTTGCTGGTGCTAGACTATATCCATTCCCAGCTGTTGTACTTGATAAAATTCTATCATTGCAGAATGTTCCATCTACTATATAATTTGTTAGTAAATTTCCTTCACTATCACTTTGACCTACAATATTAGTACCATACCAACTATCTAAGTTTTTTTTTATATCACTATCATTCTCATTCGTTAATGTGTTTTCATAACTATTCGAAGAATAGGAAATATATTGAGCTTTTACTTGGGTTTCATTTACATAACTATTGACTTTTATCATTACTTGACAAGAATCTGTACTATTTGTATTACAGCAAGTATAAGGATAATCAGCAAATTTATCCTGCATCTCTGTAAATGTTCCATTGATAATATTACCAGTCAATTTAAATGTTTTTGTTTCTTCATCAAATTCATAACTTGAGCCAAAATAGTATTTAGTTATAGGTTGTATATAACTTAAAGTAGTCTCAATGCTATTATGGAGCGAAAAGTCCTTACCATACATATATCCAACATACGTTGGATCAGAAGAATTATTGTTATATGGATAAGTTGTATTATTGATACTAGTCGCATTTCTCGTCGCATCAGGAGTGGTTCCACTATAAATCATCCGAATGGAACCATCTCCATTCATCCGAATGATTTTCCAATAGAAACCTCCAAAGTAGACATTGTTATTTTTCACATCTCCTCGGTAAATATAAGAAGTTCCATAGTCATCTTCCACGGCATATAGACCAACTTCACTTCGAATAGTACTCGCTATTTTATAAGTATATACATCAGCCAAAGTTATAGTTTGGGTATTTACATCAGTTCCTAAGATTTTATACAGAGTGGAACAAGAAGTTGCATTTCCACATGTATAGTAATTTAAATAAGTATCACTTAATGTATCTGTTACATTGATACCAGTTAAAGTAAAAGTTCCCGTTGTTTCATTAAAACTATAATCAGTATATAAACGATATTTATATCCACTTGGAAGTGTATAAACATTCTCGACATTTGGCGTTACTTGTTCAACATATGTATAACTTGGGGCTGTATCATTTAAGTTTGGATAACCTTTATCAGCTATTTGGGTCTTAGCTGTTTCTACATTATCCGTTTGATGTTCCGATACTAAGATACAATCTCCTAGTTTATTAAATCCATTATTTAAACA
>CALVOW010000033.1 GCA_944350445.1 uncultured Bacilli bacterium | reverse complement strand
TTTACCTCTTTCTTATATTTTATCACATCATAAAAGTGTGTAGTTTTTTTTACTTACACACTTTATTTTACACTCTCATAAAACAGAATCTTATTTAGATCCTGTTTTTTTAACCTTTGGTATTTCAAACCAGAAGGTACTGCCTTCATTTTCTTTTGAGATGATACCATATTTAAAACCATGAAGAATAAAAATATTTTTAACAATTGATAAACCAATACCTGTTCCAATTGTTTGCCTTTTATATTTCTTTTCACTCTTATAATATTTATCCCATACTTTATCAATTTCTTCCTTTTTAATACCTTTTCCTGTATCTTTTATTTCAACGCGAATATTCCTTTTATTGTTTAAAACGTTTATATAAATTAGTTTATTTTCACCTGTATAATTAATAGCATTGCCAATTAAATTATAAATAACTTGTTCCATTTTTTGTTTATCTGCTTTAATTATTAATTCTTCTTCATTATTTAAAATAAATTGATAACTTTTCGTATAAGAAAATATTTTAAAACGATTAACAATAGTATTAATTAATTTAGTTAAATCAAATTCTTCAATCTTTAACTCTTCAATATTACTTTCTAATTTTGATAAATTTAAAATATCATTAACAAGAATAGTTAATCTATCTACTTCCTCAATCATAATATTCATATTATTTTCATGTTTTTCTTTGGATACATCTAAATCTCTTTCCATCTCTGCATAAGCTTTAATCATCGTAAGAGGTGTTTTTAAATCATGGGAAACATTACTTAATAAATCCCTTCTTAATTCATCAGTTTTTTTCATAACGTTTCTAGCATAATCCAAAGATGAGCCTAATTCTTGAATTTCTAAAATATCACTATCAACATTAAAATTGGCATTATAATTTCCATTTGATAAAGATTTAGCTGAATTAGTTAACTTAGTTATTGGTTTACTTAAAGATCTAGAAATAAAATAAGCAATGATAATAGATAAAATAATAACAATTAAAGAGACAAAAATAAATTGATTTTTTAAAACATCAATTGTGGTATCAATTGGTTCTAACGAAGTATTTAAAAAGACATATTCACTATCTTCTAATTTAACTCCATAAAGAAGAGTCATATTATTAAAAGTTGGATTGACAATCTTTAACTTAAAATATTCTTTATCACTATTCATAAATTCTAATTTTTCTTTTAAAACTCTAGCATTACTATTTGAATCAATACAACCTTTATTATTTTTGATATTTGAATAAATTGTTTCATTATCAGAAGTAATTTCAATACAAAAATCCGTATTATAAGCTACATTTTCTAAGGTATTATAGAAAGTATCACTATTATAGTTATTTTTAATTAAATTTAAAGTATTTGATAATTCTTCAGTTTTATAATATTCATAATATTTATTTAAAAGGAGAATTTGTAAAAGCCAAATAAAAAATAAAATAAGGAAAGAGAAGATACTAAGATATAAAAATATTTTTAAAATTAAACTTTTATTCTTCATAAATAAATTTATATCCTATACTGCGAACCGTAACAATTAAATCACGATACGGTCCCATTTTATTTCTTAATATCTTTATATGGGTATCAATAGTTCTATCATCCCCAAAGTAATCATAGCCCCAAACTTTATTTAAGATTTGTTCTCTGGTAATAGCAGTATTGGGATTTTTTATAAAAAAACTAAGAAGTTCAAATTCTTTTGGAGTAATATTTACTTCTTTATTATCAATATATAAAACTCTTCCTTTAAAATCAACTTTTATTCCTTTATAAATAAATATATCACTTTCAATTTTTTTACTTCTTTTTAAAATAGCTTTAATTCTTGCAATTAATTCTCTTGGCGAGAAGGGTTTAGTTAAATAATCATCTATTCCTACCGAAAAACCAAATAATTTATCATATTCTTCTCCTCTGGCACTTAAAACAATCGTTGGAATATTATATTTTTCTTTCATTTTCGAAAAAAAAGTATAGCCATCCATTTTTGGCATCATAATATCTAAAACAATTATATCAATATCTTCGTTTTCAAGAATATCTAAACCTTCAATACCATTACTAGCTTCAAAAACTTTATAATTTTCATTTAAACAGTATTCTTTAACAACATCGCGAATTAAGTCTTCGTCATCAATAATTAAAACATTCATAAAATCACCAAGTAATATTATACTAATTTTTTATGAATTTTGTGTGAAATATTTACTTTTTTTGATTAATTCCTATCATTGAGCCAATGGTTGTTGTAATTACAATAATTAAATAATAAATAATTACTTGCCATTTTAAATCACCTAAAAACAAATTAATTAGAAAAAAACAAGCTAATATAATTCCACTTAAAATAATCCCATTTAAATATCCTTTGTTTTGACTTTTTCGCCCAATATAAAATCCTCCACTAAGACATGATAATAAAAGAATAATAATTTTAAAATATTTAATACTTTGATTACTTAAAAGGTCAAAGTAATAAAAAATTGTTATGATAAATAATAAACTTATAAAGGGAACAAGAAAAAATAATATTCCTTTTATATAATTGATTAATTTCATATAACCCCCTAATTAACTTTATTACAAAAATAAAAAAAAATGCTTATTGCATTCTTTTTGGCGGATTAAGATGTAATTTAATAGCTTTTTCGATAAATAAATCAATTTGACTAGGTGTATTTTTTAATCGTTCTTCCATAAATTGTAAAAGTCTATCTAAAGTATTACTTGAAAGTTTCGAAATACAATGATGAATATAAGAAACGTTTGATAAATTAATTAAAGCTTTATAAATATCAACTGCTTCTTTTTTTTCTAAATCAAGAATAAAAGCTGGAGCATTATTTAAATAATTAAGTTGAGCATTAATAATACTTTTCTTTAATTTTTGAAAATCAGTTTCTTCAAGAGATAAATATTCGTCTTCTATTTCTTCTTCTTTAGGTAATTCAAGAGAAGGTATTTCTTGTTCGGTAAAAGTATCATTTTCATCTTTTAAATTTTCTTTTAAGCGAAGCCAATTTTTAATTTTTAAATTAATTGGTCGAAATCCAATTAATGCTAAGTTATTAAAATCTAAGGTTGTTTCTTGAATATAGTTTGGAAGATTTAAGTTAGAAGGTTTTGGAGTTTCTAAACTATTATTTTTTTGATTTTCAAAATTTATTCCCTTTAAAATATCACTTGGAATTTGTCCATTTTTATTAAGAGCTTTTAAAAATAATTGAAAATATTCACTATAAAACTCATCTTGATAATATTTATCAATAAAAGCATATAAACTTTGAAATTTATCGTTTATTAAATCATTAGTAATTGTATCAATTTCTTCTTTATAAAGAGTTCTTAGAGGTATTAAACGACTAATTATTTCATCTATTACTTTATCTTTTAACATTAAATCACCTCAATTTCATCTTCTTGTGGTTTGGTTTCAGTTAATAATTTTAAAAGAAAAGCTAAATCTTTTAAACTTAGTTTTTTTATATCTAAATTTGTTAATAGATTATTATCAAGCATTAATAACACCTCTATTCTAAATAATATTATAGCAAAAAAAACATAATTTGTAAATTGTATTTCATATATTTTATAGAGTATGAAAAAGAAATTTCTTAAATTATTTATTCTGATTATTTTAATTATTGTACTTTCTATTTTTGTTATTTCTCTTTTAAATAATAAAATAATGCCACTTTATTTAAGTTATGCCGAAGAGGAAATTAAAAAGGTCGTAACAACAGTGATTAATAAATCTGTTACTGAAGATTTAACTGATCGTTTTAATACGGATGATTTTTTTATTATAAAAACTGATGAAGTATCAAGGACAACTATTGTTGATTTTGATCCAGTTATTTTAAATCGGGCTATGTCAGAAATTGCTAATTTAGTATATGATAATTTAAAGTTAATTAGTGAAAAAGATAAAGATGCTTTAGAAAAGTTTAATATGTCTGATAGTGTATTTTATATTCCTTCGGGTTTAATTTTTGATACTGTATGGTTAAATAATTTAGGACCCAAAATTCCGGTTAAAATGGAACTTGTTAGTTCAGTTAATCCAAATATTGAAACGAAAGTAACGGAATATGGAATTAATAATTCTTTAATTGAAGTTTTTATTCATGTAATTGCTGATGTAAAAATGGTTTTACCGATGGCGTCACGAACAATGCAAATAACGGTTGTTGTTCCTTTAGCTGTAAAGATTATTCAAGGAATGGTCCCAGATTATTATTTAGGAAGTTTTTTTCAAGAAAAAAACAGTTAAATTAAATCAACTGTTTGGACTTCTTTGTTATTTAAAGTTTGCTTAGGTATTTCTTGATTAGTTTGATTAATATTATTTAATTCTGTATCATAATCTAAATTATCATATTTACTATCTAATTCATTATCGATAGCAACATTTTTATAAATTTCTTCAAACGTTGTAATTCCTTCTAATACTTTTTCAAGTCCATCTTGAAGAAGAGTAGTAACATTGTTAGTGTAAACAAGTTCTTTTAGTTTTTCACGAGGTAAATCTTTATCGTTAATAGCATTTCTAACCTCATCATTTATTAAAAGAACTTCTTGAATAGCAATACGACCATAGTAACCATTTCGACAATTATCACAATGACCATTTACATCTTCTATTTCAAAGACATCTAAACCAAGGATTTCTTTAAAAACAGCTTTTTCATAGGTAGTAGTTGGTCTTTTTTTGCGGCAATTTGGACAAAGTCGTCTAGCTAATTTTTGAGAAACGATTCCAGTTAGGGCACTAGATAATAAATATCTTTCAACATTCATATCAAGAAGACGTTCTATGGTTGATAAGGAATTGTTTGTATGGACAGTTGAAAAAACTAAATGTCCAGTAATTGAAGCTCTAACAGCAATTTGGGCTGTTTCTGAGTCACGAATTTCCCCAATTAAAATAACATTTGGGTCTTGTCTTAAAATACTTCTTAAAACTCTTCCAAAAGTAAGACCAATTTCGGGATTTACTTGAACTTGATTGATACCTTCGATATTCATTTCGATGGGGTCTTCAACGGTAATAATATTTGTTTCTTCATTATTTAAGTGTTGTAACATCGTATATACAGTTGTACTTTTACCAGTACCGGTTGCTCCGGTTATTAAAATAATGCCATTGGGAACTTCAACCATTTTTTTGATTTTAATTAAATTTTTCGGAGTAAAACCAAGTGATTCTAGACCTTCGGTACTTTTGGAATAATCTAAGATACGAATAACAATTTTTTCACCTAAGTTAGTATTTAAAGCGGAAACACGCATATCAAGATCAATACCATTGATAGTATCTTTAATAGCTCCATCTTGAGGAAGACGAGATTCTGTAATATTCATGTTAGAAATTAATTTAAGTCGGGTTGTTAAATTTTTTTGATATTGAATGGGAACGATAGTATGATCTTGTAAAACTCCATCGATTCTTAAACGGACTTTTAAGCCTTCTTCACAAGGGTCAAAATGAATATCGCTAGCTCGTTTACTAACGGCATATATAATCATATTATTAGCTATATTTGCTATTTCATCATTTTTATAATCATATTCGACCATAGACACCTCTCTATTCTAAAAGTATTATACAATATTTTTATTTTTTTGAAAAGTGATATTGTCAAATATCTAGATTTTTAGTTTTTTATTCGTTATAATGGAATTAAAGGATGTGAAAATATGAATGAAGAATTAAAAAAAGCTCTTCGCTTAGAGAAGAAAAGACAAAATCAAAATATTGAGTTGATTGCTTCCGAAAACTATGCTTCAAAAGCAGTAAGGGATTTACAAGGTAGTATTTTAACCAATAAATATGCTGAAGGTTATAGTGGTAAACGTTATTATGGAGGTTGCGAATATATTGATATTTTTGAAAATAAAGCGATTGAGTTTGCTACCAAGCTATTTAATTGTCGTTATGCTAATGTCCAACCTCATTCAGGAAGTAGTGCTAATATGGCAGTTTACAGAGCCCTTTTAAATCATGGGGATACGGTTATGGGAATGAATTTGGCTGATGGTGGACATTTAACGCATGGTTATTCCCTTAATTTTAGTGGAATGGATTATAAGATTGTTGATTATCGCTTAAATTTAGAAACTGAGATGCTTGATTATGAGGAAATTGCCAAAATTGCTAAAAGAGAAAAACCAAAAATGATTATTGCTGGAGCTAGTGCTTATCCTCGGAAAATTGATTTTCAAAGATTTCGGGAAATTGCTGATTCCGTTGGAGCCTATTTAATGGTTGATATGGCACATATTGCAGGACTTGTCGCAGCAGGTCTTCACGAAAATCCTTGTTTATATGCTGATGTTGTAACAAGTACGACTCATAAAACTTTAAGAGGACCAAGAGGTGGCTTAATTTTAACTAATGATTTAGAAATAGCTAAAAAAATTGATAAAGTAATATTTCCGGGTATTCAAGGTGGACCTTTAATGCATGTAATTGGTGCTAAAGCCCAGTGTTTTTATGAAGCCCTTCAACCTGATTTTGTTGAGTATCAAAAACAAGTTTTAAAAAATATTAAAGCCCTTGCCAAAGTTTTAAAAAATAAAAATGTTAAATTAATATCTGGTGGAACTGATAATCATTTAATTTTAGTTGATGTTTATAATACTTTTGGAATAACGGGTAAAGAAGCTGAAAAATTATTAGATAAAGCCCATATTACGGTTAATAAAAATACTATTCCTAATGAAACTCTATCAGCATTTAAAGCTAGTGGAATTAGAATTGGTTCACCGGCTATGACAACGAGAGGTTTAAAGGAAAAAGATTTTGAATTAATTGGGGAAATTATTTATAATCTCTTAAAAAATCCCAAAGATGCAAAAGTTTTAAAAGCGGAAACGAAACGCGTTTTAGAATTAACTAAGAAATATCCTATAAAATAACCGAGAATACTTTAATATTAGTATTCTTTTTCTTCATTGTCATTTGGTTGTCACTTTCAAAGAATATACTTATAACGAAAGGGTGATAATATGGAAATTTTAAGAGTTGAAAATTTAACGAAAACTTATGGAAAAGGTTTAACAAAAGTAACAGCTCTTGATAATGTTTCGTTTACAGTTGAAAAGGGCGAATTTATTGCTATTGTTGGAGCAAGTGGTTCGGGAAAATCAACTTTAATGCATTTATTAGGAGGAGTAGATAAACCAACTAGTGGTAAAGTTTTTATTGAAGGACAAGATATTTATGCAATGAAAGATGATCAACTTTGTATATTTCGAAGAAGACAAGTTGGTTTAATATATCAATTTTATAACTTAATTCCCATTTTAAATGTAGTTGAAAATATAACTTTACCAAGTAATTTAGATGGTAGAGAGGTAAAGAAAGAAAAATTAGAAGAAATTTTAAAATTACTAGGACTTGAAAATAGAAAAAATCATTTACCAAATCAATTATCCGGCGGAGAGCAACAACGAACCTCAATTGGCAGAGCTTTAATTACTAGTCCAGCTATTATTTTAGCCGATGAACCAACGGGAAATTTAGATAGTAAAGCCAGTGAAGAAATTGTTTCTATTTTAAAAATGTCTAATAAAAAGTATCATCAAACAATTATTATGATAACGCATAATTTAGAAATAGCCAAAGAAGCATCAAGGATCATTAAACTTGAAGATGGAAAAATAGTTGAGGATACCAAATGAAAATTTTAGATAAAATAACGATAAAAAATTTAAAATTAAATCAAAAAAGAACAATTGTAACAATTATTGGTGTTGTCTTATCAGTAGCACTTATTTGTGCTATCGGGGGAATGTTTTCTTGTTTACGAGCAACTTTACTAGAAAATGCTATTTCTGATAATGGTTATTATCATATAAGTGTAAGTGGTGATTTAAACACAAAAACAAAATTAGAAAATAATCGCGATATTGAAAAAACAATGAATATTTATCAAATTGGCTATTCTGTATTAGAAGGCAGTCAAAATGAATATAAGCCATATTTAAAATTAATGTCTATCGAAGATCCTAATGATTTTTTAAATTTACCTTTTAATTTAATAGAAGGAAGATACCCAGCTAATAGTAATGAGGTTGTTATAAGTGAAAGTATTATTTCAAACGGAAAAGTAAATTATGAAGTTAGAGATACAATAACTTTAAATATAGGAGATCGTTTTGCTTGTGGTAATAAAGTTTTAAGTACAAATTATCTTCCATATGAATTAATGTATAATGATAATGAAGAAGTAGTTTGTGAGTCAGAAGAATTACATGTTTTAGAAACAAGAGAAGTAAAAATAGTTGGTATTATTGAAAGACCAAATTATAGAATTGAAAGTTATGATGATGCTGGTTATACTATTTTAACAACTTCCTTAGAAAGTGATGCAGTAACAACTTATGCTATTTTAAAAAATCCCCGAAACTATGAAGATGCTTTAAAAAAATTAGAAAATTTAGCTTTACCTGATGATGCTATTCAGTTAAATAATGAAGTGTTAAGATGGGAAGTTTTTAAATTTAGTGATGGTACAACGAATATGTTGTTGGCAATTATTTCAGTTTTAATTTTAATTATTATGGTAACTAGTATTTTTTGTATTCGTAATTCTTTTGCTATTTCAACCATGGAAAAAACCAAAATGTTTGGAATGTTATCTAGTGTTGGAGCTACTAAAAAACAAATAAAAAAATGTGTTTTAAAAGAAGCAGGTATCATTGGTTTAATTGGTATTCCCCTTGGAATATTATCAGGAATACTAGCTGATTATATTTTAATTATTATTATGAATTCTTTATTAGGAGACTTTGTACTTGGTAGTAATTTTGTCTTTAAAATATCAATTTTGCCAATTTTCTTTTCAATTATTTTAGGTATTTTAACTATTTATTTATCAGCAATTACTAGTGCAAGACGAGCTAGTCGTATTTCTCCAATTTCTGCTATTCGAAATGTTGATGATATTAAGATAGAAAGTAAAAATTTAAAAACTCCTTGGTTTATATCAAAGTTTTTTAAAACTGGTGGTGTAATTGCCTATAAAAATTTAAAAAGAAGTAAGAAGAAATATCGAACAACGGTTGTTTCTTTGGTAGTGTCTATTTTTGCTTTTATTACCATGAATTCTTTTATTAACTATGCTATTTCTTTAAGTGGAAGTTATTATACTGATTATAAATATGATGTTGCTGTTTATCTTAATAAGGATGTTGATTATAATATGATTTTATCATTAAATGATGTTGATGATTATACTTTAATTTATCAAACAACTTATTTAAAAGTGAATGATTTAAGTAAATTAAGTAGTTTTGCTTATGATAACTTTATTAAAAATGCAGACTGTGTGGAAGATGTTTGTAAAGATTCAGAATATATTGATCTTGGTATTAAAGTTTTAGATGATTACTCTTTTAAGAAATATATTGAAAGTTTGAATTTAAATTATGAAGAGCTAAAAGATAAAGCTGTTTTATCGGATAATTATTTGTTATATACTGATACTGGAAGGATTTATAAGCGACTTTATGAATATAGAGTAGGAGAGACTATTACGGGTCTTTTAGAAGATGTATCTTATTCTTTTCCAATCGGAGCTGTAGTTAATGAAAACCCAACGGGTCTTGAAAGCACATATTATTATGGTGGTTATTTATTTGTTAATGAAAAATATTATGACTTTTTAGAAACAAGTGCTGAAATGTTGGCTTTAAATAGTAAAAATCCCGACAAATTAGAGGAAGAAATACATAAATTAAATTTAGATCTTAATGTTAATAATATTAGTCAAAGAAGGCAAGAAGAAAAATCAATGTTAATATTATATTCTATTTTTCTATATGGTTTTATTACGGTAATTACTTTAATAGGTGTTACGAATATTTTTAATACGATAACAGCCAATATGGCTTTAAGACAAAAAGAATTTATGGTTTTAAAAAGTATTGGTATGACAAAAAGAGAATTTAATCGGATGATAAATTTAGAAACTATCTTTTATTCTTTTAAAGCTTTGTTTTATGGAATAATTCTTGGAATTATTGGTTCTTTCTTAGTTTATAAAGCTTTTGCAGTTGATTATGATTCAGGATTTAGTTTACCATATAAAGCTATTGCTATTTCGATTATTTTTGTTTTATTATTAGTTTTTGTTATTATGCGATATTCAATTAAAAAAATTAATAAGCAAAATATTATTGAAACAATAAGAAATGAAAATGTTTAATATGATTGATTGAAGATAATAATCTTCAATCAATTTTTTAAAAAATTAAAAATATAGTAATTTGGAAAATTCCGACCGATTTTCTTTAAAAAAATTTTCGTTTTTGTTGATTTACTTGATAACCTTAATTTGGAATTTGCTTTTTTGAAGTATCTTTTTAAAGTAATTTAAAAAATCATCAGTTTGCTTCTCTTTTTCAGATATGCTACTTTTAATTTGAAAGGAGGTTAAATGGTTGTAAAAAATTTTTTAACAAGAGATGATTTGGTTAAACTAGATAAAGAATTAAAACTTATTCCTTTAACATTTGATAAGATGTTCAAAAGTGTTTTTACTTATGATTTAGAGATCTTCAAAGAATTTTTGATCTTAGAAACTAATCTTGATTTAGATATAGAATCAACTAGTATATCTTTATTAAATAATGAACTACCCAAGGGAATTATCAAAGAATATCAAAAAACCATTGATATTTATGTTTCTTTAAATGATAATACAAGAATTGATGTTGAATTAAATAATGCTAGTTACAATGACCTTTTAAG
>CALVOW010000032.1 GCA_944350445.1 uncultured Bacilli bacterium | reverse complement strand
GTTTCAATTTATTAGCCTTAATTAGTGCTAATACTAAAATATCAAACATTCTAAACTTCAACTAGCACAACGCGTTAATATAATATAATATAATTATTAAAATGATTGAAAATAGACACATAATTTTGTTAATTAAAGGAGTGATATTTGTAATGAAAATACTAAATTATATTTCGGTTTTAATTGGTTCGATTATGTATATTTTGCTATTATTTGTTTTTGATATTCATAGTAATATTTTAAGAGAAATTAAGCATATATACTTTTTGGCTATACCTTGTTTTATGATTTTAATATCGTCATTTTTAACAACTGATAAAAAAACTAAAAAACAAAATTTAATTATTTATTTAATAATTTATTTGCTTGTATTAGTTGGATTTGTTTTTTCAAATGCTAGAACTGTTAGTTCAGCAATTACTAATAACATTTATCATTACAATTGGAATTTTATTCCTTTTAAATCAATGATTGAAATGTTAAATAGTCCCTTAGGAGTAACATTTGGACTTTATAATATAATTGGTAACTTTTTAATGTTAACACCTCTTAGTATACTACTTCCTTTAATAAATGATAAATTTAAAAAGACCAAGATATTTTTAATTAGTATAGTTAGTTTAACTTTATTCATTGAAATTGTGCAATTTCTTATTAATGTCGGTAGTTTTGATATAGATGATATTATTTTAAATATAGGTGGGGCTTTCTTATTATATTTACTTATTAAAAGAACAAAACTTAAAAAAATAATTGAATTTATCTTTTTAAAATTTTCTATTAAGAAAAAAATAATTGGCAATCTTTTTTATACTTTATTATTTATAGTATTGTTATTAGTAAGTAGTTTTTATATTTATCGTTTTGTTTTAGATATAAATTCAAGAAAAGTAGATATTTCAAAGTTAGTATGTTTAAGTGATGAAAGAACTTTTATAACTGATTATAATAATTATCATTATTATAGTAGTTGTAATTATGGAGTAGGAGAAGTTAAAATTGGCAATGAAATTAAAGATTTAGAAAATTTTCTTAAAAGCAGTTTTTTTAATGAAGAATATGAACAGAAATTAGGACTTGAAAAAGAAAAAATTATAACGGATATTAAGGTAAAAGTTAACGAAGATATTGGTAAAGTTTTAGTTAATGAATATACAACAGGTAAGGCTTATTGGTATAATATTGAAAGTATTACAGTAACAAAAGATGGGGTTGACTATGACTACCGAGAGTATTTAAGAGATTTAGAAGAAAACAAAAATACGGTCGAAATAGATTTAAGTCCCTTAGAAGAAACGGTTTATATTTCGCCAAATAGCGATTATCGTATTTTAAAAAGTCCTTATTATCAAACATTAAGTTGTATCGAAGGTGGACATTTATCTGGAAATCCTACTTATAGTTATATACTTTCTCTTGATTATGAAATAACTTCTGAAAGTTGTAATGTTTTAAATAGTTTAGATGAACAATGATTAAATCAAAATTTTTTATTAAAAGGAAGTAATTGCTTTCTTACTTCCTTTATTTTCATATATAGAGAAGTATAAAAATGAATGCAATTAAAATTAATAATGTTATAAAAAACAATTAAAAAATAATGTCATTGTTCAAGCAAACAATTTATCATATGAGTTTAAATATGATAAGTTGCATGTAATAATGGCTTTCAAGTAGTGTTTAAAAGTACGTTAATTCACGGCCTTTTTTAAAAAAATTCATAGAAGTTTTGAATTAAATGATGATTATTAAAATTTTTATTTGTTTTATTGTATTTTCTTATTCAAAAAAATAAATATTATAAAATTAATTAAAAATTAACAAAGTTATCATTAGATTGCATTTGTTTTAAATTTAAAAGGAATAAAATGAGATGTTAGAAAATATATAATTGCTTTCTATACATCATCTTTTTATTTAACAAATAAAAAGTTCTATAAATTCGTAAAATTTGTAGGATATTATAATACAGTATTTTTGTCTAGTAAGCTTGTATTACGTGAATAATTTTAATATTAAAAAGTTTTTTTAATTATTGATCTTGAATAATTATTTTAGCTTTTGAATATTTTTTGATTTCTTTTATTATTTTTTCTTTGTTTTCATTTTTTAAGATAAAAATAATTGGATCGTCAAAGATAAAAGTAATTGTATTTTTGGTAATTGTAACTAATTTTAACTTATCCCAAGCAAATATTACAGTTTTACTATCATATTCTTTATCTTGAACTCCATTTTCATCTAAGATAATAACCCCTTTTTTACTACCAAATTTAAGTTTTGGTATGGTGAATAACATGCAAATACACATAAAGAAAAATGCTGCTAAAAAATTAAATAAGTTCGATAAGTGATAAAAAATATTTAAAGAATATATAGTATAAATTGCTAAGGAAATAATAGCTAAGATCATATTGATAATAAGGTAAATTAAATTATAAGTTGAATATCTACGAATTTTTTTATCTTTATTTTTTAATAGTTTTTTTCTTATTAAATAAGCTCCAGTTCCTTCATTATAATATTTTAAGTAATTATTGGTTAAATCATATTTTATTTTCATATTACTTCCTAAAAAATTCCAATAATTTCCTCATTTTTAACATCAATATTTAAGTAGTTAGCCTTTTTTGAAAGACCAGGCATGGTAACAACATTACCCATTAATATTGTAATAAAGCCAGCTCCATTATTGATATTATAACCAGTTACTGTCATTGAAAAGTCTTTTTTAAAACCAAGAACTTTGGGATCATCTGTAATTGATGCTGGAGTTTTGGAAATACAAATACGATATTTTTGATATTTTTTATCTAAATTTTTAAGTTCTTCTTTTAAGTTATCTTTATAAATTACTTCTTTGGCACCATAAATATTTTGGCATACTTTTTCTATTTTTTCTAAGATATTATCATCCGGTGCATAGATTTCATAATGTTTTTGATTAGGTTTGTTAGCATAGAAAACAATTGTATCAGCTAGTTGTTTGGTATTTTTACTACCATTTTTATACATATTACTAAGAAGCATTTTAGTATTTAAACTTTTACAATAATCATTTACTATTTTTATTTCCTCTTTGGTATCATCTTGAAATTTATTTAAAATTACTAAAACATTGTCATGAAATTTTTGCATATTTAAAATATGAAATTTTAAGTTTGAAAGACCTTCTTTTAAATTACCATTTCCATGATATTTTAAACTTCTAATTGTGGCATTGATAATAACTAAATCAGGATAAATATCATTTAACTTGCATTTAATATCAAAAAACTTTAAAGCTCCCATATCACTACCAAAGCCTGCTTCGGTTACAACATAATCGGCTAAACCAAGTCCAGCTTTTGTTGCAATAATTGAGTTACAACCATGAGCAATATTAGCAAAAGGTCCACCATGAATAATAACGGGGTTGTTTTCTAAGGTTTGGACTAAATTTGGTTTCATAGCATCTTTTAGCAAAGCAAGAATTGCTCCTGTTGCATTTAATTCTTTAAAATATATATCTTGTCCCATTTTATTTTTTCCAACTAAAATATTATCAATTTTTACTCGTAAATCTAAAAAATCTTTTGCCAAAGTAAAAATGGCCATCATTTCACTGGCTGATGTAATATTAAAGGAATCTTTTCGATATTTTGTTTCAATATTTCTTAAAGATCTGTCGTTTATATCTAAGCATCTTTTAAAATAAACTTCTTGAATGTCTAGTTCATTTCCATTTTGAATGTGATTATCAATAATTGCGGAAATTAAATTATTAGCACTTGTAATAGCATGAAAATCTCCTGTAAAATGCAAATTAATTTCATTCATAGGAGCAACTTGACTTCTTCCTCCACCAGTCGCTCCACCTTTCGTTCCAAAGACTGGACCAAGCGATGGTTCTCTTAAAACAGCTAGAGCTTTATAACCATTTTTGTTTAAAGCATCATTTATGCCAATTGCTAAAGTTGTTTTTCCTTCTCCATAAGGAGTAGGATTAGTTGCCGTCACTAAAATTAATTTCCCTTTTTTCTTAGTTTTTCCTACTTTGAATTTAGCCATATAATTTCCGTATAAAAATAAATCTTTTTCTGGTATACCTAATTTTTTAGCAATTTCCTTGATATTTAAAAGTTTGGCTTTTTTATTAATTTCATAATCCATGTTCATCACCTGTTTTTATTATAACAATAAATTTTTCCAAAATAAATAAAAAAAATAACTAGAAAACTAGTTATTACAAGTAGCACCCATATCTTCATATATAGATATAAGCCCATCTTTTAGGATTTTGTTATCTTCTACATATGTTTTTAAACTTGGTTGATCTTCTACGTATTGTTCAATGTCCATTTCATTATAATCAATAGTTACATCTGATGTTACTTTCCCATCTTCTTTTGTAACTTTATAAGTATATCCACCATAAGTATCATCGAATGTTTGATAAGTAGTATTTAAATAATTTTCAAAGTAATCCAAAGTATCAGTTGAATCACTTGTAACAATTTCTGTGGTTTCAACACTTTCAGCAAAGTCTCCCTTATAATTAATTTTATAAGTTGAATTAAGCTGGTATCCATTAATAACATCATTGGTGCTTAATGTACATTCAATACTACCCGTTTCAGCACCACAGCCAGTTAAACAAATTAGAAATACAGGTAAGATAAAAATAAATTTTTTCACAAATCTCCTCCTTATTACTATTATACAATATTCACAATAAATTACAATAAGAATTATTTTTTTATCATAATTTTCTTTTTTCCTATTAATTCTAACAATTTATCATGAACATTATTTATATTATTTAAATCTTCTTCTTTTATTTCTTTAAATAAATCATATAAATTACAATTCATTAAACTTTCAATTTTTTCTTTTAATTCAATTGTTTTTTGATAGTGTAGAAAAGAATTATCAAAAACACCTTTTCTTAAAGTAATATCTAAAAGTCTATTTTCAATAGTAGTAAATCCTGTTTCTAAACAAAAAAGATCACAAAGTTGGATAATATTATCATAAATAGTAGGGGGATTTTTTTGTAAGAAAGAATTAATATATTCGTATCTTTCTTTTCTTTTAGGACCCCCACCAGCTGTTAAGGTTATATCGTTATCAATAAAAGAATGGGTTAAACAAATATTGGCATAATATTTATAACCAAGGTTTAGCATGTAATGATAACCTTCAATTGGATGATTAAAATGATCTATTTTTCTTCCTATATCATGAATATAACCAAGAACTTCAGCTAAATTTTCATCAAGATTTAGTTTTTTAGCTATTCTTCTAGCTCCAATTCCTACGTATAAAGAATGTTTTATCCATCTATTTTCATCCTTATTCAAATCATTCGTTTCTTCAATTATATCTTTTATTAATAAGTTATAAGCATCATTTGGTGTTAATTTTTTTATAATATTTTCTTGTTTCACGATTTATATTCCTTTCGTTTAATATTTTTATATTATATAGAAAAAAATAAATAAATCAAATACTTGAATTATTTATTTTAACAAATTTTATAATACTTTTTTAAATAACTTCTATTTTCATTAAATTAGTTTTTGGTATTTCATGAGAATTTCTATCGGTTTTAAATCCTGCTGACATAATAACAATATCATTTTTTTCTAATTTCATAAATTTAATTGCTTCTTTTCGCGAAGCCATAAATACTTCCTCAGTAACATTGTATTCTTCAACGACTTTTGGATAAATACCATAATTTAAAATTAAAGATTCAGCTACATTTTTATTAGTTGTTAAAGCAAGAATTGGGCAATTTGGTTCTAAATTTGAAACAAGAGTACCAGTAGCCCCAGTGATAGTTGGAATAACAATTAATTTAGCTTTTAAATCGTTAGCTGTAATAACAACACTTTTAGCAATAGCTTCAACTTGCTTATTTATACTTTCAGTTTCATAAATACTATGATTTTCATTGGAATTTTCAATGTGTTCACAAATTTTGGCCATATAAGAAACAGCTTCAATTGGATGAAGTCCGGTTGTGGTTTCTCCACTTAACATAACAGCATCAGCACCATTATAAACAGCATTAGCAATATCAGTAACCTCAGCTCGCGTTGGACGAATATTTTTTTTCATGCTTTCAAGCATTTCGGTTGCTACAATACAGATTTTTCCTTTTTTTCTACATAAAGTAGCAATATTACGTTGACAAACTGGTAAATCTTCCATTGGAATTTCTACTCCCAAGTCACCACGAGCAACCATAATACCATCAGATACTTCAATAATACTTTCTAAATTATTAATACCAGTTTGAGATTCTATTTTAGAAATTATTTTTAAATCTGTACGATTTTCTCTTTCTAAAATTTTTCTTACTTCAAGAACTTCTTCTTTAGTGGAAACAAAAGAACAAGCTAAGAAATTTCCGTAATTTCTGCAAGCATAAACAATATCTTCATAATCTTCTTTGGAAATAAAAGGAATATCAAGTTTAACACCAGGAACAGATAAACTTTTTTTACTTTCTAAAATTCCTCCAGTAATAATTTTACAATTAACATAATTAGCTTCTTTTTCAACAACTTCAATTTTCATTAAACCATTTTCAAGTAAAATGACATTACCAACACTTAAAGAATCAATAGCATTTTTATGATTAACACTAAATCTTTCTTCATTACCAATGACATCTTCTTTAACTATTTTTATAAATTTACCAGGAACTAAGTTAATTCCCCCTTCTTGAACTATTCCATTACGAAATTCTGGTCCTTTGGTGTCATATAAAATACCTATTGTTTGTTTTGTTTTTTTGCGAACTTCTTCAACTACTTTAAGAACGTTTTCTCTTTCTTCAATGGTGGCATGTGAGAAATTAATTCTTGCCACATTACATCCTGCTAAAACCATTTGTTCAAATACTTCTGTATTGCAACTAGAAGGACCAATACTACAAATAATTTTTGTCTTTTTCATTTTTAAAATCAACTCCTTTATAAAATTCAATCTATTTTATCAAATTATTTCTTAAAAATCTAGTCGTAAATAAAATTTTCTGATTTTTATTCATTTTCTCCTTTCATGTAGAATAAACGAAAAAGTTATGGAATTTATGATTTAAACTGTATACAAGCATTTACTTTATTCTTCAAAAACTTGTTTAGTTAATTGTTTACGTAATCTAATTAATTCTCTTGCTTCATAATATTTTTCCTTTTTTGTTGCGTTATACTTTAGCATAAGTTTTAAATTTCTGTCAATTTGACATTTCTATTAAAATATGTTATAATTTCCGAGAAATTCAAAAGGGGGATTTATGAGTAATAGTAGAGCTTTAAATTCTTTAAAATTGCGTATGCAAACAGCAAGGTTTAATTCTTCGGTGATTGATTTACATTATTTTAAAGAAATGCCTGATAATTTAATTAGTTATCTTCTTAGATTGGACAATAACAGTTTTTACAATTATATCTTTTTTATTACTTTATTAAATGAAAAACACTTATTAATTGGTAATAGTGAAGAAATAATTAGATTAAGTAATATTTTTATTTCAAAAATGCAGTCTTTATCTACGAAAACTTTAATGTTATTATTAATTAATACTAATTTATTAGAACATAAACAATTAATGGAATTTTCAAGTATTTTACTACAAATAACTGCTAAAGATAAATTGAAAGCTGTTTATGACATTTTAGTCTCTTCATATTTGTATAATCTTAATATAGTAAGTATAGTATCTTTTATCAAAGAAGTTAGAAATCGTTATCAATTGGAGTCATTGGTTAAAATTATTGAAAACCCAGAAATTCGTAATAATAAAAATTATGGAGCTTTTGTTGAATTAATTTTAAAAAATTCTCAAAATAAGAATTTATTATTAATAGCTAAGGCTTTAAATGATAGTGATTTTTTAGGATATTCAAAGTCTTTAAATTTACTTCGTACTTATTTATTAAAAGCTAAAACAAACGAACAAGCTGAATTAATTTACGATGTTATTACAAATAAATCAATGGTAAGATCATTTTATTTAGAAAAAGTATTAGGAACTATTTTACGTAACGATACAAAAGAATATTTACCATATTTAAAAATAATAATAGCTGAAAAAAGATATTTAAGTGATTGTACCTTTGATAATATTTTAACAACATTATTTAAAGCAACTTCTAAAGTTCAAATGGAAATGACTATTGATTTATTAGAATATCCGGAATTAGTTGATAAAGAAGATGATTTATATTATTTATTAGAAGTAACTTTAAAAATTAATAATAATTTTACGCGTACAGCGATAAATCGTTTTATAGAAAAAACAATACGCTCAGAAAACTTTGATTTTTTAGATTTTAACAATATAACTTTGATTGACGGAATATTAAAATCTACTGAAAATTATCAAGCTTTATGTATAGCTAATATTAGTGATTATATTTTAGATTTTAAATATGTTGGTAGTTTAGTAGAAGAAATTTTAAGTATTCAAGATCCGGTTTTAATTCATTACATTACTATTTTGTTAACAACAACAAATATTAAAGAATTACCTGATTTCTTTGAAATTATTAAAGAATTGAAAAATTGTAAAAATGAATATCAAATGAAAGCTATTGTTGCTATTTTAATGCAAGAGAAAGTTATAGAATCTAAGAGATATTTGCAATTTATGAATTTAATTAATAAGGGAAAACAAGATCAAGTAGAATCAATTTTAAAAATTATAAGTAATACTAATAATTTATTAGATTCCGTCTTAAAAGAATTCTTTGAAGATATTATTATGGAATTTGATTTTGATAAGTTAGATTTAATGACAATAATTATTTTAAATTATTCATATTTAGGAATTGAAAAAGCTAAAGAATTAATTTTAAAATTAAAAAATACAACTAAAAAAGATTATAAAGAAACAATTAGTCAGATTAAAAATGAATTAGAAAGTATTAGTTACGGACATTCTTATCAAGTTGGTGGAATTCCTAATAATAATAAAAGAGTTAAAAACAAAACAAAGATTTATGAAAGCTAATATATCTTTTATAAGTCTTTTTTATTTTTATAAAGATTAAAAATAGAAAATTAATCAAAATAAATAGTTGGTAATTATTTTAAAATATAGTATAATTGATTTGAAAAGAGGTTATATGAAAATAAATGTTAAAGATTATTCAAGTGTTATGGTTTTAATTAGTTCGATTATTTTCTTTATTTTAGGTGCTATTATGTTTACTAAACCAGATGCAGTTGTTTTATTTGTATCTTATGTTATAGGCAGTTTAATTATTATTTTGGGAATTTTTAAATGTTTTAAAAACTATTTAGATGTAAAAAGAGATAATACAACTTCATCAAATAATATGATTTTGGGAATTGTTTTAATAGTTATTGGTTTAGTATTTATTTTTTTGGCTAGTGTTATTGAAGCTTTAGTTCGTTTAGTAATTGGTGGTTGGATTTTGTTTAGTGGAATTAATCGATTAATTAATGCTTTATCACTACCTAAAAAAAATAGTCGGTTTGCTGTTTTACTTATTTTATCCTTATTATTAATAGGTGGAGGTTTATATACAATTTTAGAAGCTAATTTAGCTTTTCAAGCTATTGGTGTAGTTTTGATGGTTTATGCTTTTTTAGAAATATTTGGTTATATTTTTAATAAAAAAGATATTAATGTTGTTGATATTGAAGTAAAAGAAAAAAATGATGAAAAAGTAATTGATGCTGTTTTAATTGAAGAAAAGAAAGATAAAAAGAAGAAAGGTTCAAAATAGAATCTTTTTTAATTTAAATTCAAGAAAATTATATAAAATTTTCACGAAAAAAACATATTTTTTTTAAATTTTTATGGTATACTTATAAGAGTAGGAGAGATGGAATGAAAAAGGAGTTTAAAACCTTAAATGAACAAATAGAAATACTAAAAGGTAAAGGTTTAATTATAAATGATCCAGAATATGCTAAATTAGTATTATTTAGAGAAAATTATTTCTTTTTAAATGGTTATCGTCATTTATTTATGAGAAGTAGTGTTGATAGAAGATATATTAATGGAGCAACCTTTGAAGAATTGTATAGTTTATTTTTATTTGATCGAACTTTTCGAAATATTATTTTTAAAAACATTTTAATTATTGAAAATAATATTAAATCGATTATTAGTTATCAATTATCACTTAAATATGGATATCGTGAAAAAGAATATTTAACTCCTAAAAATTTTACAACCAATAAAGAAAAAACAAAACAGGTTGCGGATATTTTGAAAAAGATGAAAAGACAAATTAATGTTAATGCCCCTCAACATTCAGCAACCATGCATTATGTGAATAATTATGGTTATATTCCTCTTTGGGTTTTAGTTAAAGTTTTATCTTTTGGAATAGTTGGAGAATTATATTCTATTTTAAAGAAAGAAGATCAATTAGCAATATCAGAGATTTATCAATTAGATGTAGATGTTCTTGCTAACTATTTAACAATTCTTTCTAATTATCGTAACTTATGTGCTCATGAAGATATAGTTTTTTCGAATAAAACACAAAGAAAAATTGAAGATAATAAATTTCATAAAATATTAAATATTCCGATTATGGATGATGAATATATTTATGGAAAAGATGATTTATTTGCACTTATTATTATTATGAAACAAATGCTAGTTAAAGAAGAATTTTCGAATATGATGGAAGAAATTCGGCATAATTTAGAAAATTTAAAAATGAATTTACATAGTATAAAATTAGATAAAGTTTTAGATAAAATGGGATTTCCTGATAATTATTATGAATTAAAAAATATAGAGGTGAGAAAATGAAAAAAAACGATAAAATCAATTTAGTAATTTATTTATTTGTGGCATTTGTACTTGGAGGCCTTTTAATGTATTTTATTTCCATTAATACTAATTTAATTGATAGTAATGGTAATTCTACAAGTAATAATACATGTAGAGCTTGTAGTGATACGGTTATTGTAAATGAAGGTTCATTATCAGCTAGTGTTGAGAAAGCTTATGATGCTGTTATGATGGTGCAAAATTATAAGAATAATAGTGTTCAATCAACAGGAAGTGCTTTTGTTTATAAAGTTGAAGGTGATTATGCTTATATGCTTACAAATCATCATGTTGTTGAAGGAGCTGACAGAATAGTTTTAATTAGAAGTGATGATGAAGAAATAGAGGGAACTGTTTTAGGAAGCGATGAATATTTAGATTTAGCTGTTATTCGTATTAATGCTAGTGATTCAATAGATGTTGCTGCTATTGGTAGTAGTGAAGATTCGAAACTAGGAGATGTGGTATTTACAATTGGGTCTCCTCTTGGCTATGAATATCGTGGAACAGTAACTGATGGAATTTTATCTGGAAAAGATCGAATGGTAACAGTAAGTTTATCAGGAACAACAAGTGATTGGGTAATGAAAGTATTGCAAACCAATGCAGCAGTAAATCCTGGTAATAGTGGTGGACCACTTTTAAATGCTAGTGGCGAAGTAATTGGAGTAATTTCTTTAAAGTTAGTCGAAACTGAAGTAGAAAACATGGGATTTGCTATTCCTATTGAATATGCGATGAGTCATATTGAAGCTCTTGAGAATAATGAAACAATCGTAAGACCTATGCTAGGAATTAGTATGGTAAATGTAACGGATACTTATACCTTATATCGAAGTGGTATTATATTAGATGATAGTATTGAAAATGGGGTAGTTGTCATTGAAGTAACAGCTGATAGTGGTGCTAGTAAATCAGATTTACAAAAAGGTGATGTTATTACCAAATTAAATGATGAAGCTATTAATAATACAGCTTATTTACGATATGAATTATATAAATATAATGTAGGTGATACAATTACTATTACTTATTTAAGAGATGGAGAAGAAAGAACGACGAAAATTACTTTAACAGAATATAATCAATCTTAATAAAAAAATTGGAAAGGCAGTTGATGATATGTTAAATAACTCAAGAAATAAAGTTAACTCTGTATCAACCACGGGGGGGGTCTAAACCGCCTAAGTTTTTTAAATTTTTCGATTAATAGTAAAAAAAATTGACACGTAAAACTAGTATAATAGATACTAGGTTTTAGGTGTTTCTTTTGTTATTTAATAAGTAAGAGCTCAAAAGTGCTTGAATAAGACAGTAAAATATAATATATTATTATTAGAATATAGAGATGAAGTAATATGAAAGATAGAAAGAAAGTAATAAGTATTAGTTTAATAATAATTTTAATATTAGTAGTAACACTAGGAATAAGTTATAGCATTTTTAATTTTCTAGGAATTGGTTCAGAAAATCAAGTAGCTATAACTGGAGATATTTATATGCATTATAATGGATCGGACACAATTACTTTAACTAATATGATAC
>CALVOW010000031.1 GCA_944350445.1 uncultured Bacilli bacterium | reverse complement strand
TTAAGAGTATGGCTAAGGGAAGGAATAATTGTCAGTGATACTGAGAGTAATGCTAGTTATACAACTGATGAATGGGCTAATAGCTATTTAAGTTTAAAGGTAAGAGTTGATGGAAATTTAGAAAGTATGAATATGCCTCTTATGGTTGAAAATAATGAAACTTTTGTTGAGAATAACAAAGCTTATTTAATAGTTAATCTTAAAAACTATGAAAATCCTAATGAAGAAGATGAAATATTAACTGAAAATGATGAAATGAAGTTAGAAATAAGTGGAACAAACTCTGATGTTGAATTTTCTTATAAAGATAGTTTAGGTAATGAAGTAACTGATACTACTGATACTTTAACATTAAATTATTCCTTGAATAAAAAAACAAATGTTGAAGTACAAGTTTATGTCATACCGAAAAACGATGCTAATAGTAATACAGATGTAACCGTTAAATTAACCAAAAATGATACAGAAACTTATCAAATAATTAAAAATATGAATATTATGGGCAATAACTATTGTTTAAACAATGGCTTTAATAAATTAGGAGATTGTATCTTAGTATCGGAGCATCAAACCGATAATACCGAAACAGCCATTGCGCAGATAGAGGATAAGGGGAGTCCTAATTTAAATGATACGGCTCCAAGTTATACCTATCTTGAACAAACAACTTCAAGTGTAAGTAATGCTTATACAGCCCCAAGTGGTTATAAATATTACTTTGCTAACTCTTATGAATTTAACCAAGATACAGGGACTTTTAAATTAACAGGAACCATTACAACGGATACGTTAAGTGATACTTATCTAAATTATTACACCTGTGGGGGAACTAACTTAGGAAATAGTGGCTGTGGAACTATCTATAAAATCTTAGGAACTGATGAAAGTTTACAAAGAATAACTCTAGCAGATGTTACAACTTATAAAATAGCCAGTACCTTGCGAAGTGAACAAGGTTTATATGCCGTCGAAGACGATTATGGAACTTCTTATATTTATCGAGGTGATGTCGAAAACAACAATGTTTACTTTGGAGGTTTTTACTGGAAAATAATTCGCATGAATGGCGATGGTTCAATTCGTATGATTTATAGTGGAACAACTCCCGATGCAACTGGAAATGCAACCAGCATTAATAATACAACTTATCAATATAATAGCCATTATCCTGATCCAACTTACGTTGGATATATGTATGGAAAAGACTTTTCACTTCATACAAGTAGTGAAACGACATATACAAATATCGTAGCCTTGAGCGAATATTATTTTGCTGATGATTATGAATTTGACGAGACAACTGAGACTTTTAAATTAGCAGGAAATATTACCAATGGAACGTTTACGGAGATGCAGGATCAATTTGCTAAATATCCTTATACTTGTAAACTTACAAATAGTACGGGAACATGTCAAGTTATGATAAAAGTCAATAGTTATGTAAATGAGACAACTGTAAGAGTAGAGTATATATCTTATTCTTCCAATAGTTATGAAAGTACTTTAACGCATGAAAATGATAGCAATATTAAGGCAACCTTAGATAGTTGGTATCAAACTAATATAGTAGGAAAAAATGATAGTGATGGAAATTTATTAACCAATTATATCGTTGATGCTACGTTCTGTAATGATCGAACATCATCAAGTACAACAACTGGAAATGGATATAGTTTAACTCCAACAACCGATTATTCAGCCTATAAAAGATTATTTGAAGATAGCAATAAAACAGCTACTTTAAAATGTTCACAGGCAAGTGATAGATTTTCAACGACGACTAGTCGTGGCAATGGTGATTTAACTTATCCGGTGGCTTTAATTACAGCTGATGAAGTAGCGTTAGCAGGAGGAAGACAAGGTTTAAAAAATCAAGATTATTATTTACGAACGAATAATTATTACTTTACCATGACGCCTTCGTACTTCTATGCTGCGGATGCTTATGCTATCGTGTATAACGTCCTTCCGGCGGGCGAGTTGTATCTAGGGAACTACGTTACGAGTTCATACGGTGTTAGACCAGTTATCAATATTCGTTCAGATATTTTGATCTCCCAAGGAGATGGAACAATCGAAAATCCCTTTGTTTTGACTCTTAACTAATAAAAGTGATAAGAATTTATTTTTTCTTATCACTTTTTAAAAACTTCTTTAATTTTATTTTTTTCTTTTTCCTGCCATTTCTATAAATAATTACAATAGGACATTTTTTAATATTTTTAAATTCTTCATTACTTAGTTTTATTTTAACTTTATATTCTTTTACCTCAAACGGATAAAAATTAGTATATTGTAATTTTTCATAAGTATTAGTTCCTGATACACTTTTCACTGTATCAGTTAAATTTAAATAATGATTTTCAATTAATCGATATTTTAATCTTCTCTTAACATATACATCTATATTATAAATACTATTAAAATTATTCTTATGATTATACAATTGTAAAATAAAATCTAATTCAATCCACTTAGTATTATTGGAAAATTCATTGTTATTTTCCTGCCAATTATTTTTATTAACAAAAGTTGTTTTCATTTTAAAAATATTTACATAAAGCTTTCCATGTGACTTTATAAAATTATAAATTAAAATCATAAAAATTGGAATTAAAACAATTGATAGAAAAATTTCTAAATCATTACTATAAAATTTATAAATATTAAACATAAAATCCCCCTATAAATTGTCTTTATTATAACATAGTTTAAAATAGCTTGCAATTATTAAAATTTCATATTATAATACCTAACTAAAAAGAGGGGAATTGTTATGAAAAGTGATAATAAAATTAAAAGACGTCTTAATTATTTAATTAATATAGAACAAAAAATGGAAGAATCGTTATCTATAAAACAAGAGGTTGAATATAAAAAAGCAGAAATTGAAAAACTAGGTAGTATTCCTGATCCATTAACACTTTACATCGAAAAAGAAGAAATAGAGTATTTAAGATATTTAATTTTTAATAAGTTAAACTTTTTTGAAATGGCAATTATTTGTATGACTTTTGGAATAAATTGTCATCCCTATTCCAAATATGAAATTGCTAAAAAATTAAAAATTAGTAATAGTATAATTGAAAGTTTAAGAAAGGAAGCTTTTAATAAATTAAAAAAATATTTAGAAGATGATACTTTAAATAAAAAAAATTCAAGATGAACTTAATTGCTATTAATAATAACATTATAAGTTTGACCTTGAACGAAAGTATTAGAGCCAACATGAACCTCGCTATCAGCATTTAAATAACCAATTCCGGAATTAACTGATTTAAAAGTGAAGTTGAATGTTACTCCTGGACAAGCACTTTCTAATTTTGATTTTAAAGTTTTTTTCGTTTGTTCAGGATTTCCTTGAGAAAGTAGTGTACCATCAATTACGACCGTATAAGTTTTAGCAGGACCAAGACTTAGAGTAATGGTAACATTAGATCCTTTAATAACACTTCCTGTTTTATCTTGACTAATTGCTGTATCTTTTGTTTCACTTGAATAAGTAGAATTATATTTAAATGTACAATTTATTCCAAGAGAATTACAAGTACTTGTGATTTGACTTTTTGACTTTCCTTTAAAAGATGGAACCGTTACTTTTTCATAAATACCACTACTTAAAGTAATTAAAACGTTTGTTCCTTCACTAACGACTGTACCTTGACTTTTTGATTGTTTTAAAGCAATATCTTTCTTGGTTGATTCGGTATAACCACCATAGGTAAAAGTACAACTTAAATTAAGATCGTTACATTTACTTTGAATATTCGTTTTACTAAGTCCAACAAAATTTGGAATCGAAACACTTTTTCCTTTGGAAATTGTAATGATAATTGTATCATTTTCCGTTATTTTTTCATTTTCTGAAGGGGAAGTTTTTATAATTTCACCACTTTTATAAGTATTAGAATATTCATATACTTCTTCATAACTGATATTGTTGCTATTAGCCCATAATTTAAATTCAGCTAAACTGGTAACTTTTGGCATAGTCATACTACCTTTTGATAAAGTAATTGTAATCGTATCTTCTTCTTGAATTATATCTCCTTCATTTTTGGATATTTTAATAATTTCTCCTAAAGCATATTCTTTATTATATTCTTCTACATAATTAATTTTAATATTATTAGTTACGCCCCATTTTGCTATTTCGGTTGTTGTCATTTTACTTAAATCTGGAACAATTATTTCTTTTCCAAGAGAAACAGTTAAAGTTACTTTATCAGTTACGATTTTCTCAATAATATCTTGACTAATTACATAATCTTTTAAAACTTTATCATCGCTTTTATATTCTATTTCATAAGGAATATTATAACGTTTTAAATAAGAAGTAGCTTCAAATAAACTAAGCCCAGTTAAATCTTTGACTGGAACTTGTTCATCTTCTAGTCCTCTTGAAAAAATAAAGGTGATTTTATCTGATCTTTTCATTGTTCCACTTCCAATTTGTTCAATTACTTTATCTCTTTCTTGTTCCGATTTTATAAATTCAATTTCAACATTCGAAAGAAAATTTTCTTTAATATAAGTCATTACTTCATCATATGTAAAACCGGTTAAATTAGGCACAGTTATTTCTTTATCATAGTTTGGACCATCGGAAATAGTAACTGTAAATGAATCAATATCACTTATTAAAGTAGTAATTCCATATTCCTGTAAAATAACATAATTTTTAGGTATAGTATCACTAAATTCATGAAGTTCTATTAATTCAATATCATATTTTTCAGCCCAATCAATTACTTCAACAATACTTTTGTTAATAAAATCTTGAACATAAATATCTTGGTCTTCCTTAGCATAAGAAGTCGAGATAGAAAAAGCTGAATAAGCAATTAAAACTAGCGTTAAGAGAATAACATAAGGAGTAGTTTTTTTAGTATTTACTTTAAAAAGAATAATAATAATTAAAAAACTAATTAGTAAAAAAGCAATTGGTTTTATAAGCTCTTTTATATTTAAAGATTGAAAATCAAGATTTATAAAAATTGATATTCCATATAAAATAGTTATTATAAGTGCTAGTAATAAAAAGACAATATTAAGTTTACTTTTTTCAATTTTTTCTTTCTTTTCCTCTTTAATTTCTATTTTTTCAGTATTTTCTAATTTTCCTTCTTTACTTTTTTTATTTTCAGCTTGTTTTTTTTCTTTGGCAAGTTTAATTTCCTCTTCAATTTGCGATTTTTTTGAAGGATCATTTTCTTTTATATCCTTGTTTATTTCTTGGTCTTTGATGTCATCTTCTAAATTTATAATATCATTATTTACTTTCTTTTTATTTTTCACGTTATCACCTACTATAATAATATTATATAAGAAAATTGTCGTTTATTAAAGTCTAAATGTTTGAAATTTTACATTTTTTTGTTAAGAAAAGAAGTGATTTTTATGTAAAAATCGATTATAATAAAATTGTAGTTATAAAGGAGTCTAAATTATTATGAAAGTATTAGATGAAAAATGTTTAAATTGTGGGGCTACTATTTCTTTTAATCCAAAGAAAAATAAATTTGTTTGTGAGTATTGTCGGGGCGAATTTACTATTGATGAGATAGAAGCAAATAAGAAGAATAAAAAAGCAAATAATCTTGAAAAAGAATTTAACTATATGGAAGATATGGAAGGCTATCATTGTAATAATTGCGGTGCTGAGATTATTAGTTTAGATAATATTGCTAGTACAACTTGTATCTATTGTAAAAGTAATGCTATTATTAAAAATCGTTTAACGGGTATTTATAAACCTGATAGTATTATTACTTTTAAGTATAAAAAAGAAGATGCTATTAAGGCTTTCCTTGAAACTTGCAAAGGAAGATTGTTAATACCAAAAGGTTTTAATGATTCTAAAAATATTTCTGAGATGGAAGGATTATATGTACCATTTTGGTTATACGACTTAAAAAATGATGCTTATTTAAAAGCAAGTTGTACGCGTGTTTCTTCTTGGTCAGATTCAAGATATATTTATACTAAGACAAGTTATTATAATGTTGAAAGAGGTGGAGAGTTAATTTTTGAAAGTATTCCCAATGATGCTGCAACAAGATTTGATGATACAATTATGAACGCGATTGAACCATTTGATTATAAAGAATTAAAAGAATTTAAAACAAGTTATTTAGCAGGTTTTTTATCAGAAAAGTATGATGTTCTAAAAGACAGTGCTTATCAAAATGCTAAAGAAAGAATTGAAGAAGACTCCAAAAAATATTTACAAAGCCAAATTTCTGGATATAGTAGTGTAATAGTTAAAAATAGTAAAAATGAAATAAAAGTTAATGATACAAGATATATTTTATTACCAGTTTTTGTTTTAAATATCAAGTATAATGAAAAAATTTATCATTTTGCTATGAATGGACAAACGGGTAAATTAGTAGGAGAAATTCCGGTTGATAAAAAGAAATTATTCTTACTAATTATTATAACTTTTCTATTTTCTTGTCTTTTAATTTTAATTGTTTTCTTATTGTTAGGATATAGGTGGTAAGATGAAAAAAATAGTTTATTACATTTCTTTTTTGTTATTATTATTCTTAATTAGTATTATCCCAACGTCAGCTAAAGAATTTAAAACTTGTACTAGAACAACTACTAATTTGCGAGTTAGAGAATATTTTGTTCGGGATGATAATTTAAATGCTATTTTAGAAACTCCTTGTGTTGATGAAGTCGATAAGATTTATGATTTTGCTGATTTGTTAACAGATTTAGAAGAAGAAGAATTATATAAGCAAGTTAGTAATTATATAAGGGATACTAATTATGATTTAGCGCTTGTTACAATTGATGATAATAATAAAGGGAGTGCTAGACAATTTGCTGAGGATTTTTATGATTATAATTATTTTGGTTATACTGATACAAGAGATGGTTCTTTATTATTAATTGATATGGATACAAGAGAACTATATTTAACAAGAACGGGCTATGCAATTAAAATGTATGAAGATATTACAATCGATGAAATATTAGATGATGGATATAATTATATAATAAATGAAAATTATTATGATACCTTTCGAGTAATGATTCAAGGGTTAGAAAATAATTTTCAAGAAACCTATCCCGATAGTAACCAAGATTTATTAATTAATGAATATGGTGAGGTTTATTATATTAAACATATTCCATATTCATGGGTTTTAATAATTGCTGGTATTATAACTTTAATTGTTTCTCTTATTTTCTATCAAAAATCAGTTTTAAAGATTAAAGCTATTAATACAATTAGTTATTTAAAGAATAAGAATATTAATCTTCGAAAAGATCATTTGGTTAATACTATAGTAACTCATACTAGAAGATCAAGTAATACTTCAAGTGGTGGTAGTGGAAGTAAGAGAAGTGGATCAACTTCCCATCGAGCTAGTAGTGGTTCTAGTCATGCTGGAAGTGGAAGGCGTTTTTAAAAGAATGAATTTAGAAAAAGAAAAATTACGAAAAGAAGCTTTGAAAAGAAGAACTCAGATCATTGATAAAGCTAAAAAAGATAAAATAATTCAAGAGAAACTTTTAAATATTATTAATGATAAAAATATTTTGAATATTTTAATTTATGTTTCAAAAGATTTGGAAGTTGATACTTTATCTTTAATCAAAAAATTATTATTATTAGGGAAAAAGGTTTATGTACCAAGAATAGAAAATAAATTAATGGATTTTTATTTATTAGGATCAATTGCTAATTTAAAACTAGGTAAGTTTCAGATATTAGAACCAACTGGAAATACAAAGTTTCAAGATTTTCAAAATTGTTGTATGATTGTACCCGGACTTTTGTTTGATTTAGAAGGTAATCGCCTTGGTTATGGGGGAGGCTATTATGATAGGTATTTAAGTGATAAAAATATTTATAAGATTGGTATTTGTTATCAAGAATTTCAGGTTTTAAAATTAAAGACAGATAAATATGATATAAAAATGGATGAAGTAATTACTGAGGTGTGAAATGGAATTTGCAAGATTAGAATTATTGGTTGGTGAGAAAATTTCGAAAATAAAAAATTTAAAAGTTTTAATTATTGGCGTTGGTGGAGTTGGTGGTTATGCAGCTGAAAGTTTAGCTAGATGTGGGGTTTCAAGTATTACGATTGTTGATTATGATAGAATTGATATTACAAATATAAATAGACAAATTATTGCTCTTCATTCAACAATTGGCAAGAAGAAGGTCGATGTTCTATCGACAAGAATTAAAGATATTAATCCTAATTGTCAGGTAAAAACTTATGATCTTTTTATTGATAGTAGTAATATCCAGCTTATTTTTGATGCTGATTATGATTATATTCTTGATTGTTGTGATACAATTAAAAGTAAAGAGTTAATAATAAGAGAAGCTGTCAAAAGAAAAATTAAAATTATATCTAGTATGGGAGCAGGGTTTAAATTAGATCCTAGTAAAATTAGTATTGCCAAATTAAAAAATACAAGTTATGATAAAATTGCTAGTATTTTAAGAAAGAATTTAAAAGATCAAAAAGAGTGTTTAGAAATACCCGTTGTTTATTCAACGGAAAGTGTTTTTAAACACGATAAAATAATTGGATCTAATTCGTTTATTCCCAGTATGTTTGGTCTTTTTATGACAAGTTATATAATAAATGATATAGTAAAGGAGAAAATATGAAAAAAGTTAAAGAATATCTTCCTACTTTTTTATTAGTAGTGGGATTATTAATCTGTTTAGTTTATTTTTATTTAAAAGAAAATAATTATGAGAAAGTTATTGTTTTAGATGATGTAGAAATTGTTCCAACTTTAATTAGTAATGTAGAAAATAATACAATTTGGTGTGGTACTTTTCAATTAATTTGGAATGACTTGCAAGAAGAAGTAGGTTCTGATATTGTCTTTTTAGATGATATGGAAAATCAAATGGTTTTAGATTTAAATCAAAGAACATTTACTGAAAATGATATTAGTGATAATTATTACTATAAAAATTATGGTTTTATGACTCCTAGTTTAAAAGATGAAATAGAAAAGGGAATTTCTGAGAAATTTCAAGAAACTAGTAATATTTTAAATAATTTTGAGTTTCAAGAGGATAGTAAAGATTATTTTTTCTATACGATGTTAGTAGTTGATTTTGAATTTTTAAAACCATTTGATAATATTAATAATAACATCTTTGGCATTACAAATGATAGTTTAGAAGAATTAAATCAAAATGTTAAAGTTTTATATTATCTTGATGATGAAAACTATGCGGTTTTATTAAAAACAACTACTGATACAGAAGTTATTTTAGTAAAAGGTGAAAGTGGTAATAATTTTTTAGAAATGTATCAAAGTCTTAATTTAGAAAATCAAGAAGATTTTTTAAGTGATGATATTATTTCAATTAGTAAATTTAATTTTGAAGTTGAAGGAAGTTTTGACGAAATTGAAGAAAAAGAGTTTTTAATTAATGATGAAAGTTATACGATTGCAAAAACGATGCAAACAATTAAATTTAAAATGAATAATACAGGTGGAAGTCTTAAAAGTGAAGCTGGTATGGAAGTAAATAAAGGAAGTATTAGTAATCGTGTTTTTGATTTTACAGATGATTTTACTTTATTTTTAAAAGAAGAAGATAAAAGTTTACCTTATTTTGCTATTAACATCGATAATATCGAAGATTTTCGTTAATAAATAATTGAATAACTAAATTTTATTTGCTATAATTTTAAATAGGAGAGTGATGATATGGGATTAATAAAATCAGCTTTTACTTCAATTAATAGTACTCTTCATGATCAATGGGAAGAGTATATTACATGTGATAGCTTAGATAACGATACGTTAGTTGTTAAAAAGACAACTGAAAATGGCATAATTTCTAATAAAAGTCGTATTCAGGTTGCCCCTGGACAAGTAGCTTTAATTTTTGATTCTGGAAAAATATTAGATGCAACAGCCGAAGAAGGAATTTATACTTTTGATTCTTCTTCTTCACCATCTCTTTTTGCTGGTCAATTTGGTGGTATGTTTAAAGAGATGTGGGAGCGTTTTAAATATAATGGAGCTCCTAGTAAAGAACAAGCGGTTTTTTATGTTAACACCAAAGAAATAATCGATAATAAGTTTGGATCATCAACACCAATGGCTTATCCTGATCCAGAATACAAAAATATTTATATTCGTTATTTTGGGGTTTATTCATTTAAAATAAGTGATCCATTTGCTTTTATTTCTAATATTGCTGGAAATGTTAAAGATAAATATACCAAAGAACAATTATTAGAACAAGCTAATGCAGAATTTGTGTCAGCCTTAGATGTTAGTTTACAAGCATGTGCTAGTGAAGGAGTAATTTTTTCAAGTTTACCAAGTAAACAATTATTAATTGCTAAGCATATGAATGAAGCTTTAGATGATAGTTGGCGTCAGCTTCGCGGAATGGAAATTGTTAGTGTTGCTATTGAAAAGATAACACCAGATGATGAGTCTCGTGAAAGAATTCAAAAATTTGATAATGCTAGCATGTATTCAAGGTCAGAATATGCAGCTGGTCGTATGGTTGATGCAACAGCAACGGCCATGGAAAATGCTGCTAGTAATGAAAACGGAGCTGGAACTGGATTCATGGGACTTGGGATGATGAATATGGCTGGAGCTTCGATGGTTGGAAATCCTCTTGACTATGTAAAACAAAATGAGGCTAAAAAAGAAGTAAAAGAAGAAAAGGTAACTTCTAATAATGGTGTTATTTGTCCAAAATGTGGAAGTCAAGAAACAGGTAATTTCTGTTCAAAATGTGGGACAAAGTTAGAAAAAAAGAAATTTTGTTCTAAATGTGGAAGTGAAGTAACAGGAAACTTTTGTTCTAATTGTGGAACCAAAGTAGAATAAAAAAGAGTAATTTAGAAGGGTAGTTGATAGATATGATGAATAATTCAATGAATAAAGTTAACTTTGTGTCAACTATGGGGGGGGGTCTAAACCGCCCAAGTTTTTCTAATCTTTTAACTTATAATATTAAAGTTAGACATATAAAAAATAGTAAATTATTTACTAAATTTTTATATGTCTTTTTAATGTAGAAAAAGAATTGTCAAAATTTATCTTTTAATTTCTAATTAAATAAAGGGAAAAGGAGTTTATATGAAAGATAAGAAAGTTTTAATACTAGTAGTAGTTATTACAGTTATATTATTATTTACAGTCGGAGTAACATATGCATTTTTTAATTATAACAGAACAGGTACTAATAATAGTCAATTAGTAGTCGGAGATATTTATATGCACTATAATGAAACAAATACTATTAGTTTAACTGATGTTATGCCTGGAGATGGATATGACATAAATAATCCAAATAGTTACTTTGAATTTACAATTAATGGTAAAAACACTAATACCCAAAATGATATTTGGTATGATGTAATACTATCACATGGAGATGTCCCTAATGGAAAAACAGAAAACAATCGTATACCTGATAAATATTTAAAATTTCGTTTAGTTGAAGTAATAGCTGGTTCAGAAAATGAAATAATTGTAGATGAAACATATATCAATATAAATAATAGAAGAATATACGTAGCGACCATTCCCAAAAATACTCAAACAGAGATAACAAGAATATACCGTTTATATGTGGTGGTAAGTGAAAATTTAACAATTGGAAATACAGGTGGTGCTGTTTACTCACTTGAAGAGTGGGAAAATGCTTTTGCGAGTGTTAAAGTCAATGTAACAGGTGATTTTAATGAAAAAGTGATAGACTTAGATACTTTGGTTGATAAAGTAAAAGCAACCTATGGAGAAGAGGGAGGAGTAATAGCTGTTAACACAGATGGTGAATTATATGATGCAAATACTCCAACAGAAACAATTCGCGAATATCGTTATAGTGGAGTAAATGTTAATAATTATGTAACTTATAATAATGAAACTTGGCGAATAATTGGAATATTCAGTGAAGAGTTAGCAGATAACACAACCGAAGAATTCGTAAAAATTGTAAGAAATGAAGTACTACCAGCTGGAAGTATGCCAACTAGTTATTATATCGCTGAACAAGATAATACCTATACAATTGCTAGTTCTTCATCTTCTCGATTTGCTTATTGGAATAATCCAACAACCTTAAAATCAACTAATTACAATGACTGGACAACAGCAGGTTTAATGTATTATTTAAATACTGTTGAAGATGATTCCGAAACACCAAATGCTGGGTATTTAAGTAATCTAAACAGTGGAGCTAGAAATTTAATAAGAGAAACAACATATTATTTAGGAAATTATAAACATAATACCGATACAGCTATTACTGGCTATGAAAGTGAAAAATCAAGTAATATTTGGAATGGAAATCAAACAATTTGGAGAGGATCAGTAGCCTTAATGTATCCAAGTGACTATGGATATTCAGCTGATAGTGCATATTGGACAAGCATACTATATAATTGGGGGCAAGCTGAAAGTGATGGAAGTTATGCAAGAAGTACAAGTTGGATGTATGAAACGATGACTAGAAATATTAATTTTTGGCTTTTGTCACCTTCGTCTAGCAGCTCGTTCGTTGCAATGGCTAGGTATACGATAGGGTTAGTGAGTGGCAGTAACGTCTACAGAAACTACAACTACGCCGTGCACCCAGTCATTAATCTAATATCTGAGGCAAAAATTATAACAGGAGATGGAAGTGAATCTTCACCATATGTTCTTCTTGAAAGCTAATTTAGTTTTATAAAAACGGGTTTGTCAATAAAAGTGTGTAAGTTGTCTGTAAATCACATATAAAATAACTAATTATCAAAGATCTTTTTTCTTC
>CALVOW010000030.1 GCA_944350445.1 uncultured Bacilli bacterium | reverse complement strand
TACTATTTCTTATATGTCTGACTTTAATATTATAAGTTAAAAAATTAGAAAAACTTAGGCGGTTTAGACCCCCCCCGTGGTTGACATAGAGTTAACTTTTTCCTTTGAATATACCATATCTATCAACTTCCTTCCTAGTTTATATTTTAATAATACTATAATTTTTATACTTTTTCAAGAAAATTTTACCATTAATATGAAAAGGTGAATTTTTTTCACCTTTTTATCTTTGCTAACCCTTATATAACATGGATTAAAAAAAAATTAATTTTAAATATAGTTTTATCTTTTTTTCTTCTATATTATTATGGGAGGGACAAAATGAAATTATATTTAAATAAAAAAGAAAATAAACGTGATCCTAATTTAATGGTACCAATTATTTTTGATGATATTTTTAAAAAAGTATTTGGAAGCGAAGAAAATGCCGATATTACAGCTTATCTTGTTAGTTTACTTTTAAAAATTCCTTATGAAAAAGTAAATGGAAATATTGTTTTTAAATCAACCAAACAAGATAATTATCGCGTAACAGATAAACTAGCTAAAAAAGATATAGTTTTTATTGTAAATATTGATGAGCCTTTAAAATTAAATTTAGAAATGAATCGAACTTTTCGTTTATCAAAAAGTATTATTGATAGAAACGTTTACTATGAATCTAATTTATTTGGAAGTGGTTTAAGAATTGAAAATGAATATAAAGATTTAAAAATGACTATTCAATATAACTTTAATTTAGATTTTGTTGATCGCGTTGAAGAAGTACTTATTGATGAGTATTTATTTAGAAATGAGAGAGGTAATATCTTAACAGAAAAGACGAAAATAGTTCACATTAATATCCTCAAAATGCGAGAATTATGGTATAATGGCAAATATAAGACATTTACTGGAATTTCTCCCGATCTATTTGCTCTTGCTAGTTTATTAGTTGAAAATGAGAAAAAAGAATTTCAAAAAATAGTCGATGAAGTTCCAATAAAAACTAATATTAAAGAAAAAATTGAAAGGATTGTAAGTGATATGAATTTTGATGATGAATTAATTGAAAAATATTACGATTTAGATGAAGAACGTGAAAAAATGTTAAGAGCAACCTTTGAAGAAATTTATGAAGCAAAACTTCAAAAAGATCTTCAAGAAAAACTTCAAGAAGAATCACAAAAAATACAAGAAAAGTTTCAAGAAAAGTTTAAAGTTGAATCAAAAGAACTTCAAAAAAAATTTCAAAATGAATCAAAAGAACTTCAAAAAAAATTTCAAGACGAAACAAAAGAACTTCAAAAAAATCTTCAAAAAGAAAAAGAAAAGACAATATTCACGATGTATAAAAATGGTTTATCAGTAGATTTAATTGCTAAATACACAAATATTAGTATTAAAAATATCAATGAAATAATAAAAAGAAACAAAGAAGATAATTAACATTCTTTGTTTTTTTCTTTAAATTAAAGCATATTTAAAAACTCTTGATATAACCTATTACATTTCTCTTTATCCATAGCTGGAATATTTTCCATTGGATTGGGAAGTTGTAATTCTTGATATTTTTCACTACCTAACTTATGATATGGCAAAAATTCAATACTCTTAACATTTTTAATTCTTTTTATATATTCTTTTAATTCTTGTAAATAGTCTAAATTGTCATTAAAATCAGGAACTATTACTTGTCGTAAATTAACCGGAATTTTGGTTTGATTTATAATTTTAATAAATTTTTCAATATTATCCATCTTTGTTTTCGTTAAATATTCATATTCTTTTTCTTTTACATGTTTAATATCTAAAATAATTAAATCAACGTATTTTAAGAGAACTTGAATATTTCCTCGAAAATCCCCAGCTGTATCAATTGCTATATGAATATTTTCTTTTTTTAATTTTTTTAGAACCGGAATTAAAAAATTAGTTTGGAGTAAAGGTTCTCCACCAGAGAAAGTTATTCCTCCTCCTCTTTGAAAATAATTTTTATAACGCAAAAGTTTATTTACTAATTCTTGGTGATTATAATTTGGCTTTTGCATTTTAAACATTTCCGGATTATGACAATATAAACATCTTTTAAGGCAACCTGACATGAAAACAATTGTTCTAATACCAGGTCCATCAACACTAGTTAAGGTTTCAACTGAGGCGACACTTCCTTGCATTACATAGCCTCATGGAAAGTTCTTTTAATAACTTCATCTTGTTGTTCAGGAGTTAAACGATTAAAACGAACGGAATAACCAGATACCCGAATTGTTAAAAGTGGATATTTTAAAGGATTGTTTTTAGCATCGATTAGTAATTCTCTTGTTAGAACATTAACATTTAAGTGATGAGCTCCTTGTTTAAAATAACCATCTAAAATACC
Source organism: uncultured Bacilli bacterium (assembly GCA_944350445.1). Lineage (GTDB taxonomy): Bacteria > Bacillota_I > Bacilli_A > RF39 > UBA660 > RUG591. The sequence goes on along the minus strand of CALVOW010000030.1, from coordinate 11,894 downwards.
ACATAAATTATTAATTTGGCTATTTAAATCTTTTCCTAAGGCCGTTGGAACAATTGAGAAAGTATTACTAATACCATCCCTACAACAGGCAGAATAGTCAAGTTTAGCAACACTATTTAAACTAGCAAGAGCACCATTTGTATCACGTCCATGCATTGGATTAGCCCCAGGCGCAAAAGGAGTACCCGCTAACCTACCATCAGGTGTTGTTCCAGTTTTGTGACCATAGACAACATTAGAAGTAATCGTTAAAATTGACATGGTTGGAAAACTATTACGATAAGTTTTATGACTTTTTAAATCTTCATAAAATTTCTTTAATACTTCTTTGGCAATATTATCAACTAGGTCATCATCATTACCATACTTTGGATAATCTCCTTCAATCTTGAAATCAATTGCTATTCCTTTATCATTTCTAATTGGTTTTACTTTAGCATATTTAATAGCCGACAAACTATCAGCAACAACTGATAAACCTGCTACCCCATAAGCCATTAGACGTTTAACATTTGTATCATGTAAAGCCATTTGACTAGCTTCATAAGCATATTTATCATGCATATAATGAATAATATTCATACTATCAACATAAACTTGAGCCGTTTTTTCTAAAACTTTATAAAAGTTTTTCATAACTTTATCATAATCTAATATTTCATCATCTAAAACTGGAATGTCATCAATTACTTTCACAAATTCTCGTTCATCATAACCAGCATTAATACTATAAAGTAAAGCCTTAGCCATATTACAACGAGCTCCAAAAAATTGCATATTCTTACCTATTTCCATAGCTGACACACAACAAGCAATTGCATAATCATCGCCATAGATAGGACGCATAATATCATCATTTTCATATTGAATAGCATCTGTTTTAATGCTCATCTTAGCTGCATATTTTTTAAAGTTCTCCGATAAATTCTCACTCCATAAAACCGTCATATTAGGTTCTGGAGCTGGATCTAAATTGGTTAGGGTATGTAAAATTCGAAAAGAAGTTTTTGTAACCATTGAACGACCATCTTTGGAAACTCCCCCAATAGAACAAGTAACCCAAGTTGGATCCCCAGAGAATAACTCATCATACTCCGGAGTTCTTAAATGCCTTACTAAACGAAGTTTAATTACAAACTGATCAACTAATTCTTGAATTTCACTTTCGGTAATTAAACCTTTTTGTAAATCATTTTCAAAATAAATATCTAAAAAAGCATCAACTCTTCCTAAACTCATAGCTGCCCCATTATTTTCTTTAACAGCAGCCAAATAACCAAAATATAACCATTGCACAGCTTCAAAACTATTCTTAGCTGGTTTAGAAATATCAAACCCATAAGATAAAGCCATTTCTTTAATCTTATTTAAAGCTTTTATTTGCATGCTAACTTCTTCACGTAGACGAATTGATTCATCAAGTTCAACTTTAATTCCTTTTAGATCTTCTTTTTTCTTTTCAATTAAATAATCAATTCCATACAAAGCAACTCGTCTGTAATCACCAATTATTCTTCCTCTTCCATAAGCATCAGGAAGTCCTGTTAAAAGACCAACATGTTTACATAACTTTATTTCATCTGTATAAGCATCATAAACCCCATCATTATGTGACTTCGTAAACATTGGAAAATACTTTTCAATATTACTATCCATTTTATAACCATAAGCTGCTAAGGAATTTCTAAGCATACGCATACCACCAAAAGGATTCATCATTCTTTTAAGAGGAGCATCAGTTTGCAAGCCAACAATTACTTCATTTTCTGAATCAATATAACCAGGTGGAAAATTATTAATTCCCGAAACTCTCGTTGTATCAATATCTAAAACTTTCTTTTTAAGTTCTTCTTTTAATAATTCTTCACACTTCGACCAAACCTTTTTAGTCTTCTTACTAATCGGAGCTAAAAAAGATTCATCTCCATCATATCTTGTAATATTTTTCATGATAAAATCACGAACATTAATTTCTTTATTGTTTACATCTTTATTCATATATACCTCTATTCCTGATTAAGTATACCATGGATAATTTATTTTGTTAAGAACTTTTTAAAAACTTCTTGGATTAAAATCAATATCAATAGTAATTTTACTATTGGTTTTATAATGCTCAAGTAAAGTTTTTAAAACTTCATATAAATTAGCCTCTTCTTTATACTTAATAATTATATTAAAACGATAAATCATATTAACTTTAAAAGGATTAGCAAGACTTGGTCCTAAAATTAAAAAACTTAAATTACTACTTAAAAATTCTTTTATTTTTTTAACTTCTAAACTAAGAATATTATAATCCTTACTTTTAATTCTAATTAAAACTAGATAATAATAAGGCGGATAATTTAGGGTATGCCGATTTTTCATTTCAAGTTTAAAAAAGCCTGGGTAATCATTTTTACTAGCATAGAAAATAGCATAATGTTCGGGATTAAAAGTTTGAATAATAACACTACCTCTTTTCTCTCCGCGACCACTTCTACCAGAAACTTGATTTAATAAAGCAAAAGTTGTTTCACTACTTCTGAAATCGGGAATATTTAAACTGTTATCAGCATTTATAACCCCAACTAAGGTAACATTTGGAAAATCAAGTCCCTTAGCAATCATTTGGGTCCCAATTAAAATTTGATATTTATTTTCTTTAAAAGCAAAAATAATTTTTTCTAAACTCCCCTTTTTACTAGTTGTATCTAAATCCATGCGAATTGTTTTATACTTATTAAATAAATTTTTAACTTCTTCTTCAACTTGTTCAGTTCCTGATCCGGCAAGTATTATCTTTTCTTGATTGCAATTTGGACAAATTTTGGGTTTTATGGTAGCATAACCACAATAATGACATCTTAACATATCACTAGTTTTATGATAAGTTAATGTAATATCACAATTCGGACAAAGAAAAGTCTTACCACAATTTTCACAAACAACATTTGAAGAATAACCTCGTTTATTTAAAAATAAAATAACTTGTTCCCCTTTTTCCAAAACTTCTTGCATTTTCGAAAATAACGGAAAAGATAAAAATTTACTCTTTTTCTTGGTTTTAAACATATCAACTATAAAAACTTCAGGTAAAGGTCTTTCATGAACTCGTTTTTCAAGAACAAGTAATTTATAAACTCCTTTTAAAGCCCTTGCATATGATTCTAAGGTCGGAGTTGCCGATCCTAAAATAACTGGACAATTATGATACTTAGCTCGCCATTTAGCAACCGAAATAGCATCATATCTTGGCATATTTTCTTGTTTATAAGATGTTGAATGCTCCTCATCAACAACAATTATTCCAATATTTAAAAGCGGAGTAAAAATAGCACTTCTTGCTCCAATTACAATTTTAATATTTTCTTGTTTAATTTTTCGATATTCATCATACTTTTCTTGATCTGATAGTCCCGAATGAAAAATAGCTATAATATTTCCAAATCTTTCTTGAAAACGTCTGACAGTCTGTGGGGTTAAACTAATCTCGGGAATTAAAACAATTGCCGTTTTACCATTTTTGATAACATTTTCAATTAATTCCATATAAACTTCGGTTTTCCCACTTCCAGTTACTCCATATAATAAATAAGTTTGAAATTTATTTAACTCAACTTCATCAACAACTTGTTGTTGTAAATTAGTTAAAGGATATTTATCTTTTCTTAAATAAGTAGTATTAAGTCGATAAACTTCTATCTTTTCTTTTTTTAATATTCCTTTTTTAATAAGCGTATCAACACTTGTATTAATTTTTTTTAATCTTTGATAAGTTACATTTTTATTTAAATTTAAAAAATTAACAATTTCTTGTTGTTTATTTGTCAAAATATTTGCTTTTAAATTATTAAAATCAATACTTACATAAGTTTCATACTTTTTTTTAATTTTTTTATTATTACCAGCTTTATAACCACTTGGTAACATTACTTGATAAGCAGATATTAAAGTTGATAAAGTCGTATCACTTATATATTTACCAAGTTCTAATAGTTCTTGATTTAAAATAACTTCTTCTGATACAACAGCTATTATTTCTTTAACCTCATAATTTTTGTCTTCTATTTCATCTTTTATTTTTAAAACGAAACCTTCAATTTTATTCTTAGCAAAAGGAACTTGAACTAAAACACCTACTTTAACTTTGGAAATTAAGTTTAAAGGAATTAAATAAGTAAAAGTTTTATCAATACTTTTAGCACTAATTTCAACTAACACTTCGGCATACATTAGATCATCTCCTTAAATGCATTTTACCAAAAAAAAAAATATTAAACAATTATTTTTAGAAATTATTTTTAATGGAAAAAAAAGGTGAATTTTTTTCACCTTTTAATTCGTGAAAAGTCTTATCTAGCAAGGAAATATTTTTTTAATTATTAAACTTTCAGATCTTTTTTTACGTTTATATTATTATTGGAGGGACAAAATGAAAATATATAAAAGCAAAAAAGATAACAAAAGAGATCCTAACTTAATGGTGCCAATTATTTTTGATGATATTTTTAAACGAGTTTTTGGAAGTGAGGAAAACGCTGATATTACCGCCTATCTAGTTAGTTTACTTTTAAAAATTCCTTATGAAAAAGTAAACGGTAATATTGTTTTTAAATCAACTAAACAAGATAATTACCGTGTTAATGATAAGTTAGCTAAGAAAGATATTGTCTTTATTGTTAATATTGATGAGCCTTTAAAATTAAATTTGGAAATGAATCGAACTCTTAGTTTATCAAAAAGTATTATTGATAGAAATACTTATTATGAAGCTAATTTATTTGGAAGTGGACTTAGACAAGAAAATGAATATCGCGATTTAAAAATGACTATTCAATATAATTTTAATTTAGATTTTGTGGACCATGTTGAAGAGCCTCTTATTGATGAATATTTATTTCGCAATGAACGAGGCAATATTCTAACGGAAAAGACGAAAATAGTTCATATTAATATCTTAAAAATGCGAGAATTATGGTATAATGGGAAATATAAGACATTTACCGGAATTTCTCCTTCTTTGTTTGCTATGGCTAGTTTATTAATTGAAAATGAGAAAAAAGAATTTCAAGAAATGGTAGATGTTGTTCCAATAAAAGATGATATTAAAGAAAAAATTGAAAGGATTGTTACGGATATGAATTTTGATGATGAATTAATTGAAAAATATTATGACCTTGATCTGGAACGGGAAAAAATGCTTAAAGCAACTTATGAAGAAATTTATGAAGAATTATATAAAAAATCATATGAAAAGTTAAAAAAAGAAACCGAAGAAAAAGCTAGACAACAAGTTCAAAAACAAGTTCAAAAAGAAGTTAAAAAAGAAAAAGAAAAAACAATACTTACTATGTTTAATAACGGGTTAGCAATTGATTTAATTGCTAAATATACAGCTACTAATAAAAAAGAAATTGCAAGAATTATTAAAGAAAATAAATAAGAATTTTTATTTCTTTCTCGACTTTTAAAAATTTATTTGTTACAATTTAGTCGTGATATTATGAAAAGATTTAAGATGTTAGACGAACCATTTATATGTGAAAATTGTCAAAAAAAAGTTGCAAAATTAAATTATACAGCTAGAGATCATTGTCCTTACTGTTTATATTCAAAGCATGTTGATATTAATCCTGGGGATAGATTAAATTCTTGTCAAGGCTTATTAGAACCAATTGGCATTGAAAAATATAGAGATTCTTATAAAATTATTTATAAGTGTCAAAAATGTGGAGAAATTCATAAAAATAAAATTGCTAGGGATGATAATATGGATTTAGTCATTAAATTATCAAATTATTTATAGTCATACATAATAACATTTTTTTTATTACTACGTAAACTATTAGTAGATAATAAAGGAGGTAATATTATGTATTATTACGGTGGTTATCCAAACTATGGATATGGTAATTCCTGTGGCTGTTCAGGCGGCAATGTAGGTTACATTTATCCTAATTATGGATGCAATAATTCTAATTATGCTATTATTATTGTATTATTTATTTTACTAGTTATCATTATTGGTACTAGATGGGGAAGATAAAAATATCTTCCTATTTTTTTTATTTTGTGATAAAATATGTGCGTGGTGATTTGTATGTTATTAATGAAAGATATATTAGATGAAAAAGATAAATGCCTACGTGAAAAAAGTTTAGAAGTAACTTTTCCTTTAACAAAAGAAGATAAAAAAACCGTTCAAGATATAATTGAGTTTTTAACTAATAGTCAAATAGATGAATTAGCCAAAAAATATGATCTTCGTCCTGGAATGGGGCTTGCTGCTATTCAACTGGGAATTAAAAAAAGATACTTTGTTATTGTCCATGAATATGAAGATGGTAAATTTGATAATTATGTTATTTTTAATCCAAAATTAGTAAGTAACTCCGAAGAGATTATTTATGTTGGGGAAGGCGAAGGTTGTTTAAGTGTTAATAGAGAAGTATGTGGAATTGTTCCAAGATATGCAAGAGTTACGGTTGAAGGGTATGATTTAGATGGTAATAAAATAAGAATTCGGGCTCGCGAAGAATTGGCTGTTGCCTTTCAGCACGAATTAGATCACTTAGACGGTATTTTATTTACTGATAAAATTGATCCTAAAAATCCTTATAAAAATAAAGATTTATATCGCGAAATATAAATCTTTTTTTCTATTTTTCTAATTTATCTTCTTGCAATTTCTTAGCTAAATAAACATTTTCCATTAAAGAAATAACCGTCATTGGTCCTACCCCACCAGGAACAGGGGTCATTAAACGAGCTTTTTTAAAACAAGCACTATCTACATCCCCATAAAGTTTACCATCTACCCGATTAATTCCCACATCAATAATAATAACTCCATCTTTTACCATATCTTCGGTAATTAAATCCTTTTTTCCAACGGCAACAATTAAAATGTCAGCCAATTTTGTATATTGCTTTAAATTTTTGGTTTTCGAGTGACATAAAGTAACAGTTGCATCTTTATTTAATAAAAGATGAAATAACGGAAGGCCTACTAATTCACTTCTTCCAACAATAACTACTCTTTTTTCTTTTAAAGCAATTTTATAATAATCAAGTAAAGAAATAATCCCTTTGGGAGTGCATGGTATTAAACTTGGTTCTTTTTTAGTTAACTTTAAAAAATTTGTATTAGTAAGTCCATCAACATCTTTTAAAGGGGAAATACTATTTAAAATTCTTTCTTTATTTAAATAACTTGGAAGCGGTAGTTGAACAATTATTCCGGTAATATTCTTATCTTCATTTAATTTTTCTATTTCTTTAATTAAATCTTCTTCAAGGATAGTATCAAAATGTAAATTTATGAAATTATAACCTATTTTCTTAGCTAATAATTCTTTTTGTCTAATATAAACTTGACTAGCTTCATCAAAAGCTATACTAATAACTACTAAGGTTAATTTTTCTTTTAAAGTCATAACTTTTTCTTGTAACTTTAATTCTTTCTCTTTTCTAACTTTTTTTCCATCAATTATTTTTTCATTCATTCTCTCGCATTTCCTTTCTTAATACTTTATAATTGGGAACTAATATTGCAACTAAATTCCAAAAATCACGTGAGTGATTAGGGTGAATAAAATGTGCTAATTCATGGACAATTACATAATCTAAATATTTTAGATCTTTTTTAATTAATTCCAAATTTAAAGTAACTCTTTTTAATTTAATATTACATACTCCCCATCTTGTTGTCATACGCCGAATTGTTAAATGCGGATATGGTATTTTTTTAGGAAAAATCTGATACATTTTATCTAATTCTTCTTGAAAAATTCTTTCAGCTTCTTTTAATAACCATTTATCTAAATTAAAATTTCTTGCTACAAATATTTTTTCATCACCAAAGAAAATATCTTTGGAATTTAAATAAACAATATCATAAGTTTTTCCTAAATAAGAAAACTTCTTGGCTTTTTCTTGTTTTTTAATTTTAGCATTTAACATCTTAGCTATTTTTTCTTGATTTTCTTCAATTAACTTTTTTATATAACTATCTTTTGTATAGTAATTACAAGTAATATAAATTTTTAAATCATCTTTTACTCTTATATAAGTATTTTTAGTCGTTTTCTTTTTTAAAATAACAACATCATAATAATTATTAAATATCTTTAATTGCATAAAACACCCTATAAATATCATATATCATTGTTTTTTATTATTCAAGAAAAAAAGATCAAAATAATTTGATCTATAAAGAACTATTTCCAGCTAATAACTCTAAAAATTTTGCATTCGCTAGTTTTCCCATTAATTTTTCGATAATTGTATTAAACTCTGTATCTGTAAGTGTTTCGATATCTTTATAAGCACTTAAATCCGTTTTTTCTAGTAAATTATCACCAACTATATATTCACCAGTAATGGTACAGCTAATCTTTTCGTTTTCAACAATAATATCAACTAAAATATCCATCTGATAACCATTACTTGTGTAATTAATCGTTTCATTTAAATCAAGACCTATATCATCTTCTTTATTTTCATAATTAAAAGCCATATTTAAAGTGCTACCATTAGTTTCTCTAATTACGAGTTCTAAATCATTACTTGCATCTGTTAAATTAAAAGTAAAGTTTTTGTCACTAGTTGTAAGGGATAAAGTATAAGTTAATAATTCCTCATCATATAAAGATAAAGTTATACCATTTTCTTGAATTAATAATTGATGAGTATCATTACCATCTTTAATTAAATATTTATTATCTTCATTTTCATCTTTGGTAATTTCTAGAGAATTTACTCCATTATCACTTTTAAATTCATAAATTTCTCCAGTAAAAATATTAACTAAAATTTCCATATCAACAGGTGCAAAATTAAATGAAAAATTATCTTCATTGCCCTCTAATAAGTTTTTTAGTATTTTATCACTCTCAACAAGTTCATTAAATTTATTGGTAATATTTTCAATATTACTATCTGTTATAGAAAAATTAAAACGAACTGTATATAATCCTTCAATTTGACTAGAAAAGTCACTTAATTTTAAAGCTTCAAAATAATATTTAATAAAATTATTGATACTATTTATTACATCTTTACTTGAATAAGAAGTATCACTATTTAAAGCAAATATATTTTCATCTAATTCACTTATTCGAAGTATTTGATCATATAAATCCAAAGATTCTAAATAAAGAGCTTCATTATTAAGATAAAAAGTTCCGTTTAAAAGACTATTTTCATCTTCTAATAAATCAAGGGCTATTTGGATTTCTTCTTGGCTAAGGGAACCTAAAAAATCATAATCAATACTATAACTATTAAGGACTTCTAAATCACTTGCATTAGTCGTAAATTGCATATTACCAGCAAGTTTAAAATCATTTCCTGAATAGTTTTTATTCAATGTTTGAAAAGAATTATAATAACTATCAATATAAGTTGTTATATCATTACTTAATTTTGTTAAATAAGTATTTGGATCGGTTTTACTTTTTAAGAAGAAATAACCACCACCAAAAAGAAGAATAATTAATAAAACTATTATAATGATAATAATTATTTTTTTCTTTCCACTTTTCTTTTCTATAAATTCATTATTTTCCATATTACTCCACCTTTACTACATATTTTTTTCTTTCAAACTACCTCAAACGGTAACCTGAAATGGTCAATTTTCTATCATTAACGCAATTTATTACGTTTTTATCCACTTTCCTTCGTTGCAATTTATCGGGAGGTCTCAACCAGCATCTTACATAATAACCATGTCCTAGTTTATAGGCTACTCTACTAACCACGGAAACTCACGAGAAATTGTTAAAACTGGTCGAGATGAAACAAGGTTGGTCGCATAACCAGTACCGTAACTTAAGTTAAATATACCAGAATATGTAGTAGTACTAGCGTAGCCTCCTCGTCCGAACCACGAATTGCTCGAATACATCATATTCCGATAACCATAATAACCCCAACCAGCCCCACTTGATGTGTTAGTCATATTTTTAATTGTTTCTTTGGTGCCATCACCAAGTTTTGAACGACTACGGCTTGTAGTTGAAGTACTACTAGTTGAATAAGAATATTTATCATAATATTTACTATCTGGATATGGACTAGTAAACCCAGCACTACTTGAATAAAAAGCACCCGAAGTATTTACCATATTTCCCATTACATCGTCATAAGATCCACCATTCATATCATAAATTCCATAAACCGTTCCCGTTGTAGAAGCTCCAGCTCCTTTATATCCTTGTCCATTGCCTAAATCTGTTAAATCATTATATAAAACGGTATTAGTTGTTGATGGTGCTGCTACTTCACTATATCCAGAATAACCTGTTTTATAATAATAAACACTATTTGCATTTTGATAATAATTATTTTTATAAATTCGGCGGTAATCACCTTCATATAAAGTATTACCATATTTTCCATATTTCGATTGGGATAAATAAGCAACTGCTCCCCATTCCATATTCTTTTCCATATGAATATCATAGTTATTATTATCATTCATGATTGTTCCATCATTATTTAAAGTTGTGGCTGTATCAGTTTGACTAAAACCATGAATATTACCACTTAGTTCCATACCTCTTGTATTATAAAATAAATTAGATATAGTTATATATCTTAAACTTTGTTCATCAGGTTTGACATAGATATTTAAACCTGATTTATTGCAATTAGTTTCACTTTGACTGTTTAAACAAGTCGCATCATCTGTTGACATTTCAAACTTAGCAAACCAAAAACCGGTTAATTCCTCATCTCCAAAGGTAAAAGCTGGATGGGTGTAAGTACTAACATTATTTATAATGGAACCATTCGTTGCATCAGTACAAGTTTCACTGCTACTTGAATCACTTGCTGTAGAAATATTATCAACACAAGCAACCGTTCCTGTTTTGTCTATTCCATGTTCAAAAGTAACATCAATTAGTTGTTCATCAACTGATTCATTATTTCCATTAAAAATAACATATTTATACCTGGGAATCCATACCCACATACTCGTTATATCGTCCATATTTATCTCAGTTCCTACGGCTGAATTTAAATATTCACTTCTTGTTTTCGTTCCCGTTTCTTTAACTGTTACAGCATTGGCCCACATATAGTTATCATAATCAAACCATTGATAATTACTATCTAAATTCTTACTATCCGCTTTTTTCCAGACACCTTCGGTATCACTGGTGGCCTCATAATAAACAGGGATCATATTATCTAAAAGTTCAGGATAATTAGCTCCACTTGTATCTAAACTAGCAACTTGCATCCCTTCAACTAACACAACTTTACTAAATGTTTGTCCATTGGGATTACTATCATAATCAATCCACATAACAATTTCATAAGTCAAAATCGTTCCGGCTGTAATTGAACCTTCATCAAGTAAACCAGTACTATCTAAATTTGTAATATCAAACGTTACGGTTTCCTTAGTTGTTTCATTAGTTCTTTTTAGTTGATATCTAACATCTTCATTTTTCATCGTACTTTTCACTGTCTCATTATCAACTAAACTTACTTTATAATTAGCAATTTGACTTCCTGTATTTTGAATTTGAAATGTTGTACTTTGATTTAATAAACCTTCACTATCTGACATTGGATATGTTTTGTCGATATTAATACTATTCATATCCGTAAGTAAGATAACTCCAAAATTAGCTATACTAATACTTGGATCATTTTCACTTACCCTTTCAGCTTTTAAATAAGCATAACTCGTTCCAATTATAGCAATTACTACAATTAAAAGTATCATTAAAACAAATATTTTTTTCTTCATATCCTCACCTATTCTATAAAAATTATAACATAAAAGAAAAAAAATACAACCTAAAAAATTGTATGGATAGTGTTAAAATTTGTCGGGAAATTGAAAAAAACACTTCCATGTGCTAAAATTTTAGCATAAACATAACAAAATA
>CALVOW010000029.1 GCA_944350445.1 uncultured Bacilli bacterium | reverse complement strand
TACTATTTCTTATATGTCTGACTTTAATATTATAAGTTAAAAAATTAGAAAAACTTAGGCGGTTTAGACCCCCCCCGCAGTTGACATAGAGTTAACTTTTTCCTTTGAATATACCATATCTATCAACTTCCTTTCCTATTTTCAAAATAAGTATATAACAAAAAGGAAGAAAAATCAATTAGTTTCTTCCTTTTTATAATCGCATTTTACACATTTTATTTCGTTATTTTTAATAACTAACATCTCACCACATTTTGGACAAGACTCACCGGTTGGCAAGTCCCAATAAGCAGTTTTGCATTTTGGATAATTATTACAACCATAGAAAACTTTTCCTTTTTTGCTATGTTTTTCAATAATTTTTCCATCGCAGTTTGGACAATCAATAATTACTTTTTCCTCTTTCTTTTCTTTTTTAATATACTTACAATTTGGATAATTGCTACAGGCCACAAATTCACCAAATTTTCCTTTACGAATAACTAAAGGACTATTACAAAGAGGACACATTTCACCCGTTTCAACCGGTTTTTCTTTCTCCATTTCTTTAAAAGCAGTTTTTAAAGTATCATCAAATATTTGATAAAAATCACTTAAAACTTTTTTGTTATCTAATGTCCCACTGGCTATCTTATCTAAGTCTTCTTCCATGTTAGCTGTATATTTTACATTAATAATATTACTAAAATATTCTTGTAATTTATCAGTTACTTCAATACCAATTTCGGTTGGAACAAATTTTTTATCTTCAACATTTACATAACCTCTATCTTTAATATTTGACATAATGGTTGCATAAGTAGAAGGTCGACCAATGCCAAGTTCTTCCATTTCATGAATAAGTTTAGCTTCGGTGTACCTTGGTTTTGGTTTTGTGAAGTGTTGTTCATAAATAATTTCTTCTGATTCTATGGTTTGATTTAATTTATCTTTTAAATCTGGTAAAACATTATCTTTAGTATCTTCAAAATCTCCATAGACTTTTAAATAACCATCAAAAGTAATAACCGAACCCGTTGTTTTAAACTTATAAGAATTATTATCGAAAATAATAGTAGTTGCCAAAGTCTTAGCATCAGCCATAAGGGATGATAAAGTTCTTTTATAAATTAAATTATATAATTTAAACTCATCATTAGTTAAATATTTTTTTAAACTATCAGGAGTTCTTAAAATACTTGTTGGGCGAATTGCTTCATGAGCATCTTGAACATTATCATTCTTTTTAGCTTTTTTGATATAACCAAGATAATCCTTACCAAAATTTTTTTCAATATACTGAAAAGTCTTGGAAGTAAATTCATCACTTAAACGAACCGAATCAGTTCGCATATAAGTAATTAAACCAACGGTCTCCGTGCCAATATCAATACCTTCATACATCTTTTGAGCTAACATCATCGTTTTTTTAGCACTAAAATTTAATTTAGTTGAGGCTTCTTGTTGAAGAGTTGATGTTGTAAAAGGTAATTTACTAATTTTATTTTTCGTCTTTGACTCAATACTTTCAACTATAAAATCTTTTTGTAATTTAGCTAAAATACTCTTTACTTCATCAAGAGTTTTAATGGAAATGTCTTCTTCTTTAAATTTGAATAAATCAGAATCAAAATCTTGAAATTTAGCTGTAATAGAATAATACTCTTCTGGAACAAAACTTTGAATTTCTCTTTCTCTATCAACAATTAATTTTAAAGCAACACTTTGAACTCTTCCAGCACTTTTACCACTTGTTTTTGATTGCATTAATTTACTTAAACGAAATCCAATAATTCGATCTAAAAATCTTCTAGTTTCTTGACTCTTAACTAAATTATAATCAATTTTTCGCGGATTTTTAATTCCTTCTAAAACTTTATCTTTCGTAATCTCATAAAATAAGACCCGATCATATTTACTATCTTTTATTCCAAGCGCATCATATAAATGCCAAGAAATAGCCTCACCTTCGCGATCAGGGTCGGTTGCTAAATAAACTTTATTAGCATCTTTAACAAGTTTTTTTAATTCGGTAATAACTTTTTTCTTACCTTTAATGGGAACATAATTAGGAATAAAACCATTATCTATATCAATTCCTAGTCCATACTTTCCAGTAGTTGCTAAATCTCTTATATGTCCAATACTACTAACTACTTTATAGGATGAACCTAGATATTTTTCAATTGTTTTACTTTTTGCTGGGGATTCAACAATTACTAAATCCATTTTTTCACCTCTAATAACTTATACTAATTATTTTTAAAAATGTCAACTAAAAATTATTCATTTTTTGTAAATTCATACAAAGCAATACTAACAGCATTATCCAAATTTAAGCTATCAATCATTCTATTATGCTTAATAATTAATGGAGTTCCAATTTCTAAAAAATCATCACTTAAACCACTAGCTTCAGGACCAAAAATTAAAGAATAAGGTTCTTTCTTTAAAACGCATTTTAAGTCAGTTTTCGCTTTTAACATAAAAGGATAATAATTTCTATCTTTAGCCATTTTCATATAATCTAAAAAACTATTAAAATACTGAAAACGCATATTAAAAATTGCTCCCATACTACTACGAATTACTTTCGGATCAAAAATATCAACTCCCGGTTGAATAATTACTAAATCAAAAATCGAAAAACCAACACTACTTCTAATAATTGTTCCTAAATTACCCATATTAGAAGGATTAACTAAAACAATATGATTACTAGAAAAATTAATATTCTCTTGATACTTTTTAAAGACTCCTATTACATAACAATTTTCTTTATCACTTAAACTATTTATAATTTTATCACTGTAAATTACTTCAATATGATTATTTTCACATATTTTAATAATTTTTTTATAAGTTTCATTCTTTTCTTGTTTTGAATGTATATAAACTCTTAATACATATTCTATTTTTTTAGTTAAAAGTTCTAATGTTAACGTTGTACCTAATGTATAACTTTCTAAACTTGTTTTTTTATATTTTTTCATACTATTCACTATAATTAATTAAAATTACGTCTTCTCCAATCTTACTAATATTTTTATAATCTATTTCAATTTTATTACTACCACGAAAAGTAAAAATTCCTTTAAAAGGATCAATTAAAAAAGATAGAATTTGTCCTGTTTCCGGATCAATTTTGCAATCTGCGATATTGCCTATTTTTTTTCCATCTTTTATATTAATGACATCTTTATTTTGAAAATCTGATAAATTCATTTTATCACCAATAAAGAATATGTTATTTTTTTTTAATTTATTTCATAATAATCATCTATTATAAGTTCTATTGGTTCAGTTTTATTTTTATAAAGTGTAAATAAAGTATCTCCTATTTCTACTTTATCATCAATTATTTTATTTAAAACAACACCAACACCATAATCTATTTTATCTTCTTTATTTATTCTTCCAGCTCCTAAATGACAAGATAATTTGCCAATATTTAAGGCATTAATATTTTTTACTGTTCCAGCTTTATTAGCTTTTATTTCTTGCTTTATATCACTTACTTGTAAAGAATTAATATCTCCTCCTTGACATTTTACAAAGTCTAAGAATTTTTGATAAGCTTTGCCACTTTGAAGAGCAGTACTAGCCTCTTGTAAAGCCATATCGTAAGTTATATTTTTGGATATTTTAATCATTTCAGCTGATATTTTTAAAGCTAAATCCGTTAATTTACCTCGTTTCCCTTTTAAAACGTCAATTGCTTCAATTACTTCAAGAGCATTGCCGATGTTAGATCCAAGAGGAATATTCATATCGGTAATTTCACAAATAGTTTCTCTATTATAAAATTTTCCTACTTTTTCCATAATGTTTTTCAATTTTAAGGCTTCATCCATAGTTTTCATCATAGCCCCATTACCACATTTAATATCAATTAAAATTTTATCAGCGCCCCCAGCTATTTTTTTAGACATAATACTAGCGGCTATTAAAGGAATAGAAGCAGTTGTTCCGGTTACATCCCGAAGAGCATAGATAACTTTATCAAGCGGACATAAATTACTTGTTTGCGAAGTAACAGCAAAACCAATATCTTTTAATTCTTGAATAAATTCTTCTTCAGTAAGACTCGTTTTAAACCCTTTAATACTTTCTAATTTATCAATCGTGCCTCCTGTATATCCAAGACCTCGACCACTCATTTTGGGAACAATTACCCCACAAGAGGAAACAATTGGACCAATAATTAAAGTAATTTTATCCCCTATTCCCCCCGTGGAATGTTTATCAACTTTCACACCAGGTATCATCGATAAATCTAATATATCACCACTTTTAATAAAAATATCAACAAGATCAAAAGTTTCACGATCAGTCATTCCATTAATACAAATAGCCATTAATAAAGCTGACATTTGATAATCTTTAATACTACCATCTAAATAAGAATTAAAAGCATAAGCTATTTCTTCTCTTGTTAATTCTTCTTTTTCACGTTTTTTATTAATTATATCTACTATATTCAAATTTCATCACCTATTCATATTATACAAAAAGATCTTAATTTATTCAAACGAAAAAATACTCTTTTTAAAAGAGTAAAAATAATAAAACTAATTACTAATGAATAACATTATCTTAAAACCAAGTTAACAAGGCATTAAAAATTTCTTGAATATCCATTTTCATAAAAAAGACAATTAATAAGCCAAGCATTAAAAAAGGGCCATAAGGAATTATATGTTCTTTGTTTTTAACTAATAAAAATAAAGAAACCGGTAAAGCTATAATACTAGCTAGAAAAATAACTAAAATACTTAACATAGGATCAAGAGTTAAACCAACTAAAAACATAAGTTTTATATCGGCTCCTCCTAAGCTTTCTTTTTTAAATAATTTATTACCAAGTAGCATGACAAAATACATAAGTAAAAAAGCAAATAAACCAAAAGCAAGCTGTCTTATTCCAATTTCAAATCCAGATTCTAATATTGTAATAATTAAAATTAAAATACTAGGAATTAAGATAAAAGAATCAGGAATTAGTAAATAAGATAAATCCGAAACTATAACTAAGACAAAAACACTTACTAAAATAAGAGCAATAATTAAATCATAACTAAATCCAAAGGAATAATAACTAATAACAAAAAGAAGTCCTGTTACAAGTTCTGTAAAAGGATAAAAGAAAGATAATTTTGCTTGACAATTCTTGCATTTTCCTTTTTGAATAATAAAGGAGATAATAGGTATTAATTCATACCATTTTAATTCATGTAAGCATTTTGGACAATGACTTTTAGGTTTAATAATTGATTCCCCTTTTGGTAAACGCATAGCTAAAACATTATAAAATGAACCAAGACAAATACCAAAAATAAAAAATAAGATATAATAATAAATTTCCATATTATGCAATAACCTGATACATTTCAAACATTGGTATGATAATTGAAATAATAATAATTCCAACAGTAAAAGTTAAAAAAACAATTAGAATAGGTTCAACTAAACTTTTAACTTGATTAATAGAATTTTGATATAAGCTTTGATAATAATCAGCAACTTTTTCCATCATTGTTCCAAGTTTTCCTGTCGATTCTCCTGTTACAATCATTTCATAAGCAACAATTGGAATATAAGGATTATCTTTGAATGCCTCAGATATTTTTCCTCCTTTGTTTAAATTTTTAACTGTATTTTCAATAATTTTTTTATAAATTTCATTGTCACTTACTTTAATTAAAACATCCATACTATCAGTTATAAAAACCCCATGGTTTAAAAGAGAGGCAAAAGTTTTAGAAAACATGGATACTTCACTATACATAATAATATTTTTAATAACTGGTAATTTTAAATAAAAATATTGCATCATTTTCCTAAATGATTTAACATTACGGAATAAATAGATATATAAAAGCAAGAACATTATTAAAATTACAATCATTTCTAACAAATTTGCTTCTAAAAAATTACTAAAGGAAATGGTCATAACCGTAATTTTTGGTAACTGATCACTCCAACTAGAAAACATTTCTACATATTGGGGTACAACATATCGTAACACGAAGACAATAACAGCAATGGCCATAATAAAAACAATTGTTGGATAAGTCATAGCACTTTTTAATTCTTTTTTAGTTTTATCTATTGAGGTATAATAAGCGGCCATATCATCCAAAATAGCTGGTAAATCGCCGGTTAATTCAGCTGATTTTACCATATTGGTTAATAATTTAGGAAATATTTTTGGTTGTTTAGCTAAAGCATCAGATAAACTTTCTCCTGATAATAAGTCATAAACAATCATATTATAAATTTTTTTTACTTCCGGTTTGACTGCTTGTTTAGCTAAAATTCGATAAGCATCAATTAAAGAAATACCAGCTTTTAAATAAGTCGATATTTGGGTTAAAGCAAAAGACATTTCTCCTGTATTAATTGGTGATGTTAAAACAATATCAAAAGAAGATTTCTTTTTAGCTTCAACTGATATTAGATTATATCCTTCGTTTTTTAAATAATTTTTGGCTTGTTCTATATTATAAGCTTCAAAGGTGCCTGTTTTTATTTTTCCATTTATATCTCGATATTTATAACGAAAAGGAATCTTTTTTAAATCGGCTAAAGCATCACTTGCCTTTTTTAAACGGCTAGAATTGGTTTCTAAACTGCCTTCAAAAACATCTTCTTCAACAAATAACTCTTTTATTTTTTCTTTCTTTCCAAAAATTAAATAAAGTAAAGCTGCTAAACCTTTATATGAATAAGTAATAACATTATCTTTGGTTATCATTTTATCCCTCTATTCTTAACTATATAATATCATAAGTTTTAGCTTCTGGCAATTAACTATTAGTTGTTTTTGAATCTTTTAGTAATCGAAAATAATTAACTTTTAAGACTTCATCATTTTTTTGAATTAATTGATTTATCTTTTCACTCATAGAATTAATATAATCCTCAGTTGCTTTTAAGCCTTCAATAACTTCCCCATTATGATTTACATAACGTTTACCATCATACCAAGTATAATCACTGAAAAAAACATATCCTGAATAGGAATCATCCAAAGCATCTTCACCAATATAATAAGATGGATGATCATATAAATTAAATAAATTTAAAATAGTAGGTAAAATATTTAATTGACTTGTAACTTTCGTTATTTCTTTTGGTTCAATATCACTTGACCAAATAAAGAAATCAGTATGATTAATTAAATTAGTTTCTGTATCTTTATATTGTTCTAAAATTGTTTTATCAGTAAGTGTATAGGCATAGTGATCAGCAAAAGCAACAATAACAGTATTATCATATAAGCCTTTTTCCTTTAAATTTTCCATTAATAATCCAATCATATAATCAGTTTCTCCAGCTTGAATTTTCAAACAATCTAGTTCCCTCGGATTATAATTTGGATCAGCTTTTTGTTCATCAGTTAATAACATACTACAAACTCCACTATTTTTAGAAAAAGGAGTATGAGCCGAATAGGTAATAATATATGATACAAAATTAGCATTGACAGGATTTTCAACATTAAATATTTTACTATTAAATTCCTCATTTAAAATAAGTTCTCGATCAAGTTGAAAACTTTTATCGTCATAAACCCCTAAATCTTTTAAACCATTATAAGAATTATAACCAAAATTTTTATAATTAACCCCACGGGAATAATATTCACTAGAATTCATATGAAAAGCATTTACGGTATAGCCAACACTTTTAAATAAGTTAGGAAGTGAGTAGTCAAAATTATTCTTACTAAATGTATAGGCATTTTGATTATAAGTATATGGGGTTTGATAGCCAGTATTTACCATAAATTCAGAATTAAAAGTCGATCCTCCCCCATTTACAAAAGAATAATGATTGGTAAAGTTTAAACTTTGACTTTTTAAATTATATAAATTTGGCATAATTTCTTCAGTAGTTAAAAAGTTATCAATACTTTCTAATTGTAAGATAATTAAATTTTTCCCTTCAAATAAACCAGTATAACTATTTTGATGCTCTTCTTCTTCCTCATTAAATAAATTATTTAAAAAAGTTAAACTTTCTTCATCATTAATTTCTTCTTGTCTAAAATAATTAACATAGATATTTCGAATATTATATTCAAAAAAACCAACTAATTGCATACATTTATTATTATCATTAAAGGAATTATAAATATTTCTTTTATTACTCCAAGCATCCCATTCTAAAGAAGTAGTAGCTTCACCAAAACTAAGAGGTAACAAAAGATGACAAATAACAAAAATAAGAGAAGCTATACCAACTTTTTTAAATTTATTTTTATTCGTTTTGGGAAAAAATTTATATGTTGCAACCATTAAGAAAAGACTAATAAAAAGAACAATATACATCCAAAGCGAAATATCTTTTAGGGCATCTAATAAATATGAACTACCTTCACTAGCTGCTCCTAAAATTGAAAAATCAAAAAACACTTTAAAATAAGTATAATATATATTATGAACTAAAAACATAGCAAACGAAAAGCCATAGAAAAGTCCATAAATTAATTTACCTGAAACACTTTTTAAGTTTTTAACTATGTAAATAAGCAAAAATAACCACAAAAAAGAAAATAAATTAGGAGATAGTCCATAATAAGAAACAAAACCAATTGAGTTGGTAGCTATTCTTGTTGAAATATCTAATACATATAATGATAAGAACATTAAAAAATAAGCTTTATTCTTGAAAAGAAAATTTTTTAATTGTTCTAATTTATTTTTAATTTTTATTTTTAATAACCATTTTTTTATTTTATTTTTGAATGATTTTAGTTTTTCCATCTCTAACTCCAATCCATTATCATTATAACACAATAATATCGTATTTTATGAAAAAAAACAAGTATTTACAATTTCTTGTAAATAATGTTTTTTTATTTATTCCCGGCTTTTTTTCGAAGTTCTGCTTTTAATATTTTTTTGCGAAGTCGAAAACCAAGGGGGGTAATTTCTACTAATTCATCATTATTGATATAGTCAAGTGCAACTTCTAAAGACATTACCCGTGGACGTTTTAAAACAACGGTATGATCTGATCCACTAGCACGAGTATTAGTTAAATTTTTCCCCTTTACAACATTTACAGCAATATCATTATCATGGTTATGTTCACCAACGATCATTCCTTCATAGACTTCATCACCTGGTTCTATAAACATAACTCCCCGTTCTTCTAATTGACCAAGAGCATACGCTGTTGCTTTACCATTTTCCATAGAAACTAAAACACCAAGTTTTCTTTCACCAACATTATTATGAACTACTTCTTTGTATTCTTTAAAAGTATGATTCATGATACCATAACCTTTAGTAATTGTCATAAATTCCGTCATAAAACCAATTAAACCACGAGAAGGAATTATATAATTAAGTCTTGTATTTTCACCCATATTTTGCATATTTAAAAGGGTAGCAAAGCGATTTCCAAGAGATTCAATAACCCCACCTACATAATCATTATTGACATCAATTTGTAGTTCTTCAAATGGTTCACATTTGACACCATCAATTTCTTTAATGATTACTTGTGGTTTCGAAACTTGTAATTCAAAGCCTTCTCTACGCATATTTTCAATTAAAATTGATAAATGTAATTCCCCTCTTCCTTTTACTAAGAAGCTTTCTTGATCGTAAGGAGTTACTTTTAAACTAACATCACGTTCCGTTTCCTTTTTTAATCTTTCTTCAATCTTTCGAACCGTTAAAAGTTTGCCTTCGCGTCCAGCAAAAGGACTAGTATTAACTCCAAACGTCATTTCCAAAGTTGGTTCATCAATTCTTAATAATGGTAAAGCTTCTTCTAATCCAACATTACAAATTGTCTCCCCAACATTAATATCAGGAAGCCCGGAAATAGCAACAATTTCCCCAGCACTAGCACTGGAAATTTCCACACGTTTAAGACCGCTATAACCAAACATTTTTTGAATTCGAAATTGTTTTTTCTCACCGTTTAAGCGAAGACATACAACATTTTCCCCAACTTTAACATGGCCTCGTTTAATAACACCAATTCCAATTCGTCCAACAAACTCATTATAATCTAAAAGTGCAGGTTGAAACTGTAAAGAGCCATTAGGATCACCACTTGGTTCTTTAATCGTTTCAATAATCGTATCTAAAAGTGGTTCCATTGTTTCTTTTTGACTAGAAATTTCGGGTGATAAACTAGAAGTTCCCATAACTGCACTCGTATAAACAACTGGAAAATCTAATTGATCAATGTCAGCTCCAAGATCAATAAACAAATCAATTACTTCATCAACAACTTGTTTAGGTCGAGCTGATGGTTTATCGATTTTATTAACAACAACAATTGGAGTTACATGCGCTTCTAAAGCTTTCTTTAAAACAAATCTTGTTTGGGGCATTGTTCCTTCATAAGCATCAACAACTAATAAAACTCCATCAACCATATTCATAATTCGTTCTACTTCCCCAGCAAAATCAGCATGTCCTGGCGTATCTAAAATATTAATTCGAATGCCTTTATAAGAAATAGAAGTTGTTTTAGCTAAAATAGTAATTCCCCGTTCTTTTTCTAAATCATTAGAATCCATTGAAACAATTTCTTCATTTTCGCGAAAAGTTCCACTTGCTTGCAACATTTTATCAACAAGTGTCGTTTTTCCATGATCAACATGAGCTATGATAGCAATATTCCTTATATTTTTCATAATCCACTTCCCTTTTTAACAAACCTTGTTATTATAACATAAAAAAGATACTTTTGACAAGTATCTAAAAATTTAAATTAATACTATTTATTGAATGTTTTCTTTAAAACTTCCGGATAATTTCCCATTAAATGAACATCCTTATAGATTTCTTTGGTTAAATTAGTTTTCTTTGCGCCAAGAAACATATCATAAATAAATGATAATTCAAAATCATTTTGAATATAAATAATAACATCTTTTCCTAAACCAATTTGTTGTTTTATCAAAGGAAGATTTAACATATCAACTGTAAAAATATAATAATCAACATCAATATAATTCAAGTCATATCCGACCACTGCAAAACCAAGAGAAGTTGTAATATTGCTTTTTCGAACAAACTCTAATAAACTTCGACTAACACTATGAATACCAATTTGTAAATTAATGTCTTGAAGACAATTTTTTAAAAGTCTCGCATATGTTTTATATTCTTCAATTAATAATTTATTTTGTTCTTCAGTTAATTGCATTAATTTATAAGGAATTAAATTTAAAAGTATTTTTTTTGGATAATTAATTTGGCTTAAATATCTAATTACTGTTTCTAAACTGATTACCTCTAAATTTTTTAACTGTTGATAAGAACTTTCGTAAATATTTTTAATCAAAACATTAGAACTACTTGCTAAATTAAAGACAACTAAAACATCATCATTAGTTTTGGCAACATTTAAAGTAATACCATCTATATATTCATAATGAATCACTTGCTTGAAAAAATCTTCATTTGTATATTTTTCCCCTTTTTGAATAATTAATTTCATAATTTCACCAATACTATTCTATGTAATTAGAAAGTATTTTTTTCGCTTTTATTTTCGCTAATATTTTCTATTATTCGATACATAGAAAACAAAATTTTTTCACTTGGGTAAATTAAATCACTAGGTATTCCTGGCAATTGAATATAATTAGAAAAATTTTTTAATAATTCTTGTAAATTTTGATAAATTAAATCAGCATTTGGATTAGCTTCTAATTTTAAATACTCGTCTCGAATATTTTCTAACAAAGTTTTATATTCAAAAATATCAAATTTCTTCATAGTTTTCCTCTCTTAAGGAATTAATTCCCATTTTAAAATACTTTTCATCACTACCACGAATAGTTTCTTTATAGTCATAAATATAAGTTAAATTATTTTTAGTTACGACATGATAATAATTCTTGAAACGATCAACTAAATATTTAACTTGACTTTTATAGTAATTATCCAAAGAAAATTTTAAAACCATTAATTCCCATCTATTCTTAATTATTAATTCTAAATTAGGTCTTTTTTGATAACGTTTTAGATAATTAGTAATTAATGTTTCAATCATTGAATCAGTTAATTCAAGGGATAAAGTAACCCTTTTAACTCCAAGAGAATGTAAAAGTGCTACACTGTAAGAATTTACAACATTAAAAGAATAATCACTAACAACGTTTTTTAAACAGTAAAGACTACCTAATTCACCAACTAAATATTCTTGATTACTATCAATATTTGCATAACTTGGCATTACTTTTGGCAATTTTAAAATTTTCGTTTTCTCTTTTTCACTATAAAAATAAGTATATTTCTTATCAGCAAAATTCAAACGATTAGATAAAATAGCATAACTTTTCAAAGGGGTAAAATCTTTTAATTCAATCTGATATACTTCTTTTTTAAATTCTTTTTGAAATAAGGCTAAACGTTTTTGATTTAATTTTTCAATTGCTTCTTTTTTTAAAAAATTAATACTTTTAAGAGGAACAAATAAATTATCAGCTAATAAAATTTCTAAATTTTTATATTCATAAATAGTATCTTTAATTTTTTCTAATTTTTCTCTTATTTCTTCTTTTTTAATTTCTCTTTTTTGAGCCAATTCAGGAATATCTCCATGAATAGTTATTGTATTTTTAAAATCTGTTATTATTAGTTTAATTGGCTTTTCTTTTTGAATTATTATTTTTAAAGAAATAGGAACTCGTCTTTTCTTATTTTTAATTTCATTACTTATATTATCTTCAATTTCACTGGCATAAGTTCTAATTACTCTACTATTGATAGGAATTAATTTATTAACTCTAAAAGTAATATAATCATTTTTAAAAGCCTTATAAACTTGTTTATTGTTTTTTCGAAATTCATTTAAAACTAAACCATATTCAAAATCATCATTTACAATACGAAGACCATCATGAATAGAAATAGTATCACTACATTTTATTTTAACAAGATTTTTAGATGTTTTGACAACTTCTCCAACTTTTACTCCTTGATGATTAGGAGATTTTGGAAAAATAACATCATTATTATTAGCATTTAATAAATAACCTTTAGTATAAGGACGAGCAAAAATATTTTTTAAATTATAAATATCTTTTTTATTTATAACAATTTTTTTGGTTTTTAAATAATTATCTCTTGTTTCTTTGTATAATTTAGTTGTGGTATATACATAACTTGGACTTTTCATTCGTCCTTCAATTTTAAAACTGTCAACCCCAGCTGCAATTAGTTTATCTAATTCTTGAAGTGTCATCAGATCTTTCATACTTAAAGGATACTTTTCGGTATTTAAAACTTCTTTTTTGGAATTTAATACTTGATATGGTAAACGACAACAACCACTACATGTTCCCCTATTTCCACTACGAGGTCCAATGCTAGCAGCAAAAAGACACATTCCTGAATAAGAAACACAAAGAGCTCCATGCACAAAAACTTCAACTTCTAAACCTGTTTTTTCTTTTATTTCTTTAACAAGTGTAAGAGGAGTTTCTCTAGCTAAAACAATTCGTTTTAAACCAAGTTCTTTAGCCATAAAAGCCCCTTCTAAATTATGAATATGCATTTGTGTTGATCCATGAATTTCTAAATTAGGAAAAGTCTTATGAACTAAATCAATCATACCAATGTCTTGCATAATAACAGCATCAACATTATTCTTATGTAAAAATTCTATAAAGTTTAAAAATTTTTCTACTTCATGTTCAAAAATTAAAATATTACAAGTAACATAAACTTTCACTCCATATAAGTGAGCATAGTTTATAACATAAACTAATTCTTCATCAGTAAAATTATTAGCAAAACTTCTAGCTCCAAACATTTTACCAGCTAAATAAACGGCATCAGCCCCAGCGGAAATAGCAGCCAAAAAAGCCTCCATTGAACCACAAGGCGATAAAATTTCATACATCATAAATCCCTCTTTGGCACTAATTATAGCATAAAATTAAAAAAAATAAAAAACTATCATTTTAGCCTTTTTAAGAAAAATTTTGTTTAAAAAATTTTTATATTTATTGATTTTATTGATATTTGTAATTTTGAATTTGCTTTTTTGAAGTATCTTTTTAAAGTAATTTAAAAAAACATCGATTTGCTTCTCTTTTTCAGATATGCTACCTTTAATTTGAAAGGAGGGTATATGGTTACAAAAAGTTTTTTAACAAGAAATGATTTAGTAAAACTAGATAAAGAATTAAAACTTATTCCTTTAACGTTTGATAAGATGTTCAAAAGTGTTTTTACTTATGATTTAGAGATTTTCAAAGAATTTTTAATTTTAGAAACAAATCTTGATTTAGATATAGAATCAACTAGTATATCTTTATTAAATAGTGAACTTCCCAAGGGTATTATTAAAGAATATCAAAAGACAATAGATATTTATGTTTCTTTAAATGATAATACAAGAATTGATGTTGAATTAAATAATGCTAGTTACAATGACCTTTTAAGTATCAGAAATAGTTTATATGAAAGTAAATTATTTAGTATGAGTCTTGAAAGTGGGGAAAGTATTAAAGAGTTAGTTAATAAAAAAATAATTCAACTTAATTTGAATACTAAGGATTTAAATATAACTTATGGCGAAGACATTTTAATGACCTATGGTATTAAAACGGGAAACTTTTATCTAAAAAATCGGCAAAT
>CALVOW010000028.1 GCA_944350445.1 uncultured Bacilli bacterium | reverse complement strand
AGAGCTTTTTTTTCATACCCGATAGGTCGAGGGTTCGAATCCCCCTCTCGCTACCAATTTTGTTTATTTTACTAGGTATTACACCTAATTTTTCATCGGGAATATTTAATAGGTATTCCCATCTTTTTTATTTTAGGAATAAATGGTATAATTATCTAAACAAATAGTAATTTGTATAGGAGGATAGTTATGAAAAAATGTTTAAGATGTGATACTGAAATGGTAGAAGATTTAGATGTTAAAGTTGAGGGAGGAGCATATGGAATTAAGATTACACAACAAGGAATTTTTAAAGATAATTTAGGTAAGTTTAAATGTGCAGTTTGCCCAGAGTGTGGTTATACTGAAACTTATATCCAAGACACATCTAAAATAAAAAAATTAGCATTAAAGAATAAAGATAAATAGTAATTTGTATAGGAGGTATTGTATGTTAATTACAGGAATTTTAATTACAATAGTTGCAATTTTTATGATTTTAGTTCCTCAATTTTTTATGGGACTTAAAAGTCCTAGAATACCAGATAAATTATTAAAAAATCCTAAAATGAAAATTGTTCTTAGAGTATGGGGTAGCATTTTTGTAATAGTAGGAATTTTATTAATTGTTTTCTCAATTATTTAATAACAAATTACAATTTATAGATTAAATATTTGAAACTTCACTTTGCTACCAATTAAAAAATTTACTAGACTAATTGTCTAGTTTTTTTGTTTTATATGAGTTATAATTAAAATAATTAAAAAGCAAAGGAAAAAATTATGAATGATTATTTATTATATTTACTTATAATTATAACTATATTACTTATTTATTTTCTTTATAAAATTAAAAATAAAAAATTATTTAAAGAAAAAATAAAAATTTTTACAGAATTAATATTTTTCTTAACTACAAGCTCTTTTATATTTATTTTATTTTCGGCTTTTAGATATACAAATATGAATTATTTAAAAGCAATCATAATTATAGTATCTTTATTTCTTTTAGTTTTTTCATTTGGTTTAATTACTAATAATGAAAAAAATTATAAAACAAATATTAATATTTATATTGGCTTATATTTAACTTTACTATTTAGTATAACTTTTTTAATTGGAAGGCCAAGATTAAATTTTAATTTTAATCGTATTACCAGTATTTATAAAGATTCATTAATTCCTTTTAATACAATTTCTTTATATTTTAGTGGTAATGCTTCTTTTAAAAGTATAATATATAATATTTTTGGAAATATAATTATGTTAGTACCATTATCATTTTTATTAATGATTAAAAATAAAAAATATAATAATATTTTAAAACAGTTATTAATTATAATACCCATTGTTATTTTTATTGAATTATTTCAAGAAATAACCTGGACTGGAGCTTTTGATATTGATGATATAATCTTAAATTTAACTGGTCCTGTGTTATTTACATTTTTAATAACAAGATTTAATTTTATAGATAAAATAAGAAAATTATTTTATAATACTTTTAAAGATAAAAAAGTAATTAAATATTTAATTTACATAATATCTTTAATTATACCAATTATATTTATTATTGAAGTAACAACAAAAGTAATTATTTATATATAATTAATTAAAAATATCTATAAAATATTGTATTCTAACAAAATATATTGTATAAATAATTTAGATTAAATAATAATATATTTATTCATATGATAAATTAAGGTGAGTTTATGAAAAAAACTTTTAATAATATTTATGCTTTTTTTAAAAAAAATCTAATATGGATATTACTTTTTGTTTGTCTGTTAATTTCTATTATTATAATGGAAGATATATTTGAACAAGAAATTATTAAAATAGATCATATAGGTTATGAGTTTATATCCACGCATTTTTTAAAAGATGTTTATACACCCTTTATAAAAATAATTACTAATTTTGGAAGTGCTGTTTATTTAGGAATTTTTTCGATTATTTTAATAATTTTTATCAAAAATAAGAAAATAAAAATTTTAATTCCTCTAAACTTAATAATTGTTACATTTTTAAATTTATTATTAAAAAATATTATTCAAAGACCAAGACCAAGTGATATTAGTATTATTGAAGAGATTGGTTATAGTTTTCCTTCTGGTCATTCAATGGTTAGCATGGCTTTTTATGGTTATTTAATTTATTTAGTTTATATAAAAATTAAAAATAAAGTTTTAAAATGGTTACTTATAAGCTTTATTAGCATATTAATCATTTTAATTGGTCTAAGTCGAATCTATTTAGGTGTTCATTATACAAGTGATGTTGTGGCTGGATTTTTATTAGCAATTGCTTATTTAATAATTTTTATAAAAGTAACTAAAAAAAGTAATTTCTAAGATTACTTTTTTATTATGCGCTCTAATCTATTTCCAAGTCTTGATAAAAGTTCATTACTAATGGTATTAGCAAGATAAGAAACATCTTCAGCTTTTATATTTTGATCTTCACCAATTAAAGTAACAATATCTCCTACTTGAATAGACATATTTGTTACATCAATTATTAATTGATCCATACAAATACGCCCTAAAATTGGTCGTCTTTTGCCATTTACTAAAACTATACCTTTTGAGGATAAAGACCTTGGATAACCATCAGCATATCCTATGGAAACAGTTGCTACTTTAATTTTGGAAGTTGTAATATAAGTTCTTCCATAACTAATGCTTTCATTAACATCAAGTTCATGAATACTACTAATCTTGGCTTTTAAAGTTAAAACAGGTTTTAAATTTATATTTACTTTCGTTTTAATATTTTTCTCACTATGAACCCCATACATAATAATACCAATTCTCACATAATCAAGATTTAACTCCGGATAATTTAAAATCCCATAACTACTTTGAATATGCGAAGAAAAATTAGAATAACCAGCTGATTTTAAGGTATTTATAACTTGATAAAAATGATTAATTTGGCTTTTGGTAAAATTTATATCCTCTAAAGTTTGGCTATCACTTACGGCTAAATGGGTAAATACACCTAATATTTCGATATTTTTGATTGCAAATATCTCTTTTATTTTTTCAATATTTTGATAATTTTCTCCAATTCGATTCATGCCTGTATTAATCTTTAGATGTACTTTTAATTTTTGACTTAAATCTAGTTTTTCAATTCTTTTAGCATAATCATAATCAATAATTGTTTGAATTAAATCATATTTAATAACATCTTCTAAATTTTTATAATCCGTAAAGCCAAAAATTAAAATATTTCCTAAAATCCCATTTTCTCTTAATTCAATTCCTTCTTTTAAGGAACTAACAGCAAAATTAAAAATACCAATTTCATTTAATTTTTTACTAATTAAAACTGCTCCATGGCCATAAGCATTAGCTTTAACAACAGCCATAATTTTCGTTTTCTTAGAAATTATTTTTTGAATTTCTTTTATATTATGTTCTAAATTTTCTAAATTAATTTCAATCCATGCTTGATTTTTTGCTAACTTAAATTCTTTTTCCATAAATAAATCCTTTCTATTATTTTATTTACAACAATACTAATAATCAAACTAATAATAACAACGACGATATAATTAAAAAAATTATTTAAAACTATTATTTTTTCTAAATTAAAAATCTTTCCTAACAATCTAACTAAAACAATTACTAAAGGATGAAAAATATAAATAAGTGTTCCAATACTTCGCATTTTTTTTGAAGATGTTTTTGGCAAATTTAATAAAAGTTGAAATAATAAATAACTTCCAATTGGTAAACTTAAATACATACTACTATGTCTTGGAATATTAAAATAATACAATAGATACCCTTCTATTTCTAATATCAAAAGAAAAATTAAATAAAAAAGCAAATTTTTTCTAAATGATAAATTAGTTTTCTTTTGATAACAACAATAACCAATAAAAAGAAAGATTGGGGTATAAAAGATATTTCTTGTATAAGAAAATATTTGAAAAATAAATTCATAAAATTTATTGAAAATGAAAACATTTTGAAGCAAACCATAATAACTATCGCCAAATAAGCCGATTAAATATCCAATTAAAACTATAACTAAGCAAGTTTTTTTCGAAAACTTTTTCAAAAGAAAATAAATCGTAATTATACCAATAATTAAAGCTGGAAAATACCATAAATGATAAAATGTTCCATTTAAAAAAATAGATTTAAAGATAGTTAATAAGTTAATATTTAAAAAATCGCCTTTATAAATATTAAGTGGTAAATAAAGGAAAATAGCAAATAAATATATAATGCTTATTTTTTTTAAATAATCTTTTAATTTTTGTTTATCTTTTAAAATTTTAGGAATTAAAAAATAACCTGTTATCATTAAAAAAATGGGAACACATTGACGAAAGAAAACTCTTGTTATTTGATAATCAAGAAGTTCGCTAATATTATTAAATGGATAAATATGTATAGCAACAATACAAATAGATGCTATGAGTCTAACAAAATCTAAATTTATTTTTTTCATATAATCATCCTTGTTAAAATAAAACCATCTATATTATTTCCTGATAACTTATCTTTATCTTGTAACATAATTTTTTTATTTTTTTGATACTTTAGATAATAAATTTCATAATTTTGATATTTTAAAGGTTTATCGGGATATGGAAATTGTTTTAAATAGTCATGATATTCTTCTAAGCAAAAATCTTTTTCCGTAATAATTTTGGAATGTGGAAAAGATACATAACGAAAATGCCACATTTCAGCTGCTATTTTTGTTATATTTACTTTGTTTTCTTTATAACGTTCAATAAAACCATAAGAACTAGCTAAATGGCGAAATTGCTTACCAAGTTTATTATTAGGAAAGCGAGGTCGAATTAAATCATTTTCTCCTTTAAGACCAAGATCAATAGCTAGACCCGTTTGATGTTCACTAGTATTTGGAAAAGCTATATATCTTTTCGTAAAATCTTCGCCATTTTCTTTTAAAGATATTGTATATAAATTTATTTGCTCCTTTTTGGTTCGAAATCCACTTACAGGAATTATTTCTTCTTGATTAGGTATCTTTTTTAAAATTTCCTTTAAATTATAACAACACTCATTATCTAAAAAAACATTATTTTTAAATTCTTGTAAAGAACTTTGTTTAGGTTCTCTCTTTAACTTATAGTAAGAATTTACTAAGATTAAATTTCCTAAAGAAATATCTTTTTCTTTTAATACTACTTTTCTCATCTTATGAATCTAATCCTAAAGCAATTAATTTATCTAAAATTGTCGAAAAATCATAACCTACTTCTTTTAACATATTAGGATATCTACTATGAGCTGTAAACCCTGGCATTGTGTTTACTTCATTAAAAATAATTTCTTTATTTGGAGTATAAAACATATCAACTCTTGCTAAATTTTTACAACCTAAAATTTTATATATTTTCAAAGCTTCTTGTTTGATTCTTTCTCTTTCTTCTTCACTAATTCTAGCCGGTAATATTATTTTACTAGTTTTTAAATTATATTTTTCTAAATAATCAAAAAGATCAGTTTCAATATATATTTCATCAACTTCCCCAATAGTTAAATCTTCATTACCGAAAATGGCACAACCAACTTCAAATCCAACAATATTTTCTTCAATAACAATTTTATCATCATAGAAAAAAGCTTCGGCAATTGCTCTTTTTAAATCTTCTTCTTTTTTTACTTTAGTAATTCCAAACGATGAACCTGCTTTTAAGGGTTTAACAAAAAGAGGATAATTTAAATCTTTTATTGTTTGCAATATATTTTCATAAGGAGTTGTTTTTGAAAATAAATAAGTAATTGGAGTTAAAATACCTTTTGAAGAAACAATAAGATGAGCTAAATATTTATCCATACAAAGTAAAGATGAACTTAAATCACAACCAACATAAGGTATTTTTGCTAATTCTAATAAACCTTGAATTGTTCCATCTTCCCCATTTTTTCCATGTAAAATTGGAAAAGCTAAATCAATGGGAATAATTTTTAATTTATCTTCAAAAACAATTAAACCATGATTAGATCTATTGGTCGAAATTGTTACTTTTTTACAATTTTTTAAATTAAACCACGTATCATTTTCAATCTTATCAATATCTCCATTATATAAATAAAAATCTCCTTCTCTAGTAATTCCGACCATTAGAATTTCATATTTTTCTTGATTTAAATTCTTTAAAATAGCTGTTGCCGACATTAAAGAAACTTCATATTCCGGTGAACAACCACCAAAAAAACAAGCAATTCTTAACTTTTTCATTCTCTCTCCTCCAACTTTATATTATTTTCTAAAGGATAAGTAATTTCTACTACTTCTTGATATAATTTTTGACTTTTTAAAACCTTTTTTGTTTCTATACCATGACTTACTTTAATAACATCAACACTTTCATATATTTTGTTATTCTTCCTAAAATAAGTAAAATTTTCATTTATAATTTCATAATAAATTTCGGGTTTTTTATCAGAATAAATACTAACTGTCATATATTCATCTTGAAAGTCAATTATAATTTGATATTTATCCTTAGTGTCATTTAAAATTTTTAAATCTAACCAACCACTACTAATTGTTGCATCAACTCCTTCTAAGGAATTAGGATCAGGATTAGGTAAAGATTTAACCTTATGACCATGACGTTCAATAATTGTTAAAGGTGTCATTAAAGCCACATAATAAATTAAATTACTAAGTTGACAAATTCCTCCACCTTTTTGAGCAACAATTTTACCATTTATTAATACAAGTCCTTCTTTATATTTCTTTTTATGATTGTTTTTCTTCAATAATTTATAAAAAGAAAATGTTTCTTTGGGATTAAGCACTATTTTATTCATATCTTGACTAGCAATTTGTAAATTCACGACTTTATTTTTTTGATAAATTATATCATAACCACTTTTTTGGTTAATCATATTGGTTTTACTGCTAGCTACTAAATATGGTAATTGTTCTTCATAAGTTTTGGCATAAGTATTTTTATCCAAAAAGAGACCAATTCGATAAAAGAAATTCCTTTGAGCTGATCTAATTGGTATTAAAAAGGGAAAAATTTCGGTTAATCTTTTTCGTTTCATAACTCCTCCTCTAAACATTTTGAGTATAGCATTTTTTTAAGTAATTTTTGTTAATATAAACTTATAAATTTCTTAATTTTTTCTTAATTTTGAACAAGTGGTAATTTAATATAAAATCTTGTATATTCAAAATCACTAGTTGCATAAATAGTCCCTTGATGAAGTAAAACTATTTCTTTAGCAATAGCTAGTCCTAAACCACTACCACCCGTTTTACTAGTTCGTGATTCGTCTAGACGATAAAATTTTTCAAAGATTTTTTCTAATTTCTGAGGAGAGATTTTTTTACCTTGATTACTAATTATAATACTTGCATATTCAAAATCTTTAACTACTTCTATTAAAATTTTAGAATTATCATAACTATAAGCAATAGCATTTTTAATAACATTATTAAAAACTCTAGCTAATTTATCAGAATCCCCTTCAATTACTATTTTATCTTTAAAAAGCAATTTTATTTCTTTATTTGCTTCTTTTAAAAGAGGATAAAAATCATCTATTATTTGTTCTAACATTAAATTTAAATTAATTTCTTCGATGTCAAGTTCTAATCCATGAGAATTAAATCTTGTAATATCAAAAAGTTCATTAATTAATTCTTCTAATCGCATTGATTTTTTAAGAGCAATTTCTATATATTTCCTTTGTTGTTTTTTAGGCATATCAGATATTTCATCTAACAAAGATAAATAGCCAATCATAGAAGTTAAAGGCGTTTTAATATCATGAGCTAGATAAACAATAAGTTCATTTTTTCGATCTAAATTTTCCTTAGCAAGTCTAGCATTATATAAAGCTTTTTGTTTTATCTCATTCATTCGATCTTCAATTTCAATTAAATCACTTGGTAAAGTAATCCAAGTTTCATTATTTTCAATTAAAAGTTCACTAGCATTTAAAATAGCATCTATATAATTTAATGTTTTTCGAAGGCAAATAATAGTAATAATTATAAAACCAATTAACCAAATAATAATTAAAAAGAATAAATTATAACCAATTCCAGTTAATAAGCGATATAAAAAGTTTTTATAATCCCAAATAAAGAAACTACAAATAATTCTCCCAATAAACCAGAAAAGAATAAATAAAATTGTATAAATAATTGTTACAATAATAATTTTATTAATTAATTTTAAAGTTAATTTTTTTCCATACTTAGGCTTCAAATTTATACCCCACTCCCCAAATTGTTTTTATATATTTTGGATTTTTTGTATCTTTCATTTTTTCCCTTAAATGTCTAATATGAACCATAATAGTATTATTATCTTTTTCAAAATACTTTTCTTTCCATACTTCCATAAATAAATCCTCAGTTTTAATTACTTTTCCTCGATTTTTTAAAAGATACCATAAAATAGAAAATTCAATCGGAGTTAAGTTCAATTT
The DNA here is from genome assembly GCA_944350445.1 of uncultured Bacilli bacterium. GTDB lineage: Bacteria > Bacillota_I > Bacilli_A > RF39 > UBA660 > RUG591. Next base: position 8,596 of record CALVOW010000028.1, on the reverse strand, counting down.
CTCTTCGTTTAAAAAACATTCATAAGTGCTATTATTCATTACAATTCCTCGAAAGTCGATCATATTTTCATTATTTTCTTCTTGATTGTATTTTTTGTATCTTCGAAGTTGAGCTTTTACTCTAGCAACTAACTCTAATGGTTGAAAAGGTTTAGTAATATAATCATCAGCTCCAATTGTAAGACCACCTATTTTATCAATATCTTCTACTTTTGCCGTTACAAAAATAATAGGAAAATTATAGTTTTCACGAATCTTTTTACACAACTCAAAACCATCTATATCTGCCATCATAACATCCAAAATAGCTAAATCAATCTCTAATCTTTTTAAATCATCTAAAATAGTTTTACTAGAATAATATTTATAGATAGTAAAGTTTTCGTTTTTTAAATAAATTTCTATTAAATCTGCTATTTCTTTCTCATCATCAGCCACTAATATATTCATATTGCCTCCTTAAAATATAACAATCTAAATTTAGTATATCATAAAATATCCAAAATAAAAAAACAGGATAAACCTGTTATAGACAAATGGTAGTCTATACGGGATTTGAACCCGTGATTCCACCTTGAGAGGGTGGCGTCTTAACCCCTTGACTAATAGACCACTTAAAGTCATTTTAAATGACTAGTTAAGTGTACCATAATTTCAATTACTTGACAATAGTTTTAGGCTAATTCCAAAATAAAGGGATTTTCTATAGCACCATCTCCTTGGGAGATCAAGGCATCAGAGCGAATATTGATAACTGGTCTTACAGCAAAATAGCTAATCATATCGGTCCATCTACTTAATACACCATTACGTGTTACATAGTACATACTAGGATTAATATATCCCGCATTATAGTAAGAAGGCGTCATAGTCCAAAAATTATCACTAATTTCTAAATAATATTCTTCATTTTTTAAACCTTGTCTTCCACCAGCAAGCGCTACTTCGTCAGCTGTAATTAAAGCTATGGGATAAGTTAAACCAGCATTTCCGCGACTAGTTGTCGTTGAAAATCTATCACTTTGCTGTGTACATTTTAAAGTCGCTGTTTTATTACTATCTTCATATAATCTTTTATAAGCTGAATATAGAGTACCCGATGATAAACTGTATCCATTTCCTGTATTTGAACTTGCAAAACTTCGATCATTACAAAATGTGCCATCAACGATATAATTGGTTAATAAATTACCGGCACTATCATTTTTTCCTACTATATTAGCTTGATACCAATTATCTAAAACTGTTTTAACGTTACTACTATTATCATTATTTAAAGTACTCTCATAACTATTTGAAGAATATGATATGTACTGAACTCTTGACTGGGTTTCATGGACATAACTATTGACTTTTATCATTACTTGGCAAGAATCTGTACTATTTGTATTACGGCAAGTATAAGGATAATCAGCAAATTGATCCTGCATTTCCATAAATGTTCCACTGGTAATATTTCCCGCTATTTTAAATGTTTTGGTTGCCTCATCAAATTCATAATCAGAACCAAAATAATATTTAGTTAAAGCTGTAAAACCTGCATAATTTGTTTCCTCGCTTGTATGAAGAGAAAAATCTTTGCCATACATATATCCTACATAGGTTGGATCTTGATAATGGCTATTATATTGATAAGCTGTATTATTTATACTGGTTTGATTTCCTGTTACATTGGGTGTCCTTCCATTATAAATCAAACGAATAGAACCGTCCCCATTCATCCGAATGATTTTCCAGTAAAACCCTCCAAAGTAAACATTGTTATTCTCGACATCGCCTCGATAAATATAGGAAGTTCCATAGTCATCGGGGGCGGCATATAACCCTTGCTCACTTCGTAGAGTACTGGCTATTTTATAAGTTATCCTATCTGCTAGGGTTATTCTTTGTAAACTTTCATCAGTTCCTAAGATTTTATAGATAGTTCCACAGCCACTATTTCCTAAGTTAGTTCCCCCACAGGTGTAATAATTTAGATAAGTATCACTTAACGTATCCGTTGTAATCGTTCCTGTCAATTTAAAAGTTCCTGTATCTTGGTTAAATTCATAAGAGTTAGCAAAGTAATATTTATAACCACTTCCCGCAGTATAGGCATTACTTACATTTTGTGTTAGTTGTTCAACATAAGTATAACTTGGGGCTGTATCATTTAAATTGGGATAGCCTTTATCTTCGATTTGGGTCTTAGCTGTCTCGACATTATCTACTTGATGTTCGGATACTAAAATACAATCTCCTAATTTATTAAAGCCATTGTTTAAACAATAGTTATTGCCCATAATGTCCATATTTTTAATTATTTGATAAGTTTCTGTATCATTTTTGGTTAATTTAACTGTTACATCAGTATTACTATTAGCATCATTTTTCGGAATAACATAAACTTGTACTTCAATATTTGTTTTTTTATTCAAGGAATAATTTAATGTTAAAGTATCGCTTGTATCTGTTACTTCGTTTCCTAAACTATCTTTATAAGAAAATTCAACATCGGAATTGGTTCCACTTATTTCTAACTTCATTTCATCATTTTCGGCTAACATTTCATTTTCTTCTTCAAGATTTTCATAGTTTTTAAGATTAACTATTAAATAAGCTTTATTATTCTCAACAAAGGTCTCATTATTTTCAACCATAAGAGGCATATTCATACTTTCTAAATTTCCATCAACTCTTACTTTTAAACTTAAATAGGCATTTGCCCATTCCTCAGTTGTATAACTAGCATTACTTTCGGTATCACTGACAATTATTCCTTCCCTTAGCCATACTCTTAAACTATAATTTTTACTTATTTCTTGATTTGTATTAGCTGGAATCATATCAACATAAATATGATTAGTAAAATCTTGATAACGAAGTGAATTTACTAACTTATCGCCATCACTTTCTAAATAAACCATTACATCACTTGGTTTTATTCTTGTTTTTCCAGTTTGTTCTGCTCCTTCTTCTAAGTAAATACCATAATAAATATCTTTATTACTAGTATTTTTTCCAGTTATTGTAAAATTAAAAACATTATCAGTTCTAGCTAATGCTTCACTTTCTGACATTGGTATCATATTAGTTAAAGTAATTGTGTCCGATCCATTATAATGCATATAAATATCTCCAGTTATAGCTACTTGATTTCCTAAACCAATTCCTAGAAAATTAAAAATACTATAACTTATTCCTAGTGTTACTACTAATATTAAAATTATTATTAAACTAATACTTATTACTTTCTTTCTATCTCTCATATTACTCCATCCCTATATTCTAATAATAATATATTATATTTTACTGTCTTATTCAAGCACTTTTAGGTATTTTCAAAAATAACGGTAAAGAAAAAACACCTAAAACCTAGTATTTATTATACTAGTTTTACGTGTCGAATTTTTTTACTATTAATCGAAAAATTAGAAAAACTTAGGCGGTTTAGACCCCCCCCCGCAGTTGACATAGAGTTAACTTTATTGATTGAATTATTCATCATATTTATCAACTACCTTTCTAATTTACTATTTAATAATACTATAATTTAAGTAATTTTACAAGTAGTTTACTAATTTATTTTAACTATTCATATTTTATTTCCGGATGATCAAATTTTTTTCTTGTTTTCATCATAAAACATTTAGCACAAGCAACCGTATAAGTAATTTTTCCTTCACCATCAATAGCTACACTATCACCTTCCGTTACTACTTTTCCATCCATCAAACGAACATTAAACATAGCTTTTTTACCACATTCACAAATTGTTTTAATTTCCGTTAATTCATGAGCAATTTCTAATAGTCTTCTAGCTCCTGGAAAACCATTTCCCTTAAAATCCGTCCTTAAACCATAACACATAACCGGAATATCTAAATCTACTACAATATCCATTAATTGATTAACCTGTCTTGTTGTTAAAAACTGTGCTTCATCAACAAGTAATAAATCAACATGCCCATATTCATTAACAAGTAAATCAAAAATATTTTCATCTTTTTTAATCAAATAATCAACCTTTTTTGAAGAACCAATTCTTGATACAATTTTATCATTTCCTTTTGTATCAGTTTGCGGTTTCATAATAACAGCTCGCATTCCTTGTTCTTTATAATTATATTCACATTGTAAAATTCTTGTTGTTTTTCCAGAATTCATTGCTCCATAAAAAAAATATAACTTTGCCATACTATCACCAATTTAAGAATAGCAAATGTTATACTTTAAAACAATCATTTTTACATAATTTGACTTTTTTTAGGTTTTGTTAAAATAGCAATTAACAAAGAAAGTAATCCAAGACCGAAAACCCCAAGTCCAATATACATTTCATATTTTTTTAATGTTTCATATAAGCTTGAATTATTAGTATGTTGATTATTATTTTCGTTATTATCGCCATTATTTAAATCTTCTACATCAGCTTCATTTACAATAGCAAAACTATAACGAACTACCTCATCATCTTTGGTTACTTCAACAACAACTTCACTGCCATTTTCTAAATTTTCATTATTTAAAACTTCAAAGGTTGCTTCTTCATCATTTAAAGTAATATTAAATTCTAAGGTTGTTAAAGTCGTTTCAATCGTATAATTATAGACATCACTTTGAAACTCAAAATCTATCCCACTAATTGTAATATTAGCAACTAACGGAACTAGTTCTTGCCTTGTTAAATTTATTGTATAATCTCTTTTGGTACCATCTTCAGCTGTTACCGATACAACAATTTTATTTAAACCAACATCTAAATTAACTTCTTCATCATATTCAACACTAGCAGCTTCGTGATTTGGAGTAGCATTAATTTTAACTGTTTCAATATCATTAGCAACACTTAAATTATATTCATAAGTATTACTATTAAAAGTATAATCGACCCCTTCTATATCTAATGTTTTTAAGGTTGCATCATTACTTTTATAATCAGTTTTAATAATATTAATTGTATAAGTTCTCTCATTTTCATTTTCAGCTTTTACTTTTATTTCTATTTTAGTTCTTTCTCCATTTAAAGTAACAGCATTATTACCAGTTCTTTCTCCATAACCACTAACAAATGAAGCTTTACTATCCTTTAAAACAGCTTTAACCTCAACTGTTTTTAAATCGTTACTAACCGAAACATCATATTCATTTTTATCACTTAAAATAACATTTTGCGTCCCTACTGTTAAACTAGCTAAACTATTATCGCTACTTCTTGAATCTTCTCTTGTAATATTTAAATTATAAGTCATTGAATTGGTTTCATCACTAATACTAGTTACCGTAAAACTTATATTGTTATTACCATAATTTAATTTAATATCTCCGTAACTACCTTTTCCTTTATATAGTGATGTATCATAATCAAATGTTATTTTAATACTTTCTTTATCACTACCATAATTTAAATTATAATCCGTTTTACTAGAATCAAAATCTTCTAAAGCCACCCCATCAATTAAAATATTTTTTAAATACTCATCAGCTGCTAAGACATTTACAAATGTCATAAAAAAGAAAAAGATAAATAATAATATTTTTTTCAAAATCCATCCCTCTATTCTTATAAGATAATATTACCATAACTAAAAATAAAAATCTAGGGTAAAATTAAAAAAACATATAATTTTTATTTTATATGCTTTATTTATTTTTTGGTAAAACCATGACTAAACTTTGATTTGTTAAATCTAAACATTTAATAAACTTGTTTAATTTTTTTATATCCAATTCTTTTATTAACTCGATTCGATTAACGTAAACATCATCATATAATATAAGATCACTATAAATATTATCAACCGTTAATTCAACATTATCAATCATTCTAATTTCACTAGCAATCCAAACTTTTTTAATTCTTTCAAAATCAGCTTTTTTAATTTTAATATTTTTTAAATTTTTTTTAATTTCTTCAATTAAAATATCTGCTTTATCACTTTCAGCTGTTATATCAATTGTTAAATAAGAATCAAAATTATTTTTTTCAACATAAAATCCCGTTGTTAATCTTTCGTTGGTTACATATTCTTTAAAGTCAGAAGTAGAACCAAATAAACTAGACATAATAATTCCCAAATACATATTTATCTCAATTTTCGAAAAATCTTGAAAATTACTTTCTTTTACTTTGGTACTAAAACGAATTTTAGGAACGGTTACATTCATAAATAATTCTTTAAATTCTTCTTTAACATCACTTGGTTCTTGATATTCTTTTCTTGTAATTTTTTCTATTTTTTTAATGCTATTTAATTTCTCATGATTTTTAATTAATTTTTCTAATTTTTCTACCTCAATATTTCCTCCAATAACTAAATACATGTTACTAGGATTATAGAAAGTATTATAAGCATTATATAAATCTTCTTTTTGAATTTCTTGAATTGATTCAACAGTTCCAGCTATTTTTTCTTTTACTGGTAAATAATAAAATAAATTTTTTCGCATCGTATCATCAAGTGCCCACTCAGGATCGTCTTCATACATTAAAATTTCTTCTTTAATAATACCCTTTTCTTTTTGAACATTACTATCGGTAAAATAAGGTGAGAAAACAAAATCTAATAAATAACTAATATTTTCTTCAATTTTATTAACTCCCCAAATATAATATCTTGTATTATTAAAAGTTGTTGAAGCATTAGCATTAACACCACTTTTTGAAAAAAATTTAAATGGATCAACGCCTGACTCTTGTTCAAACATTTTATGTTCTAGAAAATGTGCAGTTCCATAAGGAGATTTAACTTTTTTCCCTTCATTATTTAAGAATTCTATATCCATAGAACCATATTTAGTTCCTAAAATAGCATAATAATTTTTTTTATTTAAAAAAGGAACTAAATAAACTCTTAATCCATTTTTTAAAGTAAAATAATACAATTCTTGATCTAAATTATTAAAGTTAATCTTTTTCATTTGTATCCCCCTTTAAAAGAAAAATTGTATCGATTTGCACTTTTTTACTTACCTGAATAATGTCATTAATATTAACTTTCTTAACCATTTCTTTTCGCGTTTCATAGTCATCTAAATCAAGTAAATCAGCCGCAATATAATTTTCAACAATACTATCTATATTATCATAAGTTTCTTCTAAAATACTTAAATATTCCGTCTTAACATCTTCTAAATCCAATTCTTTAATATCGCCTTTTTGGATACTTTTCATAATTTTTTGAATATTAGAAATGACTTTTTCAAAGTTTTGATAACTAATTCCCGATTGAATTAATAAAAGATTATCAGCTTTATTTACACTAGAATTTATATAATAAGCAAGTGATTTCTTTTCTCTTATAATCTGCATAAATTTGGAATTAAAGCCCCCACCTAAAATCATACTATATAAATTAATAACATATTTACGTTCAAAATCTGTTAAATCTTTTATTTTACAACCAATTGCTAATTTTGATTGATTAAAAGTAGAATCTTCAATAACTTTTTTAATTTTTTTATTTATTTTATTATGCGTAATATAAATATTTTTCTTTTCTTTCTTTAAAGTTTTAAAGTTTAATTTCTCTTTAATTAAAGAAATCATTTTTTCTTCTTCAAAATCACCAATTACATAAATATCTACCAAAGATCTAGTTAAAAATTCTTTATAATACGCATATAAATTTTTTTCATTTATTTGTTCTAAATCTTCTAAATAGCCATAGCCATGATAAGCATAAGGCATAGAAGAATCCATATTTTCTAACATTTTAACCATTGAATACAATTTAGGATTTTCTTTAACTGTTTCAATTTCTGTTAAAATGTCATGTTTTAAAATATTAAAAATCTTCGTATCAAATTGATTATTTTTAACATTTGGATTAAATATTATTTCGTGTAAAAGCGAAATACTCTCTTCTAACATCGAATCTTCTGTATATTTAGGATTTAAAAGTGACAAGTTAAATCTTGTTATTAAATAAGAACCAACTCTGGTATTATAACTTGAAACATACAAAGAATATAACTCTTGAATTTTTAGAGCTAATTCTTTTTTGGTTTTATATTTTTTAGTTGTTAAAATAAGGTAATCAGTTAAAAAGTTTCTTTTGGTAATATCTTCTTTTTTTATTTCCTCTTTTAGCAATATTTTAATATTAATTGATCGAAATTTTTTTGTTTGAATTAAATGAAGTTTTCCATATTTTAAATCTATACATTTGTAGTTCATATCCACCACCCTTACTATTATGTCAAAATTTAAAAAAACTATTTATAGATTAAAAAGGCAACAAAAAATAATTGACAAGAATCAATTACTTTTTTCTCTACAATATCCTTCTCCTGCTTTTTCACCTGGAACATATTCTTGATCCACTAAAGAGCAAGAAGATTTCGTCATTGCATCTTTTAAATAACCACCAAAAGCATTAACAACACCAATTATAATAACAGAAATAAGAGCAATTATCAGAACATATTCAACTAATGCCTGTCCTTTTCGATTCATAATTAACCTCACTTATCTTAAACCTAACCTACATATAAATTGTATCTAATTATTAAGGAATAGTCAAGTTATTATTTTTTTAGATAGTGTTAAAATTTGTCGGGAAATTGAAAAAAACACTTCCATGTGCTAAAATTTTAGCATAAACATAACAAAATA
>CALVOW010000027.1 GCA_944350445.1 uncultured Bacilli bacterium | reverse complement strand
TTAGCTAGAACTGATAATGTTTTTAATTTTACAATAACTGGAAAAAATACTAGTAATAAAGATATTTATTATGGTATCTCTTTAGAAGAAGGAGCAGAACAAACTGGAAAAACAAGAATAAAACCAAGTGATGTAATGGTTTATTTAGAAAGTGATGGCGATAAGTTAGTAAATTCACTTCGTTATCAAGATTTTACTAATCATATTTATGTTGATATGATTCCAGCTAATACAAATCAAGAAATAAGTAAAAATTATAGTTTAAGAGTATGGCTAAGGGAAGGAATAATTGTCAGTGATACCGAAAGTAATGCTAGTTATACAACTGAGGAATGGGCAAATGCCTATTTAAGTTTAAAAGTAAGAGTTGATGGAAATTTAGAAAGTATGAATATGCCTCTTATGGTTGAAAATAATGAAACTTTTGTTGAGAATAACAAAGCTTATTTAATAGTTAATCTTAAAAACTATGAAAATCCTAATGAAGAAGATGAAATATTAACTGAAAATGATGAAATGAAGTTAGAAATAAGTGGAACAAACTCTGATGTTGAATTTTCTTATAAAGATAGTTTAGGTAATGAAGTAACTGATACTACTGATACTTTAACATTAAATTATTCCTTAAATAAAAAAACAAGTGTTGAAGTACAAGTTTATGTCATACCGAAAAATGATGCTAATAGTAATACAGATGTAACCGTTAAACTAACTAAAAATGATACAGAAACTTATCAAATAATTAAAAATATGGACATTATGGGCAATAACTATTGTTTAAACAATGGTTTTAATAAACTAGGAGATTGTATCCTAGTCTCTGAGCATCAAACGGATAATGTTGAGACAGCAAAAACTCAGATAGCTGATAAAGGCTATCCAAATCTTGATGATACTGCTCCAAGTTATACTTATGTTGAAGAAGTAACTAAAAATGTAAATAATGCTTTTACATTACCAAATAATTATGATTATAATTATGATTTTGCAACTAGTTATACTTTTGATCCGACAACTGGAAAATTTCGATTAACTGGAAGTATCATAACTGATGCATTGAGTGATACTTATTTAAACTACTATACATGTGGAGCTTCATTTGCTGGTGATGGTACTTGTTCAATAATTTATAAAATTTTAGGAACCAATGAAAGTTTACAACGAATAACCTTGGGTGACGTACATACATATAAAATTGCTAGCACCATTAGAAGTGAGCAAGGTTTATATGCGGTCGAAGACGATTATGGTACTTCTTATATCTACCGAGGTGATGTTTTAAATAACAATGTTTATTTTGCAGGTTTTTACTGGAAAATAATTAGAATGAATGGAGATGGCTCAATCCGAATGATTTATAGTGGAACAACCCCAGATGCAACGGGAAATGCAGCTAGTATTAATAATACAAGGTATCCGTATAATAGTCATCATCCAGATCCAACCTATGTCGGGTATATGTATGGTAAAGACTTTTCCCTTCATACAAGTGAAGAGACAACATATGATAATATATTAGCTTTGAATGAATATTATTTTGGATCTAGTTATGAGTTTGATGAAGAGACGGAAACATTTAAATTAACTGGGGATATTACGAGTGGAACATTCCGTGATATGAAAGAGAGTTTTGTTGATTATCCTTATACTTGTAAAAATATAAATAGCACTGATTCGTGCCAAGTAATGATAAAAGTCAATAGTTATGTAAGTGAAAAAAGTGTTCGGGCACAATACATTTCTTATTCTTCTAATAGTTATGAAAGTACACTTACTAATGAATTTGATAGTGATGCAAAGATTGCAATAGATACATGGTATCAAACAAATATAGTAGGAAAGAATGATAGCGAAGGAAATTTATTAACAAATTATATAGTCGATGGCACCTTTTGTAATGATCGAACATTTGCCAGTTCAAATACTGGAAATGGTTATAGTTTAGTACCATATACTTTGTATTCAGCATTTAAGAGATTAAATTCAGATAGCAATAAAACAGCAACCTTAAAATGTTCTCAAGCAAGCGATAGATTTTCAACGACGACTAGTCGTGGCAATGGTGATTTAACCTATCCTGTTGCCTTAATAACAGCTGATGAAGTAGCCTTAGCTGGTGGAAAAATTAATTTAAAAAATGAAAATTTTTATTTGCAAAGTAATTATGATTTCTATACTATCACACCATTTGATTTTGAAGCAAATTCTATCTATTCATTTGTATATCGACTTAATTATCAAGGGGTATTAGAATATTCTAATGTTACCAATGGTGGTGGACTTAGACCAGTTATTAATATCCGCTCTGATGTTTTAATCTTCCAAGGAGATGGAACGGTTGAAAATCCCTTTGTATTAGAATTAGCTTAAAAAAAATTACATCATTAACATGTAATTTTTTTAATATGTACTTTTATTAATGGGTTCAATATGCCAATCTTCTTTATAACTAGCATTTAAAAGGGGAAAAGTTAAACCAAACTTATAAGCGTTTTTATGAGCCCATCCCATACTAGGACAACTATAATCAGTTCTTCCATATGGACAAACGGAACCATCAGATTTATAAAATTCTAAATCACTAGCTATACCAAAGCCATGTAAAGAATATCCAGGATAGGCAGCTCTTCCTCTTGTCATTGTATTATAATAATATATTTGGGTTTCATAAGTACGACAACCTTGAGTACTAATTGTTATTTTATACCCATTTTTACTAGCTTCTTCAACAAATTTAGTAAGTCTTGTATAAAAATAATTATTGTAACCATATGGATTATTATATCCTTGTTTTAAAGGATTACTAGGACAACTTGTACCTGAATATGTACTGCGATTACCATAAACATATTTAGGGTAATAGAAGACACCATTTTGAACATAAACATTATTTAATTTTGTTGAATCACTTTCCTTTAGAAAATTATCTTCCACCTCGTTTTTTATTTGGGTTGTTTGATTATTATTATCATCTTTTTCATTATTATTTAATGTATTCTCATTACTTATATCGTTATAAGAAGTAAGGAGAATATTTTCTAAATAGGCATATTTATCATTATTGTTTATTTTCTCATCTTTTAAAGCATAATAAGTAGTTCTATATTCTTTAATAACATCTTTACTAGCATATATATAACATACATTGTTTTCTTTATTTAAGGCTGTATGTAGAGTATATGCTAAAGTAAAAATTACGATAATATAAACGAAATTTTTAAATTCTTTTTTAATAATAAATTTATCTAAGCGATGCTTTTTATATTTATATTGAATAATCCGTATAAAAATTCTTTCTAATAAGAAAATTGGGACAATTGTCATTAAAATAGCTAATATTAACTTTAAATAATAAGTAAAAGTTAATAAATATAAACTATTACATGAAAACATACTATTTCCCCCTTAATTAGGGTATATTATACACCAAAAAGTGGAAAAAATAAAGAAAAATTTTATTTGACACGAAAAAATTGCTTTGTTATAATACAAAACAATAAATCAAGGGAATGAGGAAAATGAATATTCAAGAAAAATTCTTAACTGGCTCATTTAAACATTATAATGAAACATATGCTACTAAACTTTTAGAAAATTATCTAAAAACTAAAGATAATAATTTATTAGAACTTTTAATAAAAGTTAATCGTGGATTAATTTATTATGTATTTTATAAAATGCATATTGATTATAACTTTGTTCAAGATGAAATGTTAAGTTATGCTTATGAAGGTTTATTAATAGCTATTAAAAGATATAACCCAGAAAAAGGAAAATTTTCAACGTATGCTTACCAATATATTCGAGGTTATATTTTAAAATTCTTTGCTAAAGAATCATTGCTTGAAAGTAATTTTTATTATAAATTTTTAATTTATAAACGAAAAATTGAAAAAAAATATGATCAAAAATTAGAAGAAAATATTTTTTTAGTTGATGAAATTTTATCTTCTATGATTGAAGAAAAAGTTTTAACTTTAAAAAAATATAGTGTTAGAAAACAAGAAATTTTATGTTCTATGCCTATTTCTTTAAATACTTTAAATTCTACTTTAATAGATGATACTAGTTTATATAAGGAAACTAATCATGCTATAGTAAAAAATAAATTAGAAAAATTATTATCGGTTTTTGATTCAAGAAATAAAGAAATTTTAAAATTATATTTTGGATTTTATAATAATTCTCCTATGAAAGTTAAAGATATAGCTGTTTTATATAATCTAGCCGAATCAACTATTCAAAGAATTATTAAAGTATCTTTAAAATTTTTAGAAGAAAATTATTTAGAAATTTTATTATCTTTAAAGGAAATGTTAGATGATGATTATTCTTTAACATTTAAATAACTTTTTTAGTTTTTATATATTGAAAATAGAAAAGGAATAAAAAAGCTAAAAAAATATTTGCAAAAAAGAAAATTTATGGTAATATAAACATATATTTAACGATGAAGTTTATTTTTAAATATTAATTATTTTCAAGAGAGTTAGTGGTTGGTGCAAACTAATAAATGTTAATATGGAAATTACGTAAATGGAGTTAAAACGTTAATCGCGTTAAGAAATTGAGTGTAAGACATTACAAAAATAAGGTGGTACCACGGTTATTCGTCCTTATAATTGTAATGTTTTTTTAAGGAGGAAATATGACATTATTTGAAGATTTAAAATGGCGAGGTTTAATTAAGGATATTACAAGTCCAGAATTAGAAGAAAAATTAAATCAAGGAGGACTTACTTTTTATATTGGAACTGATCCAACGGCTGATAGTATGCATATTGGCCATTTATCTAGTTTTTTAATTTCGAAAAGATTAAAAGATGGTGGCCATCATCCCATTTTATTAGTTGGTGGTGGGACAGGTTTAATAGGGGATCCTAAGGCAACTAGTGAACGTGATATGAAAAGTAAAGAAGAAGTTTTAAAAAATTTTGAAGGGTTAAAAAAACAAGCCGAAAGTTTATTTGGATTTGAAGTAGTTAATAATCTTGATTGGTATAAAGATATAAATGTTGTTGACTATTTAAGAGATTATGGAAAATATTTTACAATTAATTATATGTTAGATAAAGATATAATAAGAAGACGTCTTGAAAGTGGAATTTCTTACACAGAATTTTCTTATATGATTTTACAAGCCTTAGATTTCTTACATTTACATAAAACGAGGGGTTGCAACATGCAAGTAGCTGGAAGTGATCAATGGGGAAATATTACGGCTGGTGTTGATTTAATTAAAAAAGCAACTGGTGATACTGTTTATGCTTTTACAATGCCTCTTGTAACTGATAGTCATGGTGTAAAATTTGGAAAAAGTGAAGGCAATGCCTTATGGTTAGATAAAAATAAAACGTCATCTTATGAATTATATCAATTCTTAGTTAATGTTGAAGATTCCATGGTAATTGACTATTTAAAAATTTATACTTTTCTAAGCAAAGAAGAAATTGAAAAATATGCCGAAATAAATGAAAAAGAACCCCATTTAAGAATAGCTCATAAAAAGTTAGCCGAGGAAATTATTACTTTTTTACATGGTCATTTAGAATATGAGAAAGCTGTTCATATAAGTGATGCTTTATTTAAAGGAAATATTAAAGATTTATCCGAAGAAGAGTTAGAGATGGCTTTAAAAAATATGGAAAGTTTTGAAGTTGCTAGTAATATAAATTTAGTTGATTTGTTGGTAAATACGAATATTTTAAGTAGCAAAAGAGAAGCTCGAGAATTTATTAAAAATGCATCAATTTCTGTTAATGGCGAAAAAATTACAGATTTAGATTTTCTTGTTAATAAAGAAAATGCCCTATATCATAAATATACAGTTATTCGTAAGGGTAAGAAAAAATATTATGTAATCAAACTAAGATAATTGTTTTTAATAATAAAAAATGTTATGATTATAATGGTGATTGTATGAGTAAAGATAATAAAAAGGAAGAAAAAACTAAAAACAATTCGAAAAATAATTCGAAGAAAGAAGAAAAAGTAAATCAAACCAAGAAAAATAAATCGAAAAAGGAAATAAAAGCCGAGAAAAAAACTCTTCGTGATTATAATTCTTTAAAAAGAAAAGCTAAGATTATTGGTATTATTTGTCTTGTTATTATTGCCATTGAATTAGTTGTTATGTATGCTATGCACTTAATTAGAGAATCAAAAATTACCTATGTTGATACTTTATATAGTATTCAGAATGTTGATGATGAATATTATTTAGCAGCCGGATCTAGTAATTTTCGTCATAGTAAATACAATAGTCCGTTTACTTATGAGTATGAGGATAGTGTTCAAGAAGGGAAAATCAATACCGTTTATGCTGAGCAAGCTAAATTAGTTAAATTAGATCAAGAACTAAATGTTATTTTTGAAGTAACTTTTAAAACAGATTATGATTCGATTTTCTATGATGCTGCTAAAGTAGATGATGGTTATATTGCGGTTGGTAGTTATGTCTATGAAGAGAAACAATTAAGTATTAATACTAGAGATGGTTTAATTGTTAAATATGATTTTGATGGGAATGTTTTATGGAGTAAAAACTATCAAGTTTTAGGAGATACCGAATTTAAAAAGATTTTAGTTCTTGAAGATGGCTTTTTAGTAGTTGGTCAGAGCATTTATGAAAATTTAGAAATTGGTAATCATGATAATGGGGGCGGAATTATTGTTAAATATGACTTTGATGGCAATATCTTATGGAAAAATAATTTTGGTGGTAATAAGTCAGGAATATTTAATGATGTTGTTGCATTAGATGATGGTTATATTGCGGTTGGAAAAGATGCTCTTAACTATGGTATGATTGTAAAATTTGATAATGATGGAAATCGTCTTTTTGTTAAAAACTATGAATATACTGATCCTATTGGTATGAGTGCTGTTGAACTTAAAGATGATAAGTTATATATTGCCTCTTCTTATAATACAAGTGAGGAAAAAGATGAAGAGGGGAATATTATTTATCAATATGATGCCTGCATTTTTGTTTATGATTTAAATGGGGAGTTACTAGATATTTATTCACTTGGTGGAGATTTAGAAGATCGTTTTAATTCTTTACTTTTACTTGATGATAAGATAGTTGCTCTTGGTTATACTAAATCAAGTGATATTGAATTGAATGATTTAAATTATAATGAAGATATGAGTGAGGGAATGATTGTAACTTTTGATTATGAAGGTAATGTTTTAGAAAATACTGTTTATAGTGGTTCTAAAAATGAATCTTTAAATGATATTATTGTTTCAATTCCAAGTACTGCCGATAAAATAAATAATACCAAAACTTTTGTTGCTGTAGGATATAGTAATAGTAGAAGAGGTTTATTCAACGGAAATAATAAAGATTATTATGCTAAAGTATTAAGATATGATGAAAAATTTACTTTGTTAGATGAAAAATAATTTATAATAAAAGTAATACTAAGATTTTAGTATTCTTTTTTATAATAATTTTTTTTCGGAAACGGCAAAAATATGATATTATATAAATATAATGTATTAAGGAGATATTGAAATGAAAGATAAAGTAAAACAAAAATTTTCAAAATGGAAAGAATCTTTAAAACCATATTTTAAATTTTTAAATAAAAAGAATAAATTCAGTACTATGGAAGTAGTTGCTATTATAATTATTACCGTTATTTTTGGCATGTTTGCTGGCGGAATCTTAATGTATAAACGTGGAAATTTAAGTACTGGAATAAGAAAAGAATTAAATGAATTTGTTGATACATATACTGAGATACTAAATGAATATTATGAGGATATTGAAGCCGATGGACTTTTAGAAGCTGGTATTAAAGGTATGATTAGTTATTTAGGTGACCCTTATTCAGTTTATATGGATGAGGAGACTAGTATAGCCTTTGAAGAAAAAGTAAACGGAGAATATGTAGGAATTGGTACCGAAATTATTCAATATGAAGATGGAACAGTTGAAATACTAGATGCTTATATCGATGGACCAGCTTATAAAGCAGGAATTCGAAATGGTGATGTTTTAATTAAAGTTAATGGCGAGAGTATTGAAAATAAAACTTTAGATGAAGTATCAGCTATGGTAAAAGGTGAAGCTGGAACAACGGTAACGCTTACAGTTTTTCGAGAAGAAAAAGAAAGGGATTTTCAAGTAACTAGAGAAAGTATTGATATTGAATCAGTATCATCTGAATTAATTACTTATAATGATACAAAAGTTGGTTACATGGTAATTGATATATTTGCTGCTAATACATATTCGCAATTTAAAGATAAATTAGAAGAGTTAGAAAAACAAGATATAGATTCTTTGATAATTGATGTTCGCGGAAATAGTGGTGGTTATTTAACAACCGTTACCGATATTTTATCTTTATTCATGGAAAAAGGAGACGTTATTTATCAATTAAAGACCAAAGATGAAATAGAAAAAATAACTGATCAAACTGATGAGAAACGTGACTATCAAATAGCCGTTTTAATTAATGGCGGTTCAGCATCAGCTAGTGAATTATTGACAGCAGCTTTAATGGAAAGTCACGATGCAATTACAGTTGGAACAACTAGTTATGGTAAAAGTAAAGTTCAAAAGACCCAAACTTTATCAAATGGTTCTAGTATTAAATATACTTTCCAAGAATGGTTAACTCCAAGTGGTGAAAATGTTGGTGATAAAGGTATTACCCCAGAATATGAAATAATGTACGAAAGTATTCAAGATAGCCCTTATGATACTCAACTTCAAAAAGCCCTTGATGTCTTAACAGAAACAGAAATAGAAACAGAAAACTAACTAAATAGTTAGTTTTTTAAAAGGAGGATATAAATGCCATCAAGTATTACTCATGCTTATGTAGCTTGTGATATATATGAAAAATTAGATTATAAAATTAAAAAGAAAATTCCCAAGATGTATTTAGAAGATTATAAAACTTATGCTCAAGGACCAGATATTTATTATTTTTATCATATTTTAAATCCTTTTGATAAAAAGGCTAAGAAAATAAGAAACTTTGGTTCTTTATGTCATAATAAAAAAACGAATGAATTATTTATTACATTAACTGAAAAAGTAAAGAAAAGTAAAAATGTTGATGAATTTTTATTATTAATAGGTCTCTTTACTCATTATATGACCGATTTGACAACCCATCCATTTATTAATTATCAAGCAAGTCTTGCCAAATTTAAACCTTTTAAAAGGAAAGATATTCACTTTATTATTGAAACCTATTTAGATAACTATTTTATTCAAAAACGTGAAAAAGTTCCTTATAAAAAGTTTAAAGGTTATAATTTTTGTTTTAATTTACAAGAAAAAGAAAATGTTAAAAATTTATTAAATGTTGTTATGCAAGAAGTTTTTAAAAAAAACGATATGGGAGAGTATTATTTTAAGTCTTTGCATAATATGAAGAATTTTTTTAAATATTTAAGATATGATAGTCTTGGCCTAAAAAAAGTATTTTATAATATAATAAATCCTATAGCTGTAAGAATATTTCGAGATGTTAGATATTTATCTTATAATTTTAAGCTAGATCATGATAGTTTTTTAAATTTAGATCATGAAACTTGGTATAATTTAGATGCTAAAAATATAACTAGTCAAGATAGTTTTTTAGATTTATATGATCAAGTTGTTGAAACTTCTAAAGAGATGATTGAAAAACTATATAACTATATCTTTTTAGATGAAAAAATGGATTTAGAAAAATTCTTTGGTAATAAATCATACAGTAATGGTCTACCTTTAAAATAGCCTATACAAAATTAGATTTATTTCATACTTTACTAATAGTGATAAAGGGGGAAATATGTCTAATTTTATTTTTGAATTAAATCCAATATTACAAGCTTTTCTAGCTACTTTATTTACTTTTTTTGTAACAGCTCTAGGTGCTTCACTTGTTTTTATGTTTAAGAAGATTAATAAAAACGTTTTGGATTCTATGTTAGGAATTGCTGCTGGGGTAATGATTGCTGCTTCTTTTTGGTCACTTTTATCACCAGCAATTACTATGGCTGATAATTTACATATGAATACTATGTTAGTAGTATCCCTTGGTTTTTTAGCAGGAGGCTTATTATTATTTATTGGCGATAAAGTTATGAATCGCTTAAAACGTCATACAGTTAGTGGTACTAATAAACGAATTTTAATGTTAATTACTTCCATTACTTTGCACAATATTCCCGAAGGCTTAGCAATTGGCGTTGCTTTTGGTTCAACACTTTATGGCTTAGATGGAGCTACTTTAATGTCAGCTTGGACCTTGGCAATTGGGATTGGAATTCAAAACTTTCCAGAAGGAACAGCGGTTAGTATACCTCTTCGAAGAGAAGGAATTTCTTTAAAAAAATCGTTTTTCTTAGGGAGTTTAAGTGGAGTTGTAGAACCAATTGCAGGGGTACTTGGAGCTTTATTAGTTCTTAAAATGCGAATGATTTTACCATTTTTATTAGCCTTCGCAGCTGGGGCTATGATCTATGTTGTAACTGAAGAATTAATTCCCGAAAGTCAAACTAATGAAAGTAAAGACCTAATGGCTATGTTTTGTTTAGTAGGATTTACGATTATGATGGTTTTAGATGTTTTATTAGGATAAAAAAATAAGGCCTAAACCTTATGAATATTGTTTAAAATAAAACTTAAAATTAAAAGAAAAATAATTATTTTGTAATGTTTAATTAAATAGGAACAGAAACTACTTAAATAGTTTTCTTTTTTTATAAGATCATGAATTATTAAAAGATATATGATTAAAAAAGTTAACAAGAAAGGAATACCAAGAATATTATAATAAATACTTTTTTTAAAATCTAAAGTGAAAATAGCTCTTATTGATCTTGTTAAACCACAACTAGGACAAGAAATATTAAATATTTTTTTAAGTGGACAAGCAGGCATTTCTACTTTTAGAAGAATAAGGACAAAGAAAAAAGCAAGAAAAATAAAAAAGATAATTAATCTTTTGTTATTTTTAGTCACTTAATTTTCTTCCATCCGCATCTTCATCTATATTTCCAACTAAAATTAAAATGCCTTCAATAAGTCCCCAAATTGCTGATATAGGTGATAAAATAAAGCAAGATAGTAGGGTAATTAAAAGTTGAGCCACCGCTTTTCCAGTATAACCAAGATAAAAATTATGAACTCCAAAATAACCTAAAACAATTCCAAGAATTCCGGCAACTATTCGGCTTTTAGCATTGGGATTTGTATTAGCTTTTTTAGTTTGTACATTTTCATTGATAATTTTTCCGCAGTTTAAACAAATGTCAGCCCCTTCTTTTAATTCTTTACCACAATTAGAACAAAATTTTGCCATAAGTCCCTCCTTGAATAAGTAGATTATAGCATATTACATTAAGAAATGCAATTAAGGTATAAGTATAATTAATCACTTAAATTTTTGGCTTCTGTAATGACAGTTTTTACATAAATTACAAGTTAATTCTTGTTTTTTAAATCCTTCATGAATAGTTTTAAATAGCGAAGTATTTAAAATACTTTCTAAATTACTTTCGAAAATATTTCCAAGTTTTAAAATTCCTTTACTATCTAAGCAACAAGGGATTACATCACCATTGGCAAGAATGGCAATATGATTTCTCGTTCCAAGACAAGTTCCTTTAATATTGTTATTATCCTCTATATTATCTGGCCATTTAAATTCATTATCTTTATCTAAATAAATATTATTTTTAATTTTAATATTTTTTTCTTTTAAAACCTTTTCTTGAAAATTATTGGGTAAATTATAATGCTCACAAATTTTATCCACAATGATTGTGGATAAAGTATCTAGTTGAAAATCATTTAATAGCCAAATTCTAAAAACGATAGGAATACTTTTCGAAAGATTATCAGAGGCTTTGAAAATATCTTCAAAATAATGAGGCAAATTATTTTCGGAGTGTAGAGAAATATTAATTTGTCTAATATTTGTCGAATTTTGTAAAATATTAAGTCTTTTTGTAAGTAAAGTACCATTAGTAGTTATCTTGACATTTAAATTATATTTTTTAGTAATATCAAGGATTTTCTCAAAGTTAGAGTGTAATAATGGTTCCCCTTTAACATGTAAATAAATAGTTTTTGTATAATGTCTAATTTTAGCTAAAACAGTGTCAAATTCTTGAGGAGACATTTCATGTTTTATGTTTTTATCTTTGGAACAAAAAGAACAGTTTAAATTGCAATAGTTAGTTATTTCTACATAGATTTTTTTAAATCTCATAGTTCGCCTTTCATTTCAAATAATATATCTCTTAGTTCCATAGCCCGTTCAAAATCAAGTTCTTTAGCAGCTTCTTGCATTTCTTTTTCAATTTTTTGAATCATGTCAATTTTTTCTTTTTTCGTCATTTTCTTAGTTTGTTTTTTATCTTCTTTATCATCTAAATTAGAAATTAAGTCGCGAATTTCTTTAACAATTGTTTTTGGAGTAATACCATGAATTTGATTATACTTAATTTGAATATCACGTCGTCTTTTAGTCTCATCAATAGCATATTGCATGCTTTCGGTTATTTTATCTCCATATAAAATAACATGACCATGTTCGTTTCTTGCACATCTTCCAATTGTTTGAATAAGACTGCGACTACTTCTTAAGAATCCTTCTTTATCAGCATCTAATATGGCTATTAAACTAACTTCCGGAATATCCAGTCCTTCTCTTAAAAGGTTAATACCAACTAAAACATCATAAGTTCCTAATCGTAAATCTCTTATAATTTTCATTCTTTCCAAAGTCTTAACTTCGGAGTGTAAATAAGCAACTTTTATATCAATTTGTTTTAGATAATTTGTTAATTCTTCAGCCATCCGAATTGTTAAAGTCGTAATTAAAACTCTTTCTTGTTTTTCAATACGACTATTTATTTCTCCAACTAAATCTTCAATTTGTCCCATTGTTTTTCTGACTTCAATAGTTGGATCTAAAAGACCAGTTGGTCGAATGATTTGTTCAATATATTTATTATTTGTTAAATTTAATTCATAATCACCTGGGGTTGCTGAGACATATATTACTTGATTTACTTTTTCTTCAAATTCTAAAAATTTTAAAGGTCGATTATCAAGAGCACTTGGAAGGCGAAAGCCATACTCAACGAGATTCATTTTTCTAGCTCTATCACCATTGTACATACCTCTGATTTGGGGAACTGTAACATGACTTTCATCGATAACAAGTAAAAAATCTTTATGAAAAAAATCAAGTAAACAAGTAGGGGTTTCCCCTGGTTTTTTTAAAGCTAAATGCCTTGAATAATTTTCAATTCCATGACAAAAACCGGTTTCTAGCAACATTTCCATATCATAATTTGTTCTTTCCCGAATACGCTCAGCTTCAAGAGGTTTATTATTATCATTAAAGTATTTAATTCTCTCTTCTAATTCTTCTTTTATATTTTTAACAGCTAATTGCAATTTTTCATCATTAGTTACAAAGTGACTAGCTGGGAAGATCGTAACACTTTTTTTATTAGTTAAAATGGCTCCCGTTAAAACATCTATTTCACTTATTCGATCAATTTCATCACCAAAAAATTCAACACGAATACCATGTGTATGTTCATTAACCGGAATAATTTCTAAGGTATCACCACGGACGCGAAAGGTTCCTCTTTTAAAATCTAATTCATTTCTTTCATATAACATATCAACAAGTTTTAACATAACTTTGTTACGTTCAACAACATCACCAATATTTAAAGTAAGTGTTTTATTGCGATATTCTTCAACTTCACCGATACCATAAATACAAGAAACACTAGCAACAACAATTACATCATCACGAGATAATAGGGCACTGGTTGCTGAATGACGAAGTTCATCTATTTCATCATTAATCTTGGCATCTTTTTCAATATAGGTATCACTTGATGGAACATAGGCTTCTGGTTGATAATAGTCATAATAAGAAACAAAGTATTCAACCCGATTATTGGGAAATAACTCTTTTAATTCCGAATATAATTGTCCAGCAAGTGTTTTATTATGTGCTAAAACTAAGGTTTGTTTATTAGTCTCTTTTATAACATTGGCAATGGTAAAAGTTTTCCCAGTACCGGTTGCTCCAAGTAATACTTGATGTTTAACTCCTTCATTTATACCTTTTACAAGTTGATGTATGGCCTCTGGTTGATCACCACTAGGCTTAAATTTTGATACTAATTCAAACATAAAAACCTCCTATTATGATAAATATCAACCAAATATTTGTCCCCAAAAACACTAAAAAATTTTTTGGTTGGGACGAATGAAGGTCACAACTTTCATTTTTAAGGCTAAATAATATTAAACAATACAAAACATTATTAAAAGCCATTAATTACAAGTATTTAGTTGATTTATGTATAAGATTTTAACATCTTTTGCAGTTAATTACAATATTTATGAATCTCAAAAATTGATCCCTAAAAAAGTAATAAAGATTAGACACAAATTATAACTATATCTAATCAAAATGATAGTGTTGGAAAAACGACAACGACTTTAAGTTTAGATGTTACATTATAAATTTGAATTTATCTGCTGAAAGTATTTTTATAGTGTAATGAATTTAGATTTAGTTGAAAAGTAGATAGAATGATACTTATAAAAATGTATAGTAACCTTCAATTTTATAAATAAGTTATTACATAAATTTGTAAATGTTGTATAAAATTGCTGAAATCAAGTAAAAAATAACATTTTAACATTTTTATAAAAAAAGATTTGTTTTTATGATATCATATATATTATAAAATTGATTTAGGAGATTGTATGGATGTAGTTAAAATTGGAAAATTTATTGCATCTTTGAGAAAAGAAAAGAAGATAACTCAACAAGAATTAAGTGAAAAACTGATAATTTCAAGAGAAAATGTTTCAAAATGGGAAAGAGGCGTGAATATGCCAACTCCTGAAACTTTGTTAAAATTAAGTGAAATATTTGAAGTTAGTATTAATGAAATACTTTCTGGTGAAAGAAAAAACGAGAAAAATAATGAAAAAATCGATAATATTTCTCTTGAAATTTTGATTGATAGTAATAAAAAAAGAAGAAAATTAGTAATAACATTCGTATTAATAATAATATTAATTCTACTAATATTTTTAGTATATTATTTTATAAATACTTATAATACCATATATGTTTATAGAGTAGCAGGAGAAAATGAAAATTTTTCATTTAATGAAGGAATAGCAATTTTTTCAAAAAATAAAAGTTATTTGAGGCTAGGTACAATAAAATCTAAAAATGATTATATATATGATGAATTTGAATTGTTTTATTATAATGAGGAAGGTAAAGAAGAATTAATTTTTAGTTCTGATGATGATAATTACACTTTAACATCAATTTATGGAAATGATCAGTATTTTTCCTATGATAAAATGAATGAAATTGTGGAAAATGTTTATATAAAAATAAAGTATCAAAATAATGAAGATATTATAAAGTTAGAATTTCAACAAGATATGAGAAATAGCAATTTATTTTTTAAAAAGGAAAATAAAGCTTCTGATTCTGAAAATACAAAAATAGATAATAAAGATAATGAAAAGGTAAAACAACTTGAAAATTATATTGAAAACAATTTTGATTATAATAAAAACGAGGATTATTATAGTTATAATGGGACTATTGGAAATATTAAATATAATGTAAGATATTCAAAAGAATCAAAATTATTAATAATAAATGAAAATAGAAATAATTTGCTATATATTATAGAATATAGTTTTATATTTAGTGATTTAACATATCAAAAAATGAATTCAAATGGTGAATTGGAACATATATTTACATATTATATTGATAGCAACGAATGTTTTAGTGGGGTATGTGATGATATAGAAATAAAATATTTTATAGAAAATTATTACAATAAATACACTAATTCTTAAAAATATATTTTATAGAATTAATAGGTGAACACAATATATTCTCTTATAAAAAATGCTTGCTATTAAGGGAAAAATAATAATGGACTGAATAAGTCCTTTATTTTTTCTCTAATAAAATTTATACTTTTTTTAGATGGAGGAAAAATGAAAAAAATATTTTTAGTTTTAATGTTTTGCATATTCGGCATATTAAATGTTAGTGCAAGTGATTTTTATTATACCAATGGAATAGTTAAACTAACAGAAAAAGAATATAATTTTGTAATAGAATTTTATGGTGAAAACTTTTTAAAAAATATGACTATTGAGGATTACCATTGGGTTGATGAATTAGATGTTAATGACAATGATGTAGAAGTAAAAATTGCATTTTTAGGAACAAATGAAATTTTACCTTATGGTACTAATGTAAATTCAAATAGTAAAAGAATAGCAATAGCCAAAAGTTGTTATACAAATTATTGTGTTATTACCACTATAACTACTTTTTTGACAAATCCAAACGTTAAAAGCTACGATGTAGTAGGAGCTAGGTTTTCAGGAACTTCGTTATATAATCAAAACATAACGACACAAGTAAAAAGTTCAGCAGGAACAACTACTTATTCAAACTATCAGTATTTAAATAATGGATTTGGTAATTCTATAAAGTTGCCTGACAGTGGAAGTAATATTATTGTTCAACAAAGATTTTATGTTAATCCAACAGGAACTGTATATGCTAGTTATCAACATGCAATAAAAAATGTATCGTTAGCAACTAGCAAGATGTATTTTATTTCGACGGCTGGTTATGGTGGAGTGTTTACCTTTATAGATTCAGCAGTTGGTGTATATGACGCAACTACTGGTGTAGATATTACTTTATAAAAGAGGATATTATTAATTAATAATATGGTTAGACCAAAGCATGCATGGTTTAAGGAAAGGAGAATGATTAATTAAATAAAAAATATAAAAATTAAAAAATAAAAATAAAAAAGAGAGGAAAAAAATAATGAAAAAAATTACAAAAATTTTATTTGTGATAGCAATTATGTTTATTGCTAGTTTAACTTTTAGTGTTTCAGCTCAAGAAATTACAGTAGAAAGTGAAGAAATTTGGGGAGAAACAGCAGTACCAACAGTAGTTGAAAATAAAAATGTAAGTTTTTCTCCACCATTTGAAAGTGATATTGTACTATTTGGAGATAGTGTTCCTAGTAATACTTGGAGTTGGAGTAATGGAGATTGTATAATTAGTGGTAGAACTGCAAATACTAAATTATACAGTAATTATTTATTTACAAATGCAACAACCTTAAATTTTGGTTTTACAAAAGCTGAACAAAGTTTTACTCTTGAATTATGGTCAAAAGATACTGGTCTTTTTTGGACTGATCAAAAAGTTGCTACAATTAATATAGAAAGAATTACTGCTCAACAAGAAGGTAATTTAACTCGAATTTACTATGCTAGTGGCTTAAATAGTTCAACCAAATATTATTTTAAAATACTTCCAGAAGCTACGTTTAGTGGTTATGTTAGAAGAGTATAAAGTTTCAAAAATAATAAATTATTGTTGTATTATAATATAATATGTTATAGAAACTTAAGACTGTTAGCAAGTAAGTGCAAACAGTCTTTTCAAAAAAATATAATATAACGCGTTGTGCTAGTTAATTTATTAATATGGAAAAATCATTCAAAATATGGTACTTTATATTTGTGAGAATAG
>CALVOW010000026.1 GCA_944350445.1 uncultured Bacilli bacterium | reverse complement strand
AAAATATTTCTATCCATAATACTTTGATAAAACTTTTTCTTAACATTAACTTCTAAAATAATTTTTTTCGAATTAGTGGTATTAATTGAGACAACTACATCTCTTTCGGTTTTTTTCTCACCCAAAGTATGATTTGGGATACTTAAAGGAGCAAGACTTACGCGACCAACAATATCTTTGTATTCAACTTTTAAAATTCTTGATAATAATAAAGTTAGAATTTCTAAATGATCAGGATTAGCAAACATTATTTTAAAGGCCTCATCATAATACAATGGAATAATTTCTCCATCTTTTAATTTCCGTTTTTTGGTTAATATATTCTGTTTCATTTTACCTCCTTTTAAAAAATTAATAGTTCATAAAAAAAAGAGAAATACTTCTCAATATAATATAAACGGTTTATTTTTTTAAAATTAATTAAAGGTAAAAATTTTTCAAAATTAAAAATATAATTCAATATATAAAAAAAGAAGCAATATTATTATCACTTCTCAGTTTAAAAGACAAACTTTTAAATATTTTTTAATATTTAAGCAACTTTTCCTTTATATTCTTCTTCTGAATTATTAATTCCTAAAAATGCTTCTTGTTGACTAGCAATATCGCTTAATTGATTAACTTGGGCTAAAAGGCCATTTAATTCTTGGGTTAACGCCATATTTTCTTCTTCTAATTCTTGCTTTTTTGCCTCACATAAAGCTTTATTTTGCTCTATTCTTTTACGCAAACTAGCAAGTATTTCTTTTTGAGTTGCTATTGAATCTTCAGTACTTGAATTTTCTTTTAATAAAGAATTAATGTCATTCATTATTTTATCATCCACAATAGATGTTTCAGTAGTTGGTTGAGATTCAGGATGAATAATATTTTTATTTAAAAATTCATCTAATTTTACTTCATTATCAACAACTGCTTTGGAAGAATTTACCTCACTTTGAACAACGTTAGTTAAATCAATATTAGATACTTGACTAAAATCAAAAGTTTCCTTTTTAGGCTCTTCTGGTAAATTATTTACTGGAGTAACTTGTTCTGGTGTTAAAGCCACAACTTTCTTAGCATGAAGTAAAATTTTATATACAAGCGATGCTACTCTAAGTCTTCGATAAGAATCTAAATGAATAATAGTTGCAGGTACATCATTATAGAAAACAACATTTAAATCTTTGACTTTCTTCTCTAAAACTTCTTTACTAGGAAACTGAATTACATTATCTTCTTGTTTTGGTGCTTGCTGAGATTGTTGAACTTCATTTTTAACCTCAACAGAAGTATTTACAGTAGGTTGTGCAACTACTTGTTCCTGTTTATTTTCAACTGGTTGTTGAGATTCTACTGTTTTTCTCAATTTATTCCTAATTTCAACTGTCTTTGGATAAAAGGTCTTAAATGTACTAAGCTTAGCTGGCTTTCTTCCTTTGGAAATAGCTTCATTACCAAAAACTTTTTTTTCATCTAAAATCGTGCAATTTTCTAGCATGTTCTCACCCCTTCATTACTCATTTTTAGAAAGTTCTCTTAAAAGATCTTTAATTCTTGACCATTCATTATCATCACTAATAGTATTTAAAGTAATCTCTTCTCCAACACGAGTTATATTAGAAACATAAATTGTTACATTTCCATTTTCATCTGTTTCATTTTTTGTATATATAACATATTCTTTATTGTTATCATTAAATTTAAAAGATAATAAAAGTTCTACTTCTTCTTTAGTACCATTTTCAAGTGTTAAAGTAATCATTTTTTTCTCTTCCATATCTATCCTCCATATCTTCTATTATCATTTTATCATATTTATTTATTATTTCAAGTATTTTTGACTTTTTTTATCCCTTTTTTTGAATATTTTTTATTTTAAAAAAAGATAAAGTTTAATTAACTCCATCTTTCACTTTTTTTATTAGAAAATAATTGCAATGATAAGCACATTGATTCTTTAAATATTTTTCTTTTAAAGAAATATCATTAATCTTATTATATCTTTTATTGTTTTTATCACAAAAGCCTTTTAATCTAAGTTTATTATAAGCATAATCACCTAAGATATAGTCAAAAGGATAAAAATAGTCAGTATATTTTTCAATTAATTCACTTATATCTAAACAATCATTTTTATTTTCGATTATTTCATATATATTATTTTCTAATTTGATTTGTTTTTTGTTTTCTTTCATTTTGCACCTACTATCTTGTTAACATTTATT
The DNA here is from genome assembly GCA_944350445.1 of uncultured Bacilli bacterium. GTDB lineage: Bacteria > Bacillota_I > Bacilli_A > RF39 > UBA660 > RUG591. Next base: position 15,692 of record CALVOW010000026.1, on the reverse strand, counting down.
TTTTTAATTATTACTTGCATAATTTTTACTAAAAGCTGAAGCTTGACTTTTATATTTAGTTAAATTACTACCACTATTCCAAGTCATATAGCCACCCTCAAGTCCAGCATCATATAATCCTTGAATTTGTTCTGATAACCTTTCTCCATCATAAGTAACATATGGATCCCAATAAGGGGTATCATAAGCAGTAATCCAAGTTCTAGCAACAGCTGGGGTTTCAATTTCTGTTTGACGAGTTGCAGCCGTTTTTCCCCAATTTAACATTGTTTGATAAGGATTTTCCCAATAAGTTTTATCACTTCCAAAATGATCGGTATAGGGCATAGCACTAATAGCATCAACAACATTACTAATAGCTGGCCAATATTGACCATAAGCTGTAACATAACCCCAAGAAGATTCACCAAACACATCAGCTGAAACATAAACATGTAATTTATGAAGTTCATCGACAGCATACATTAAAAATCTTTGAATAGCTTGAGCTTTTTCTTCATCATAAGTATTTTTATAATCAATAACCCCGGCATTCTCATACGAAGTTAAACGATCAGGAAAACGAACATAATCAAATTGAATTTCATTAAATCCAAATAAATTAACTGCTTCTTTGGCAAGATTTAAAGTAAATTCCCAAACTTCTCTTTGATAAGGACTTGGCCAATAAGAACCACTATGTTTTAATAAACTTCCATCCGTTTTCCCAATTGCATAATCAGGATTATCAAGAGCATAATAATCATCTTTAAAAGTTGTAATTCTACCTATTACATAAAAACCATTTTCTTTTAATTTTGAAATTGCATATTTATAATCTTCAACACTATTATTAGCATATTTATAGTTAGTTGGCGAATATTTCTCATAAATACTACTTTTATAAGCAGGAACACAGTTATCTTTAATATCAACAACAAAAGCATTTATCTTCGTAGTCTTAGCATATTCAATATAAGCATCGATATTATTTTTTATGCCTTTAGCACCATTTATATATAAAGCATAAACTTCATCTGGCATTTTATTATCCTCAAAACTAACTTTTTCAACCGGATAATAATCTAAATTAGCAGCACTTCCGCCTCCTAATCTATCTCCTCTTTCTAAATGAATTTTATAAATGCCGTCTTCATCATAGTTTTTTAAAGATTCCTCTTCAGATGCAACTAAATATTTACTATAATAATACCCTTCTTCATCGCCTACTTTTATTTTATATAGATCAACACTTCCATCATCTTGTAATTCATTAAAACCTATTACTTCTACCTTTTCACCCTTTTCAAGTAATGATAATAAATTACCATCCAAGTCTTCTAATAAATTCAAACTAGTTCTAACATATAATTCTTTTTCTAAAACGACATCTTCCATCTTTTCAACAATGTTATCTGATAAAATATAATAAGTGTTAGAATCATAGGAAACTTTTGTATATTCCACCTCATCAATAGTAATTTTTGAATCTTTAAAATATTCTATTTTACTACCGCGAACTAAATCAAGACTTTTTTCCAAAGTTTCAGTATCATCTTCGCCTGTTTTTAATTCGTATAAATCAACACTTAAAGTATTACTAGCAAGATAGCCATTAGATGGTTTTTCAAAAAAAGTTTTTTCCCCATTAAGAAAAATGAAAACACAAGCAGCAATAAAAGCAAGAACTACTACAAGTAACACTACATTTTTAATCTTTATTTTTCTTTTCATATTAAATATAACTCCTATATATATTATAATATCACATTTTTAAAAATTTAATTAAATTATTCGTTTAACCAAGGAAAATCCCTGGAAATAGCTAAAACTGGACGGGACGAGCAGTAGCTGTTGTACGAAAAACCATTGTCGTAGTCCGAGTAGAAAACACCAGAGTAAGTCGGATAGCTCGCGTAACCACCCCGTTTGAACCACGAGTTAGACGAGTACGGCAAATTTCGATAACCATAAATACCCCAACCGGAGCCAGTTGATGTATTAGCCATATTTTTAATTGTTTCTTTAACACCATCCCCAAGTTTAGACCGACTACGGCTAGCAACAGAACTACTACTTGTTGAATAAGAATATCTATCATAATATTTACTATCTGGATATGGGCTAGTAAAACCAGCAGAACTTGAATAAAATGTACCTGATGTATTTACCATATTTCCCATCACATAGTCATATGCTCCACCATTCATATCATAAATACCATAGATAGTTCCTGTTGTTGAAGCACCGGCTCCTTTATAACCTCGACCACTACCTAAATTAGTTAAATCATTGTATAAAACAGTATTTGTCGTTGAGGAAGAGGCTGTTTCACTATATCCGGAATAACCTGTTTTAAATTCATAACCACCAGTTGAACTAGAACTTGATGATAAATAGTAATTATTTGTATAAATTCTTCTATAATCACCTTCATATAAAGTATTACCATATTTACCATATTTTGATTGAGATAAATAAGCAACAGCTCCCCATTCCATATTTTTTTCCATATGAATATCATAGTTATTATTATCATTTGTTATTGAGCCATCACTATTTAAAGTTGTGGCTGTATCACCCTGATTAAATCCATGAATGTTACCACTTAGTTCCATACCTCTTGTATTAGAAAATAAATTAGAGATACTTATATATCTTAAACTTAAATTATCTGGTTTAACATAGATATTTAACCCTGATTTACTACAATTAGTAGAACTTTGACTAGTCAAACAAGTGGTATCATCAGTTGACATTTCAAATTTAGCAAACCAAAAACCGGTTAATTCTTCATCGCCAAAGGTAAAGGCTGGATGCGTATAAGTACTTACACCATTTATAATGGAACCATTAGTTGCATCTGTACAAGTTTCACTGCTACTTGAATCACTTGCTGTAGAAATATTATCAACACAAGCAACCGTTCCTGTTGAATCAATTCCATGTTCAAAAGTAACATCAATTAGTTGTTCATCAACTGATCCATTATTACCATTAAAAATGACATACTTATATCTAGGAATCCATACCCACATACTCGTTATATCATCCATATTTATCTCAGTTCCTACGGCTGAATTTAAATATTCACTTCGAGTTTTCGTTCCGTTTTCTTTAACGGTTACAGCATTGGCCCACATATAGTTATCATAATCAAACCATTGATAATTACTATCTAAATTCTTACTATCAGCTTTTTTCCAAACCCCTTCTGTATCACTGGTTGCCTCATAATAAACAGGGATCATATTATCTAAAAGTTCGGGATAATTAGCTCCACTTTCATCTAAACTAGCAACTTGCATTCCTTCAACTAACACAACTTTACTAAATGTTTGTCCATTGGGATTACTATCATAATCAATCCACATAACAATTTCATAAGTCAAAATCGTTCCGGCTGTAATTGAACCTTCATCCAGTAAACCGGTACTATCTAAATTTGTAATATCAAACGTTACGGTTTCCTTGGTTGTTTCATTAGTTCTTTTTAGTTGATACCTAACATCTTCATTTTGCATCGTACTTTTCACAGTCTCATTATCAACTAAACTTACTTTATAATTAGCAATTTGACTTCCCGTATTTTGAATTTGAAATGTTGTACTTTGATTTAATAATCCTTCACTATCTGCCATTGGATACTTCTTATCGATATTAATACTATCAATATCCGTAAGTAAGATAACTCCAAAATTAGCTATACTAATACTTGGATCATTTTCACTTACCTTTTCAGCTTTTAAATAAGCATAGCTTGTTCCAATTATAGTAATTACTACAATTAAAAGGATCATTAAAACAAATATTTTTTTCTTCATATTGCCACCTATTTTCATTTTTTATTATACCATAAATAAAAAGAATTACAATAGAATTAAAATTATCTTTAACTTATAATTATTATAAAAAAAAATACTATAAAAAGTATTTCTTTTATAAAAAGTCATCAATTGTTAATAACCTATCATCTATTTCTTTTAAAGATATTTTAGGCTTTTCTCTAGTTGATTTTATATTAATTTCCGCATCTACTTCATTTTTGACTAAACTTACTTCTACATTTGCATCTTTAATATTTTTCTTTGTAATATTACTTCCTGTTGAATATCTATCTAAAATAGGAAGTTCAGTTATTTTAATTATTTCAATAGTATCACTTCGAAGAATTAAATGCGTATTATTACTTTCTGTGAATGTTTTTAAAACATGATAAGGATTACTCTTTATTTCTTTTAAAATCATTAAACCACGTCTAGCTCGACTCGATTTTTCAAATTCCGTAATTCGCATTCTTTTACCAGTTTTTTTATCAGTAATTAAAGAAATGTAATCTACTTCATTAAAATTATTAACCGAAACAACAAAATCATTTTTTAAATTAATTGATTTTACACCACTAGTTCGAAGTCCGACAATAGGAATTTCTGAAATATCATACCATAAGCCATAACCGTTTTTGGTAGCTACAAAAATATTGTTATATTTAGATATAAAGGCTGATATTAGATAATCATCATCTTTTAATTTCATACAACTAACAGCTTTATTGTAGCGAAGTAATTTAAATTCTTCTAATTTGGTTCGTTTTATAAAACCATTATGACTTGCTAAGGTAATATCAATGTCTTTTTGAAAATCATTTACTAAAATAGCACTAATAATTTCTTCATTATCACTAAGTGGAACTAAATTACTAACATGTTTTCCTAAATCTTTCCATTTTGTATCAAAAATAGTATAAACAGGAATAAATAAAAAGTTTCCAAAGTTTGTAAATATTAACATTGTATCTAGGGTATTAGCTTCAAATAAACCAATTGGATAATCATTATCTTTTAAAACTGGCTTCATATCAGTTGATTGATATGAACGAAGACTACAACGTTTTATATAACCATCCTTAGTTACTAAAACAATAACATCTTCTTCTTTAATTAAAGATTTTTCATCAATAGAAATATCTAGAACCTCATCTTTAATTTCCGTTTTTCTTGGAGTTGCATATTCTTTTTTGATATTTTTTAATTCTTGTTTCATAATATCTTTTAATTTTTCTCGATCAGCTAATATTAGTTCTAAACCGGCAATTATTTTCTTTAAATTATTATATTCATCAATAAAATCTTGAATATCAGAGTTAGTTAAACGATAAAGTTGAAGCGTTACAATATAGTCAGCTTGAATTTCTGAAAAAGCATATTCTTTTTGTAAATTTAAAATCGCGTCCGCCTTGTTTTTACTACTACGAATGGTTTTAATTACCTCATCAAGTATTGAAATAGCTTTAATCATTCCCTCAACTACATGCATTCTTGTTTTGGCTTTATTTAAGTCAAATTCCGTTCTTTTGGTAATAACACTTTCAAAATGTTTTATATAAGCATCAAGTATGCCAACAACTCCAAGGGTCATTGGACATCTATCAACAATTGCTACCATGTTGTAGTTATAATTGATCTGCAAGTCACTATTTTTATAAAAATAATTTAAAATAACATCACGGTTAGCACCTTTCTTTAAATCGATAACAATCCGAACCGGATCATGACGATCTGATTCATCCCGAATCTCTAAAACTCCATCAATTTTTTTATCGAAGACTAGTTCACTCATGCGTTTAACAAGTTGAGCTTTATTAACATCAAAAGGAATCTCGCGAACAATTAATTGTTCTTTACCTTTTTCTTTTACATATTCAACTTTACTGCGCACAACCACTTTTCCACGTCCTGTTGTTAAAGCTTCGCGAATACCGTCTTTTCCTTCAACAATTCCTCCGGTTGGAAAATCAGGCCCTTTAATAATATTTAAAATAGTATCAAGCTGACAATTAGGACTATCAATTCTTTTAATCGTGGCATCGATTACTTCACCTAGATTATGCGGAGGGATATTGGTGGCATATCCAGCGGAGATACCGGTTGACCCATTGACTAAAAGATTCGGAAATTTAGCTGGTAAAACGGTTGGTTCCATTAAGGTATCATCAAAGTTTGGAGCCCAAGTTATCGTATTTTTATCAATATCTTTTAAAAGCTCATTGCTAATTTTGGAAAGTCTTGCTTCCGTGTAACGCATAGCTGCGGCGGAATCACCATCCATGCTACCATTATTTCCTTGCATTTCAATATAAGGCGTATTTTGTTTCCACCATTGGCTCATTCGAACCATCGCATCATAAATAGAAGAGTCCCCATGCGGATGGAAGTTACCCATAATACTACCAACTGTTTTAGCACTTTTTCTAGTTGGTTTATCATAGGTATTCGAATCATTATACATACCATATAAAATTCTTCTTTGCACAGGTTTTAACCCATCCCGAACATCAGGAATAGCTCGATCTTGAATAATCGCTTTGGCATAACGACTAAATCTATCTTCCATGATATCTTCTAAGGTTTTATCATATATTTTCTTGATTAATTCATTCATTTATATCACTTCCCTATCACATAGTTGTCTTCTAATGAAAATTCAATATTTTCTTCAATCCACTCTTTTCTTGGTTCAACTTTATCTCCCATTAAAACACTAACTCTTTTTTCAGCTAACAAAGCATCAGTTATCGTTACTTTAATTAAACTTCTTGTATCTGGATTCATGGTCGTTTCCCAAAGTTGCGTTGCATTCATCTCCCCTAGTCCTTTATATCTTTGAATATTTTTGGGTTTAGCTTTAATTTTATCTGTTATTTCTTGTTTTTCCAAATCATCCCAAGCATAATAAGTTTCCTTCGAATAATCTATTTTATAAAGTGGTGGAAGAGCAATAAATAATTTTCCGGCTTCAATTAAAGGACGCATATACCGATAGAAAAAAGTTAAAAGGAGAATTTGAATATGGGCACCATCATCATCAGCATCAGTCATAATAATAACTTTATCATAATTTGAGTCCTCCGGATCAAAATCTGATCCAACCCCAGCCCCAATTGTATGAATTATCGTATTAATTTCTTCATTTTTAAATAACTCTTCCATTTTAGTTTTTTCGGTATTTAAAACTTTACCACGTAAAGGCAAAATTGCCTGAAAAGCTCTATCTCGACCACTTTTAGCACTACCACCTGCTGAATCACCTTCCACTAAATAAAGTTCATTTTTCTTAGGATTTTTTGTACCAGCCGGAGCTAATTTACCACTTAAAAGTTTTTCTTTTTTATCCCGACTTTTACCATTTCTTGCTTCATCACGAGCCTTACGAGCAGCTTCTCTGGCAATTTTACTCTTAACCATTTTATCCATGATATTCGTGGCAACTCCCTTGTTTTCCTCTAAGAAAAATTGTAATTTCTCGGTTACTAAACTCTCAACCGCTGGTCGAGCCGCCGGAGTTCCTAATTTTCCCTTAGTTTGCCCCTCAAATTGTAATATTACTTCTGGTATTTGTAAACTAATAATAGCTGTAAGTCCTTCCCTAGTATCCGTTCCTTCTAAATTTTTATCTTTAGCTTTTAAAAAGCCATTAGTTCTTGCATAATCATTGAATACTTTGGTTAAAGCCGTTTTAAAACCAACTTCATGCGTTCCCCCATCACCAGTTTTAACATTATTAACAAAAGATTCAATCGTTTCATTATAACTATCGGTGTATTGAAAAGCAATTTGCATATGAATTAAATCTTTATCACCCTCGAAATAAACAACATTATGCAAAGCATTTTTATCTTCATTTAAATATTTTACAAACTCTTTAATTCCATCAAGATAACAAAAATGATTTTCTCTGTTATCTTCTAAATCATAAACATCAATTGTAAGACCTTTTAAAAGAAAAGCTGATTCTTGCATTCTTTCACAAATGGTTGTAAAAGAAAAATTACACCCTTTAAAAATTGTAGGATCGGGTAAAAATCTTACTTTGGTTCCTGTTTTATTAGTAGTCCCAATCTTTTTTAAAGGAATATCAACCTTCCCTCCATCAGAAAATCGAATAAAATATTCTCCCTTATCTTTATGAATAGTTACTTCCATCCAACTAGATAAAGCATTAACAACACTAGCCCCTACTCCATGAAGTCCACCTGATACTTTATAACCAGATTGTTCAAACTTACCACCAGCATGTAAAACCGTATAAATAACTTCCGGAGTTGAAATTCCACTTTCATGCATACCAACTGGAATACCACGACCAAAATCTTCAATTTCAATACTTTTATCTTTATGAATAGTAATTACAATCCGATCCCCAAACCCATTAATTACTTCATCAATTGAATTATCAACAATTTCCCAAACCAAATGGTGCATGCCACGTTTATCAGTTGAACCTATATACATACCAGGTCGTTTACGAACTGCTTCTAATCCTTCTAATATTTTAATTGAACTCTCATCATATGCCATTTTATCACTCCTAAGTTAGATAAGACGAAAATAATACTAATTTAGTATTATTTTTTACCTTCTCTACATTTTCCATCAATTATTATAACTAATTTTTTAAAAGATGACAAGCATAAAATTATTTTTTTGACTTCCTACTACGTTTTTTAAAGTTAAAAAATACTACTTCCTAGAAAGAAAGTAGCAAAGAAATTATTCTTACAAACTAATTTTAAATGGATCGTTTTTAAGTTCAGTTCTAACAGTTATTTTAACCGATGATGATAAATTTATAGATAGACGGATCCCGTACATGTTAAAAGATGGATAGTGGTTGTATGCGTCACCATAGTTATACACATTTCAAATATTAGATATGTCAAAAAATGAATATAACATCAAGAAATTTAAATCGAATTATTAGAGGCGAAACAGCTTCAATTTCTTTTAAATATATTGAAGAATTCTGTTATTTTCTAAATACAACTCCAGGGGAACTTTTCACTTATATAAAAAAGGATATACCTATTTATCAATACAAAATAAATAATTAAAACTAGAAAATATTTTTTTACTTTCTAGTTTTTTTATTTATCTAAAACCATCCCACATAGCTTCCCCTTTTTGATAATTTTCATAAAAATTATCCATAAGAATTATATGATCAAAATTACTTCCATATTTATATTCTTTAATGACTAAACCGCTTTTATAACTAGCTGCCTCAGCCACTTTATAGGAATCACTTGATACTTCAACAACCATTCCAACATGACCACTTTTATGAGCAACATCACCAGGTTTGATTTTTCCCTTAGCATTTCCAGATGATATTACTTCAACTTTTATTCCTTTTAGACTAGTTGATGGAGGTGATTTTGTTGAAATAATTACGGATTGATTACCACCCGTATAGTAACCACCATTTAAAATAGCCCAACTAATAAAACCACTGCAATCAATTCCAAAAGGATAATACTGTCCATCTTTTTGAGCTGAAGTTCCACCAAAAGCCATTTTGACATCACAACCCCATTTGTCAGGAACTCCCATAAAATTTTCGCCATAATCTTGATAACCGTTATAATTATGATTATGACCACCAGACCAAAAATAAGGAATATGCACATCTATATGACTTGATAAATAAAGAGCCGCTGCCACAACACCTTCCCGAGTTTTATAACCAGCCGAACGAACATAATTATATAAATCGGTATTATATTGCGATCCGGTTTCACATGCTATCATGTTATCATTATTAGCATTTTCTCCAATTTTTAAAGCATTTTGATTACTTTCAACCAACTTTTGAATTGCTAATTTATACTGAGCTGCTTCTTCTAAAGCCAATTCTCTTTCCGACAAATATTTTTGTAATTCTTCTTTTTCAATTTCTTTTTCTAATTGTTCAATATAATCTAAGTTAGCAAACTCATAACATTCCGTTATTCCATTATAGTTATTAACACCAGCAATATTTTCAATTAAACTCATAACTAAATTAATAACACTTGGTATTAAAAAAACAATAATAGCAGCAATTACTTTCGTTTTAATATTTTTTTTACCATCTTCACTTTTGGGATCAATTACACCTTTTAAAATATTTAAAGTAACTGTTACAATTAAACCAATTGGAACAACAAATCTCATGATATTTAAAGCAAGTTTTACAAAATAAATTATCCTTAAAAAGAAAGGCTGAAAGCATAATTCCGTCATATAAAAACTCCTATATTTTTATTATAACTTATTTTTCATTTTTTTTAAAGTTTCTAAAAGTAAATCATTAGCAACTTTCGGATTAACACTACCTTTACTTTCTTTCATAACTTGACCCATTAAAAATTTAAGAGAACGTTCATTACCATTTAAGTAATCGCTAACAACTTTTTCATTTTCTGTTAAGACTTTATCAATTAAATCTAAAACAAACGAATTATCAACTACATTTTGAATTCCTTTTTCTTTTAATAAATCATCGATTGTTTTGTCTGTTTCCATAATATCGATAACTAAATCTTTAAAGTTTTTATGACTAATAACTCCCTCATCTAGTTTTTTGACTAAATCTTTAATTTTCTCTTGAGTTAAACAAGTATCGGTTATCTTTTTTGAAGTTTTATTTAAGTAAGCTTGAATATCTCCAAGTAATAAATTAGCTGTTGTTTTTAAATTAATATCTAAAAGTGTTTCTAAATAATCTGATAAATCTTTATTAGCAATTAATTTTTCAACATTTATTTGACTAATTCCTGCTTCTAAATATTTTTGACGACGGATATTGGCTAAAGTTGGAATCTCTTTTTTTAATTTATTAATATATTCATCAGTTAATTCTAAATAAGGAATATCTGGTTCAGGAAAGTACCTGTAATCATTTCCAGTTTCTTTAACACGCATTAAGATAGTTTTTCCTAATTTAGCATCATAACGCCTTGTTTCTTCTTTTAAAGTCTCGCCTTTTTCAATTAATTCTTCTTGACGCGTTGCTTCATAATCAATTGCAAGTCCAACATTAGTAATTGATCCAATATTTTTAACCTCAATTTTCGTTCCTAATTCAGCAGTTTTACTAATTGAAATATTCGCATCACAACGCATTGAACCTTCTTCAATCTTACAATCACTAATATTAGCATATAATAATAATTCTCGTAAAGCTTCTAAATAAAGAGTGGCTTCTTTGCTAGTATGAATACAAGGCTTAGTAACGATTTCAATTAAAGGAACTCCCGAACGATTAAAATCTAATAAAGTTCTTTCTTTTGAATGAATACTTTTGGAGGTATCTTCTTCAATATGCATCTCTTCTATTTCAATTCTTTTAATAACTCCAGCATCATTTATTTCTACATAACCATCATACCCAATTGGCGTTCTGGCTTGGGTTATTTGGAAATTTTTAGGATTATCTGGATAAAAATAATTTTTTCTGTCAAAATGCATTTTTTTTCTTATCTTGCAATTTAGAACTTGAGCAGCTTTAACAGCAAGAGAAATAGCTTCTTTATTTACCGTTGGTAAAACTCCTGGATAACCAAGATCAATAATATTGGCATTACTATTAGCAAGATCTCCATATAAATTTAGCGATGGAGAAAATAATTTTTCTTTCGTTTTAAGTTCAACATGAACCTCGATTCCAACCGTTTTTTTATAATTCATTAGATCCTCCTATTTCTAAATTTAAATGCAATTTTTTTTCAAGATAACTTCCTAATTGATAAATTTTTGCCTCCGCATACATAGGTCCCATAATTTGTAAACCAATTGGTAAATTATCAATAAATCCCATTGGGATTGACATACTAGGAAATCCCCCCATATTGGCATGCATGACTAAAATATCATCCATGAATCCTCTCAATGGATCATCTTGATTATTATTTAAATCATAAGCTATTCTACTACTAGATGGTCCTAAAATTAAATCATATTCACTATATATTTTTTCAAAACTTTTCTTTAAATCATCACGAATTTGTAAAGCTTTATTATAATAAATCTTAGCATTTTCCCCACTTAAAATATAAGAACCTACCATAATTCTTCGTTTTACTTCGCGTCCAAAGCCTTCACTTCTCGTTTTCTTATAAAGATCATCTAAACTTTTTTCCGTTTTCGATAACCCATAACGAATTCCATCAAAACGAGCTAAATTACTACTAGCTTCGCCCATAGCAATAATTTGATATAAGACAACGGCTTTATCAATATGATTAATATCAACATAATTAATTTGACATCCCTCTTTTTTTAATATTTCAACTGTATCATTAAATACTTTTAAAACATCCAGTGAAACAACTGAAGAAACAAAATAATTAGGAATCGCAATTTTCATATCTTTAATATTCTTACCAATTAATCTCGTAAAGTCTTCATTTGTTTCAAAACTTGTTAAATCTTTTTCATCTTTTTTACTAATAGCATTTAATAATAAAGCATTTTCATAAACATTTCTTGTCATTGGTCCAATTTGATCTAGGCTAGAAGCAAAAGCCACTAAACCAAATCTTGATACTCTTCCATAGGTTGGTTTCATACCAACAATTCCTGTAAATGAGGCTGGTTGACGAATTGATCCTCCCGTATCACTTCCAAGCGCAAAGGGAGTAATTCGACTGGCTACACAAACAGCTGAACCACCACTAGATCCTCCTGGTACTTTCTTAGGATTCCATGGATTAATTGGAGCTTTAAAATAACTTGTTTCACTAGTTGAACCCATCGCAAATTCATCCATATTCGTTTTACCAATTATAATCATCTTATATTCTTTAATTAAAGTAACAACACTAGCATCATAAATACTAATAAAATTTTCTAAAATATGACTAGCACAAGTGCATCTTAAGCCATTAACCATAATATTATCTTTAATAGCAATAGGTAAACCAAATAATAAATTGTCTTTTTGAACTTCCTCTTCTTCAAGCGACAAAGCCATTTTTCTAGCTCCTTCATAGTCAAGAGTTATAAAAGCATTTAGTTCATTATTATTAATTCTTACAAAAGCTTCTTCAACTAAATCAATTGGTTTTATTTTTTTACTTAATAAAAGTTCATGAATTTCTTCGATACTTAAATCTAAATATTTACTCACTCTTAACCACCTCCACATCAACCGAAATAAAGTTACCTTTTTTATTTGGAACATTTAAAAGAATATCCCCAGTAGGAATATTAAGTCCATTCTCACGAAAAGTTGCATTATTACTCCAAGGAGCAATTAATAAATCTTCATCAAAATCATTTAATTCTTTAATCTTATCTATTTCAACTAGCATTTTATAAAGTTCTACTTGATACTTTTCTATCTCTTCATCTGTTGCATCAAGCCTTGCTAAATCAAGAACATGTAAAACTTCTTCTTTTGTTAATTTATCTTTCATAAAATCCTCCAAATCCAAATGTATTATATAATAAAGTCAATTTATTTACAAATAAAATTAAAAAAAACTTTACGAAATTTCGAAATTCCATAAAGTTTCAATTTTATTTTTTGAAAACTTTTATTATTATCTACTTTTATTTTTTTCTTTCATAATTTCACATTCTTTTAAAAGTTCACGAATTTTTGTTTTTTCTTCTCCTAAAGTTGCTATTCTTTTACCATTTAAAAAGCAACCATCTAACCTACCATTAATTATACATCTTGCTATTTCTTGTTTAATTTCGCGACTATCAACATATTTTTGAACACCGAAAGAATTTTTACATCCATAGGTTAAGTATTCATCAACTAATCCTTTAATTCTTGAAGTTTCTTTAAGTGGTTTAAAGTTTATTATTTTAAGATTAGTTCCATTAAAATTACAATCACTTATTCCATTATGACAATTTATTGTAAAACGATTAGCCGAAATTTCTTGATTAGTTAAATTATTACCTTTAAAATTTACACCACTTAAAAAGGCATTTTCCGGAATTCTCTTAATATTCGTACAACTAAAATCTGATTGTGATATAACTTGTAAAGAATCTAAGTTACTATTACTTAAATTAACATGCGAAAAATTACATTTATAGCTACTACTACCAATTATTTTGGAAAAGTCAATTTTAGCATTTGTATAACTTAAGTCAATTAAAAATTTATTACCATATAAAATATCAAGATAATTAACTGAGAATATTTCTTCAAGATTTTCTTTTGGCAAAGCAGAAAAATCAAAAAGAACATTTTCAAAGCTTATTTCGCTTAAATCAATTTTCCTTAAAAATTTACCAGTCCAAACAGGTACTTTACATTCTAAGTTATTTTCATTAACAAAAGTAATAAATAATAAACTATCTAAAGTATCTTTATCTACTTGAATTCTTTTATCATCTGAAACCTTTTTAGTAAGTTCGATAATTTTCTTTCTTAATTCCCTTTTAGAATTTTCATTTAAATTCATATAATTTTCCCCCTAAATAATTAATTCTTCTTATTAAAATCACAAATTAAATCATAAATTTTTATTATTTCATTTATAGTTTTAGTTTCTTTGTATTTTTCACGAATTAGTTTTCTTAAAATTTCTTCTTGCTTATTAGTTCTTTTTAAACGTTTTTCTTTATTTTCTAATCTTTCTTTGAAAATACTAATACTCTCTTCTTCGGTAATAAAATGATCACTAGTAACTTCTAAGATACCATAAGTTGTATTTCCTTTAAAAATTTTATTTTTTATTTTTTTTATAGCTCTATAAAAACTTGTATGATTATAACTTTCATAGATTAAAAAGCTATAAATTAAATTTTCGATTAAAAAATTTTTACTTTTAATCAAATAATGATATTTATTTTTATATTTAGCATAAAACATAATCACATATTCTTGCCAGTTTAAATTATAATCGCTATCTTTCATCTTTTTAGAAAGTTCTAAATTACTTAATTTTTGATAACCATAAAAAATTATTAAAACCCAAAGAAAATTCTTAAAAATTTCCATATCTACAAAGGCTGATTTTACTTTGGTTAAGAAAAAGCTATATATTAAAACGCCAACTAACAAGGTTAAAAAAGAAATTTCTAAGTAAGTTTTAACATTCGTTTTCATTTGCTTTTTAGGATCTAATCCAAAACTTATTAGATCGATTACCAAATAAAAAATAATAACTAATAAAGTATAATCTTTAAACCAAGCAATTATTGAGGCAAGAAGGATTATATAAATATTTGGTATTATAATTTGATCTTGAAAACTAATTTTTTTACTTTTTAAATAATACATAATAAGAAATAATATAAATCCCAAAAGAATTTGCAAAGAAATAATTCCTAAATTCATCCGAAGTCCCCCTTTAAATGAGCTTATTATACCACAAATTTAAAAAAATGCAAATTCACAAATTATTGATATACTCTATATCATTATTTTTTTAAATTTAAATATTTAAAGTCAAAAATAAAGTGTGTAAGTTCTAAAAAAATACACACTTGCTAAATCATATTTTGAGAAATATTTCTCCTTATGTTTTAATCTTTCTTATTTAAAGAAAGATAATCTTGAATTATTTTTTCAACTTCTTCTTTTTTTATATTTACATATGAACTAATTAAATTTATATCTACTTTTTGTTTATACATATTAATAACAACATCTTTAGTTTTTTTATTGATTCCTTCTTCTAAAGCCTCGGCTTTTACTTCTGCTGTTACTTCGGCTTTTACTTCATCTCGTAATTCTTCTTTTGCTTCCGCGCGTTCTTCTTTTCTAATGCCGGCCCAAATTCTCGCTTCTTCTTCCTCTTTGTTGTAAAAACGTCCCCACATTCTTTCATCTTCGGTCATTTCCGTCAAAACTCCTTCCATTAAATTTTTAATTTCCGGTTTCGTTCGAACATGTTCAATGATACTTTCAAAATCTTTTTGTTTAGT
>CALVOW010000025.1 GCA_944350445.1 uncultured Bacilli bacterium | reverse complement strand
TACTATAACTTATTCCTAGTGTTACTACTAATATTAAAATTATTATTAAACTAATACTTATTACTTTCTTTCTATCTTTCATATTACTTTCCCTTCTTTAAAATGAAAAAAAACACCTAAAACCTAGTATTTACATACTAGTTTAAGTGTTTAACTTTATTACTATTTCTTAGAAAATTAGAAAAACTTAGGCGGTTTAGACCCCCCCCACAGTTGACATAGAGTTAACTTTGCTATTCATATTTATTCGCATATTTATCAACTACCCTTCTAATTTACTCTTTTATCTTACTATATTTTTTAATATTTTTCAAGAGAAAAAACTTACTTACGATATTCAAATTCAAAATCTAATATTTTAACAATAGCCCCATCTTCAATTCCCATTTTTTCTAATTCAGCATCTATACCAAGTTTTCTTAAAGACCTAATAAATCTTTCGATACCTTCATCAGATTGAAAGTTAGCCATTTTAAACATTTTTTCAACTTTGGCACCATAGATAATATATTCATCATTTTCTTTTTTAATGGAAAAAGGTTTTTCATTTTCAAATTTATATAAAACATGTGATAAATATTCTCCTTCTTCGTATAAAGAAGTATTTGGACAAGAATCAACTAAATCAGCAAGTTTTACTAAAACCTCATCTAAACCTTTATTTTGAACAGCCGAAATTTCGAAAACCTTGCATTCTACTTTCTTTTTAAATTCTAATAAATTTTTCTTAGAGTTTTCTAAATCCATTTTATTGGCAATTACAATCATTGGTTTTTGAATTAATTTCTTACTATATTTTTCTAATTCTTTATTAACTACTAAAAAATCATCATAAGGGTCTCTTCCTTCACTTCCTGACATATCGATAACATGAGCAATTACTTTTGTTCTTTCAATATGTTTTAAAAATTTATCACCAAGACCAATACCTTGACTTGCTCCTTCAATTAATCCTGGCAAATCGGCCATGACAAAACTTCTATTATCTTTCGTTTTGACAACTCCTAAATTAGGAGTTAAGGTTGTAAAATGATAATCAGCAATTTTCGGTCTAGCACGGGATACCATTGATAAAATAGTACTTTTTCCAACACTTGGCAAACCAACTAAACCAACATCAGCTAAAAGTTTTAATTCAACTTTCAAGATTCTCTCTTCTCCTGGTTCACCATTTTCTGAAAAATTTGGAGCTGGATTAGCCAAAGTTTTAAAAGCCGTATTACCACGTCCTCCACGACCACCTTTGGCAACAATTACTTCGTCATTTAATTCTTTTAAATCAGCAATAACAAAATTGGTATCATAATCAGTTACAACCGTTCCAAGTGGTACTTTAATAATAACATCTTCGGCATTTTTACCATCCATGTTTTTACCACTACCATTCTCTCCTTTTTTACCTTTAATTGTTTTCATATAACGTAAATCAATTAAAGTATGAAGACCTGGATCAACTTTAAAAATAATATTAGAGCCTCTACCACCATTGCCTCCAAATGGTCCTCCCATTTGCACATATTTTTCTCTTCGAAAAGCTGTACAACCATCACCACCAGAACCAGCTATAACTTTTATATTTGTTTCATCAATAAACATATAATCACCTTCTTTTTCCAATCTTTTTAATTAAAGATGCTACCATAAAGCAAGAATTACTTGCTACCTTTTTAATCTCAGGCCTAGCCCATTTCATAGCATATCCATTATAATCTCTTATCATTTCTAAATCATTTATATGATCTCCTACTGTATAAATATTATCACTTGCTATTTTGTATTTAGCTTTTAAATACTCAATTGGTGTTGATTTATTTATTATATTTTGATAAACATAAATATGATATTCTCCAAAAGCTTTAAAAAATTTAGCACACAAATCATATTTTATCATAATTTTTTCAAGTTCAACCAAAAATATATCATTTAAAGACGAAATAATTAATTCAAATTCTAATACATTATCTAAAAATTTAATTTGCTCAATTTTCATCTTAAACTTATCTTCTAATTGTTTTAAATCTTTATAAATATAATCAGAAATATTTGAAGCATATAAAATAGAATCTGAGTTATTAAATAAAATATTTCCATCATTACAACTTAAATAGTTATAAGGAATATTATATTCTCGTATTTCTCTTTTTATACTTTTATATGGTCTTCCTGTATTTAATAAAAAAATATTTCCTTCTTTTATAAATTTTTTTAAATAATAGATATTTATTTTTAAATCTAATTTAAAAGTATTTAAAGTATTATCATAATCACTTGAAAGTAAAATCATATATCCCCCTTTTAATCTAATATATATAATAATATGTATTAAATTTTTTTAATATTTTACTATAAATACATAAGTTTAGCAAGTTTTTAATTTAAGAAAAAATTCTTACTATTTCTAGTAAGAATTAACCACGTGGGACTTGTTGAGTAATGCAATGAATATTTCCCCCACCAAGTAAAATCTCTCTGGCATAAACGGTTTCTATTTTTCGATCAGGATATAATTCTTGTAAAGTTTTAACCGCAAGTTCATCATTTGGATCATTAAAAGTTGGCATAATTATAGCTCCATTAACTGTATAGTAGTTAACATAACTAGCAGCTAAACGATCACCTTTTTGACGTGGTAAAGTTCCATCAACCGCATCAACACCAAGACTTTCTTCTTTGGTAATTAATATTGGTTTTGGAAGTAATAACTTATGTATTTCTAATTTACGCCCCTTAGCATCGACTTCACTTTCTAAATATTCAAGAGCTTCTTTACTAATTGCATATTGGGGATCTTTTTTATTATCAGTCCAAGCTAGAACAACAACACCTGGTCTTACAAAGTTACAAATATTATCAACATGACCATTGGTTTCGTCATTATAAATGCCTCTTGGAATCCATAAAACTTTGGTACAGTTTAAATATTCACATAAAACTTTTTCAATTTGGCGTTTCGTCATAGTAGAATTTCTACCTTCTGATAATAAACACTCACTAGTAACCATACAAGTTCCTTCACCATCAACATGAATACTACCACCTTCTAAGATGAAATCATCTAAACGATATCTTGGAACACGTTCTAATTCACACATTTTACTAGCTATTTTATCATCTTGATCCCAAGGAAAATAAAGACCATCAACAAGACCACCCCAAGCATTGAAAGTCCAATCGATTCCTCTTAAAGCTCCTTTGTCATTAACAACAAAAGTTGCTCCACAATCACGAATCCAAGAATCATTATTACTCATCTCAACAACTCGAACATTGCCATTAGTAGGAATTAAATTCAACACATTACTATATTGTTCACGTGATACACAAACCGTAATTGGTTCATATTTACTTATCTTTTTTATAACTTCTAAAAAAACATGTTGCGCAGGTTTTCCACCTAAACGCCAATTATCTGGACGTTCTGGCCAAATAATATAACTTCCGCGATGGGGTTCAAACTCACCTGGCATACGAAATCCATCTTTTTTAGGAGTTGAATCTAATCTTTTCATAATATCCTTTCTATTCTTTATTTACTACTTTTTTTGAATCTTTAACTGACATTACTAAAATTTCTTCAATGATAAATGAAACAATAACACCAACGATAAGTGGTAAATTGCTCTTTATATATTCCATTGTAAAATCACCAAATAATGTGAATATAATTCCAAGTATTAATAAAACAAATGGAATATATGTCATTAAATACGTTACAACTTTACCACCAGGAACTCTATAAACTCTTTTGGTATTATCAGTTTTGCGAAGTTTTAAGAAAGCTAAGAATAATGGAATATAACTAATTAATAAAGTTACCAAACTTAATGAGAAGAATGTCCAGAATAAATTACTAGCACTTTCACTAACTTCTCCTAAGATAATTCCAATTACAACAATTATAGAAGCAACAACTCCATTCATAATTGAAGCCATATATGGAACACCTTGTTTATTGGTCTTACTAAATACTTTTGGTAAGCCACCATCATCAGCCGAATATTTAGCAACAGAGTTTACACCAAATGACCAAGAAACAATATTAGCAACCATTGTATATATAAACATTAAGCCAACCCCAATTACAACAATACGAATAGCTTCTGGTGCAAAACCTAATTTTGTTAATAAAATTAAGAAACTTTCGGTAATTCCACTTGCCTCAGCTTGTTCAAGTGTCATAGCTATATTAATACCAGTTGCTGGTAAAATATAGAATAAAGCCATTAAAATTCCTCCAACAATTAAAGCTTTGGGAATTTCTTTTTTAGGATTTTCCATATCATCAACAAAAGTTGCAACAACTTCAAATCCTAGGAAATTAAAGATAATAACAGATAAGAAAGAAAGTCCAGCTAAATCTAGTGTTGGTAGTAAATCAAGGGCACTATTGATTGGATTAGCACTTTCACCTGTTTTAATGTAAACATAAATACCAAGAACTCCAAGACCTACCATGAATAAAATCTTGAAAAAAGTTCCAATATTAACAATCCATTTACTTTCCCCAATTCTTTGAGTTCCAAGTATAGAAACAAGCCAAGTATAAGCAAGCTGTAAAATAAGTAGCATGGGAACACTTAAGGTAATATCAAAAATTCCCATTATAACATCAGTAACAGCAACAGCTAAAGAGGCAATCCACAAAGGAAAGTTAATCCAATAATTCCAGGCAACACGCCCTGCCCATTTAGCTCCAAAAGCTCTTTTAACCCAATCATACATTCCACCTTCACTAGGATAAGTTGTTCCCAGTTCAGCCGAAATCATACCATAAGGTAAACAAAAAGCAATTATTAAAAATATCCACCAAAAATATTGACTATTTCCAATAGCCGCTGTTGGCATAACCGATTCAGCAACTAAAGTAATACAAACAGTAGCTAAAACTGCATCGACTAATTTAAACTTCTTTTTTTTCATTATTTTCTCCCTAAATTTTTATTACAAATTTCAAGTGTTATATCTTTCATGCCCATAAAATATACAAGTAAAGCACGAATTGAAGTAAGACGATTTTCCGCTTCATCTAAAATAATAGAATGATCGCCATCCATTACTTCATCAGTTACTTCCTCGCCACGAGTAGCTGGTAAACAATGCATAAATTTTACATTTGGACTAGCTTTTTGTAACATTTCTGTTGTAACTTGATATTTTGGATAAAATATTTGCATGCGCTCGTCCTTAGAAAGTTCTTTATCATATAAGCCGTACCAAACATCAGTATAAACAAAATCGGCGTCTTTCAAAGCTTCATCACAATTATCAGTAATTAGATAAGAACCACCTGACTCTTGACAGTTTTTATCAGCAACTCTTAAATACTTTTCTCCAAGTTGATAACCTTTTGGTCCAAATTGAACGAAATGTCCACCAAGTTTAGTCACAATCATCAAAAGTGATGCACAAACTTGCGTTGAATCCCCAACAAAGACAATTTTTAAATCTTCAAAGGTTTTTCCTTCTGGCATATGTTCAAATATAGTTGTTACGTCTCCCATCTCTTGGGTTGGATGATTATAATCACTCATTCCATTAATAACTGGAACAGTTGCTTCCCGGGCTAGTGTTTCAATACTTTCATGACGATTAACTCTGGCCATTAAAATATCAACAAGTCGTGATAAAACATGAGCTGTATCTCTTAAATCTTCATGTGCTCCAAGTTGAATTTGTCCAGGTGCTAAGTATTGAGCATGTCCACCTAATTGGGTCATTGCTGTTTCAAAGGAACATCTCGTTCTCGTTGAAGTTTGCTCAAAAATCATTCCTAATGTCTTATGATATAAAACATTTAAAGGATAACCCTGTTTTAGATTTTCTTTTATCACTAATCCTAGATTAATAATATCCAAAAGTTCCTCCTTGGAAAAATCTGTTGTATCAACAAAACTCCTCATAAAATCCTCCTTCCTAATAGAAACCAATCTTCCTATTATGTAATTAATATATAATAAATTTTAAAAAAAGTCTATATTAGTTTTTTAAATTCTTTAAACTTTACTTTTCTTTTACTTTTAAAGTTAAAACTTCACAAATTATAATCGAAAGGATTGTTCCTATCATAATCGGAACCTTCTCTCTTATTCCCGCTATTGTAAAAGTACTTGGTAAAAGCGTTAAAATAATTGCTAAAATCAAAATTATGGTTGGAATATAAGCAAATAAAGAAATTATTAATTTATTACCAGGAACTTTATAAGGTCTTTTAATATCTTTATCTTTTTCTCGAAGGACTAAAAAGGCTAAAAACATTGGTAAATAAGTAAGTAATAAAGTAATTAAATTAAGAGCAAAGAAATTCCAAAAAACATCCGAATTAATAAATGGTTCCGTTAAAATAATTAAAACACTAGTTAAAAAAGTAATTAAATTACTACCTACTAAATAACCTTTTTTAGTTTGATAAGAAAATATTTTCGGAAGTCCTCCTATTTCACTAGCTGCTTTGGTTTCTAAGGCTACCCCTTCACACCATGATAATAAACTAACAAATAAAGTAATAATAAACATAATAGAAATAATATTGATAACTACCCCACCATTTATTCCTAAAAGAATTTCATAACTTTCAATAAGTCCAGTTTCCAAAGATAATTGTTCTTTGGGAATAGCAACCGAAAGTCCAAAACTAGCTAACATGTAGAATAAAGAAATTAATAAACCACTAACTAATATAATAATTGGAAATTGTTTTTTGGGATTTTTAACTTGATGCCGAAAAGTTGCCAAGATTTCAAAACCAATAAAATTAAAAACAATAACAGATAAATAAGATAAACTTTGAAAATTCCATTCAGGAAAGAAACTTTTTAATTCAAATGTGGTAGCACTTCCTTTGGTTATAGCTATATAAATACCAATTACTCCAAGACCAAGCATTAAAATTACTTTGAAAACTGTTCCTATATTAACTAATATTTTATGTTTAGAAAGTCTTGTCATTCCTAAAAAACATACTAGCCCAATAAAAATAATTTCAATTAAAAATTTTATTGGTAATGAAAAAGAAAAAGCTAACATTTTTTCTAATATACTTATCATTAAAACTGTAACTGATGCAATCCAAATAGGAAAATTTATCCAATAATAAAACGATACCCGACTAGCCCATTTATTACCAAAAGCACGTTTTACCCAAACGAAAATACCATCTTCATCCTTATATGTTGTTCCTAGTTCACAAGATATTAAACCATAAGGAACAAAAAAGAAAAGAAGTAAAAATATCCACCAAAAATATTGACTATTTCCAATAGCAGCCGTTGGTGCACAAGCTTCGGTTACTAAAATAACACAAACCATGGCTAAAATAGCATCAAATAATTTAAATTTTTTTGTTTTCATGAATCACCTATTATCCTTATTATGAGTATAACACTATCTAAAAAAGATAGCAATTAAGATCTTTTGACATTTTTTTAAAAAATAGTAAAATATTAAGGCTAATGGAGGAATAAAATTTTATGAATTTTCAAACAAAACAATCTTTTTTGAATTATATTAAATTTTTAAAAAAAATTGGCATTGGATCGGTTGGTATTTGTTTTTTAGATAAACGAAATAAACAAGTTTTAAAAGTTTTTCATCAATTTTTTGATGAGATGGAAAATTTTTATCAAGATGAACATATTTCTTATCAACAAGAAGAAATATTAAGATTTTCAAAAATTGCGAATAAGCATTTCATTTTCCCAAAGGAAGTTATTATGGTAGATTTTGAAATTGTTGGCTATATTACTCCTTTTATTGAAGCTAAATCTCTTTATAAACAAGATCCGTTAGAAATTAACTTAAATGACTTTACAAAAGCTATCTTTAATATCTATGAAGCAATTGAAATGATTTCTAAACAAGGAATTTTAACCTATGATATGATGTTTAACATTTTGTATAATCAAGATTTTTTTATTATTGATCATGATGAATATATGTTTAAAGATTTAGATTGGCAAATATTAAATAAAGAAAATAAAAAGAATTTTAATATGGAATTATTTTATTTTTTAATTGATGGTTATTTTGATGAATTTATTAAAAAATATCCTTTATTAAAAAAAATGTATAAGGAAAAAGAAATTGATATATTAGATTTTTTGAAACTTTTTAGAAATAAATTGAGTGAAATTATTGGTTTTGAAATTAAATATTTAAATGAGGCTCAAAAGTTAATTAATAAAAAGAAAACAAAAACAACTATTTATCCAAGGAAGATAGATAAATAGTTGTTTTTAACAATATAAATTTTAATTACTTTTATCTTTTATAATTTCCAAAATTTCGTTTATAAAAGGACTTCGTTTAGTTGGATTTTTGTTAACTAATAAATAAACATAATTTCTTGTTCTTGTTAAAGCTACATAAAATAATCTTCTCTCTTCAGGATAAGAAATTCCCTCTTCTGGTTGCACCTGTCTAAATAACGTTTCAAACCAAAAAGAATTGCGTTCTTGACTTGGAAAACTTTTGTCTAAACCTATTAAAATAACTTCATCACTGGTTAAACCCTTTGATTTATGGATTGTCATTCCATCAATAGCAATTTCTTCGTAACCAATATATTTGATTTTCGTGCCTATTTCATCTTTTATATCAATTTCCTTACAAAAATCATTAATCATACTATTAGTACGAGCTAAAATCATAATATTATGCTCAGGATTTTTCTTATGAATATTTAAAATTAATTCTTTTAAAGTCTGATACTCATTAAAGTCTTCAAATAAAACAAAGCGAATCGGATTTTTAATTTCTTTATTAGAAACTAATTCTTTTTTTATTTGGTTTTTATTTTTCATAATAAAAGTACTCGAATAATCAACTAAATCATGACTATTTCGATAAGCTTGTTTTATTTTTAATAACTTTGCTCCTTGAAAATAATGTGGAAAATTATAAATATATCTTATGCTAGAACCAGAAAAAGCATAAATAGCTTGCCAATCATCACCAACAGCTATAACCTTAGCATAACTTTTTAAGGCTATATTTTTAGCAAATTCATATCTTTCGTTCGAAATATCCTGATATTCATCAATAATTAAATAATCACAATTTAAATATCTTTTGTTAACTATATCTATATACTTGTTAGCATAATAAATCATATCACTGTAATCAAATCCATAATCAATGCCTCCAAATAATTTTTTTTGATAATAATGATAAAAATCATTAATATAAAAAAATTGTCGCTTAGCAGTATGAAATTTTTCTTTATTTAATTTTAAAAAATAATTAGTAATTTCTTGTTTATAATTATTTCTTTTTTTCGAAGTTTTTACAATATCAATTTGCGAATATAAAAAATCTTTAAATGGATAAATTTGGGCTATATAATTATTATCTAGTATTTGTTCAAATATTTCCTCATAACTTTTTGGTTTTAATTTAAAACCCATTTTTATTAATTCACTTTTTAATGTTTCTAATATATTTTCGTTTGGCATATAATCAATTTTAATAAATTTGGTATGATTTTTAGCATGATAATCTTCTTTCATTTTTTTTATTTTTTTATAACGATAATACGTATCTTCTTGGTAATTAGAAAGACCAAAGTATTCAATATATATTTTCATTCCCCCAAGATCAAGAGTAAAATCTGGTTTATAAGTCCGTTTATCTGGCATTAATTTTTCATATATTTTTTCATATTCATATTCAATGTTATTACAAAAAAGAAAATTTGCTATTAAAGCTTCTCCTTTAGATTTTACTAACTCGCCTTTTAAAGTATAAATAACTTCTTGATTGGAAATATTTTCTAAATAATCTTTTACATAAGTTCCAAAGTCTTTAACTTCTGATTTTTTGAAAAGTTTATAAGCTTGAAAATACTCATCAAAAGTTTCATATTTATCATAATTTTCTGTAAAAAAACTTCCAAAGACCCAAGTTTTAGCAATTTGATCTTTATTAAAAATATTTAATATTTCTTTTACTTTTTCTTTATTAGGAAATATTTTAGTTTTAAAGTAATCTAAAAAAATTTGATTTCTTTGGTTTTGATCAACAACATAACATTTATGTGATTTAAATATTTCACGAATATATTTTAAACCTAATGAATGAAAAGTAGTTACGCGTGCAGGTATTTTAAAGTCAATTACAATTCTTTTTTCTAGTTCTTCGGTTGCTTTTTTTGTATAACTAATAACAATTATTTTTTGCGGATCAACTTTTTTTATATCAACTAAATATTTAACTTTGGAAACTATGGTTGTGGTTTTTCCGGTTCCGGCTCCTGCTATTATTAAAGTATAATCTTCTTCGGCTAATATAGCTTTTATTTGATCTTCATCAAGTTTTATATTTGCATCAATTCCTTCATACATAGTTTCAAAATAATTTTTATATTTAAAATACATTTTTTCAAGAATATCTTGATTATATAGTTCTAAATTAAAATTTTTAGGTATAACAATACTATTTTTTTCTTTTAAAAGTTCATATAAACGTTTAGAAATATAACTGTGATTATTTAATTTTTCTAAAAACTCTCTTTCCACTTTACCACCTATTATAATAATACCACATTATTAAGTTTTGGAAAGAAGAAACATCATAAATTATTTTTAAATTAAAATAATAGTAAAGTTAAAAACCTAGATAGACTATTACGACTATCTAGGTTAAAAAATATTTTATTTTTTATTTTTACTATTTTCTAAAATATAACGTTCAATTGTAGGTAACGTATTTATAAGAAAATAATATTGTTGAAAATACATAATAACTTCTGATGCATCACCTATTGCATAATATCCTTTGGGAGTATCTTCATTAATTTTAATAGTACCTTTAAATAACTTTAAAAAATTAGCATTAGCTTTATTTATTCTCTTTAAATATTTTTTAGCTAAATCATCATTTCCTAATTTATAATATAAAACAAATAAAGGAAATAACATTTCTAAATTTTCTTCTGAATATTTTTTATATAACTTTAACATCTCTTGTTCTTCTTCCAAATATGCATAAATTGCCATTAATAAATACCTAGCACCTAAATTATCATTTTTATTTAATCTTAATATTTCTTTACAAACATTTAAAGCTTGTTTTATTTTTCCATCAAGAAGCAAGTAATTTGCTTTGGCATATAATCCACGCATATAAGGTCTTGTTTCAAATATTCCATAAAAATATCCTATATTATCTTTTTGAAAAAAATCGGCATTTTCTAATCTTTTTCTTTCTTTTTCTAATCCTTTGTTTAATAAGTACCATCTTTTTAGAGGATCATCTTCTAAATTAACTTGAAACAAGATAGCATCAAAACAATCCGGACATATTTCATAGGCTTTTTTAGCATATTTTATTGCTAATTTTTCTGTTTTAGCTTCCTCGGCTTTCTCTAAAAGTTCATAAGCATCATCTAACGGAGTATTATCATATTCTATCTCATTAGCATTTAGTTTTTTAATAAATTCTTGCATTTTTTTATTTAATTCCTCATCGTTTTCTGTATTATTATTAGCTAAAAATTGATTAACCATATTATTTAATTTATTATTCATTCCATACCTCTCTTTTTTTACTAAAAAAAATATAAATAATTATTTATAACACAATAAAATTGTATATTATTATTATAACATACGGCAGACATTGTCCGCAACCTAACTTGCAAACTTTCTAAAACTAATATATAATAACATTTACAAATTTCAACTGTCAGAAAAAAGGCCGACCTATATACAATGTCATTAACCTATATAAGTCCTTTTCTTAATAAAAATTAAGTTTTTCACGTTAGAATTATAAGATTCAATATTATACAGTTGAACATAATAAACAAGTTTATTCTCATGTATCTTCATATGGGGAAAGGGGCATTTTTGCCTTTTTATCAAAAACTTGTTTTTTATTTATGTTTTTTTAAAGCAATAGCATAGTTAATGAATCTTTAAAAAGAAAAAATTGGTATAATAAAGGTTAAAACAATTTTTTTACAATCAAACTTTCCGAATGTAAATTATTATTTTTACCTAATAATAAATTCTCATAAAATTTAATTAAATAGCTTTTATCTTCTTTGATATTTAAATAATTATTAAAGTAATTACTTCTAACTAGGGCATTTCGAAAATATACTGATTTATCTTTAAATAATGAATTATCAACATTATAACCTAAACTAATTAAATATTTTTCTATAAATACTGCTGTTGTTCTCGTGTTACCTTCTCGAAAAGGATGTACTTGCCAAATACTAGAAGTAAAATCAGTAATATTTTTAATCACTTCTACAATAGGCATATCATTATAGTTTTTATTCTTTTCTAAACTAATATCATACTCTAATGATTCTATTAATGTTTTAAAATCTCCATAAGCAACAGAATCATTATTTAATATTTTTTCATGTTTCGAAAAATTAATTTTTCGAAATTCTCCTGCAAATTCATAAATATCCTGAAATAAATATTTATGAACGTATTTTAAATAATCTACTGATAATTCAAAGTTATCAAGGTTTAATAACTCAACAATTCTCATAGATACAAAGTCACATTCTAATTCATTAAGATTAATATCTTTTGGCTCTTCCTTTGTAGTATAATATTCTCTTAAACTTTGTTCTACTTCTTCGATTGTTAATTCCCCCAAAATATTCATTTTACTAATTTGCTCTAAATATTTAGATGGTTTTAAATTATCTACTTGTTGTAATCCTATTGCCATATCCCATTGCAACTGTTTTACATAATCCTTTGACCTTTGTTCTTCTTGATAAAGATTCATACTAGAATCAAAATCTTTTTCACTCATATCACTTCACCTAACATTTCTACTTTATTGTATCATATTATCTATTTTTTTTCATAATATAAAACTATCATTTTAATATATTCCATTAATAATTCTTATCTTTTTTTAATAAGTTATTCTATGTAGATGACTTATCTAATAATTCTTTCTTTAATTACCAAATATTTCATTTTTTTGCTAACAAATAAAAAAAAATCAACTCATAAGAATCGATTTCTATCTTAAAGTCTTTCGACTTTTTTCCATTCTGGGGTGGAATAAGGGGATCGAACCCTTGCATACCAGAGCCACAATCTGGCGTGTTAACCACTTCACCAATTCCACCAAATAACAATAGATATATTATCATAAAATTTAAAATGTAGCAATAAAAATTATCTATTTTTAAGAAAAAAATGAAATTTTCTTCATAAATAGGCAAAAGTATGCTATTCTTATATAGAAAAGAGGTCATATGAAAATAGGAATCATTGGAACCGGTGCTTATGCAATTGCTATAGCATCCCTTCTAGAAAATAAAAATTTTAACATTCTGATGTGGACAAAACTACATGATGAATACGAAGATTTAATAAAAAATCATAAAAATTCTAAAATAATAAATTATCAATTAGATAAAAAAATTAATTTTACTATGAGTTTAGAAACTTTATTGAAAGAAAACGAAATAATAATTTTAGCAATTCCTACGAAATTTGTTAGTGATACCATTCAAGCAATGAAACCATACTATAAAAATCAACCTATTATAATTGCAACTAAGGGAATGGAAGAAAAATCAGGTTTACTCTTACATGAATATTTAGAAAAAGAATTACAAACCCAAAATATTATTTGCCTTTCCGGACCAACCTTTGCCGTAGATATAATTCAAAAAGAACCAGTTGCCTTAACGATTGCTTCTAAAAACGAAAATTTATTACTTATAGCTAAAAAAATATTTGTAGATATTGATTATTTAGCAATTGAAACTACTAATGATATAATTGGTTGTGAACTATGTGGTATTTTAAAAAATATTATAGCTATTGCTTCAGGTATTTTAGCTGGCATGAATATAGTCAGTTCAACAAATGCTAAATTTATAGTTGATATTAGTCATGAAATTCAAAAAATTATTGAAGATTTTAATGGCAATAAACACACCTTTTACAACTATGCCGGACTTGGAGACTTAATTTTAACTTGTACTAGCAAAGAAAGTAGAAATTATACATTTGGCTTTTTAATTGGTAGCAATCAAGATTTTAAAACTTATCAAAACGAAACAACTATCGAAGGCTTAGAAAATTTAAATACCATGGCAAATATTTTAAAAGAAAAAAAGATAAAATCCCCAATAATCGACATTTTATATGAAATTGTCTATTTAAGTAAACCTAAAGAAATACTTATTGATTATTTAAAAAGGAAAAAATAGTAAAACCCTTCTAGAAATTACTATTTTTTTTATTATCTAAAAATTCGACATTTTAAATAACAATTAATCCTAGTAATATTTTTCTTTTAAAAACATTATCTAATACTCTTTTTTTAGTTTAAAAAGCAAAAAAAAGAAAAATCTTTTAATAATTTTCCTTTTTAACTTCAAAATAACTTTGTGGATGTTGGCATACTGGACATATCTTTGGAGCTTCTTTGCCAATTACAATGTGTCCACAATTACGGCATTGCCAAATTGTATCTCCATCTTTTGAAAATACTAAACCGCCTTCAATGTTACTAATTAATTTACGGTATCTTTCTTCATGTTCCTTTTCAATTTTTGCAACACCTTCAAATAAAGCCGCAATTCTTGTAAATCCCTCTTCTCTTGCAACCTTAGCAAATTCATCATACATATCTGTCCATTCATAGTTTTCACCATCAGCTGCATCATTTAAATTAGTAAGAGTATCAGGAACTGCTCCTCCATGTAATTCTTTAAACCACATCTTGGCATGTTCTTTTTCATTATTAGCAGTTTCTTCAAAAATAGCTGCAATTTGTTCATACCCATCTTTTCTAGCTTGACTAGCATAATAAGTATATTTATTTCTAGCTTGACTTTCTCCTGCAAAAGCAGTCATTAAATTTTCATAAGTTTTACTTCCTTTTAGTTCCATTTTCTTTCCTCCTTCATAAAGACATTTTAAATAAATATCTTGAACTAATCTAATAATTTATAATTTTATTACTATTTAAACTTTTAATAAAAATTAATTAATTTTTTTTATCTTTCTAATTTATTTTATTAAAAGTTAAATAACAATAACTACACTTTAAATATAGCAAAATAAATAACAAATTACAAGCATTTTCCATGAAATAATAACTTTCAAAAGAATATTTCATATAATACTTTGATTGGAGGAATAATGAAAAAAAAGATTATTACAATTGTTGGTTTTTTACTTATATTTGTAATCATTTGTAGTGTATTATTTAATAATACGAAAAAAGATAACAATCTTGTTGAAGTTAAAGTTGCTGAGGTTGCCCATAGTATTTTCTATGCTCCACAATATGTTGCTCTTCATAATGGTTATTTTGAAGAAGTTGGTCTTGATGTTGAAATTATTCTAGCAAGTGGTGCTGATAAAGTTACAGCTGCTGTTTTATCAGGAGATGTTGATATTGGTTTTTCTGGATCAGAAGCAACTATTTATGTCTTTAATCAAGGTGAAAAAGATTACTTAAAAACTTTTGCTCAATTAACGCAAAAAGATGGTAGTTTTATCGTTTCGAGAGAAAAAATTGATAATTTTACCTTAGATGATTTAAAAGGAAAATATATTATAGGTGGACGAGTTGGGGGTATGCCAGAGATGACTCTTGAATATATCTTAACAGAAAATGGTATTGATCCAAATAAAGATTTAACAATTGATACAAGTATTTCTTTTGCAGCTATGCAAGGAGCCTTTATTGGCGGAACCGGAGATTTTGTAAGTTTATTTGAACCAAATGCAACTTTAGTTGAAAAAGAAGGTTATGGATATGTTGTTGCAAGTTTAGGTGAACTTGGTGGAGTTGTTCCATATACCGCTTATAATGCAAGAATTTCTTATATTGAAGAAAATCCTGATATTATTGAAAAATTCACCCAAGCTATTCAAAAAGGTTTAGATTTTGTTCATGAAAACGATAGTAAGACAATTGCCGAAATAATTATTAAAGAATTTCCAGATACTTCTCTTGAAGATTTAACTACGGTAATTACTCGTTATAAAGAAGCCGATACTTGGCCACAAACAACAGAATTTACCGAAGAATCATTTAATCATTTACAAGACATTATGATAAATGCTAATCAATTAGAAGAAAAAGTAAGTTATGAAGATTTAATTTACTTAAAATAAATTTAAAAGATATTGTTAATTTTTTAGTATTAATTAACAATATCTTTTTATTTTATAAAAGCCCAGATACGATCATATAATTTAATACTACTACCAATATTTTTAACAAACTTTCCCTTAGCAATATAAGAGTCACTAAAATTAGCTGCTTCATTTTCTAAATATGAACTATCTAATAATTCTTCAGTTTTTAAATTAACATTTTTATATGGATAAGATAAAATTATTTCTTTCATAACATCTTCTCTTAATATATAATCAATAAATTGATAGGCTTCATCAACATTTTTAGCTCCTTTTAAAAGAGTAAAATTATCAATACTAAGAGCAATACCTTCTTCCGGAAAAATATTTTCAATGTTAGGATTTTCCATCTTTGCCAAAGCAGCCTCAGCATTCCACAAAATGCCAATTGCAGCTTCCTTGGTAATTAAAAAGTTCTTGGGACTATCACTATCATAAGCTTTAATATTAGGTTTTAACTTTAAAAGCCAGTTCTTGGCAATTTCTAATTCCCTTTCATCGGTTGAATTCATATCAAAACCATTAGCAAGTAAAGCTAGACCAATTATAATTCTTTGATCTTCAATTAAAACTATTTCATTTTCATATTTGGGGTTTAACAAATCATTATAAGAAGTAATTTCATCTTGAATAAATTCGCGATTAACAGAAATAACTGTTGATGCAGCAATAAACGGAATTGAATATTCATTTTTCGGATCATAGTCTAAATTTAAATAAACAGGATTTAAATTTTGAAAATTTGTAAGACGAAATCTATCAATTGGTTGTAATAAATCTCTACTTATCATAATCTCAACCATATAATCACTTGGGAAAACTAAATCATAAGTTCCTAATTTCGTATTGGATATTTTAGCTAAACATTCTTCATTCGAAGAATAAGTACCATAGTTTACTTTAATATTCGTTTCTTTTTCAAAAGCTTGAATCACGGAATCTGGTATATAAGAAGACCAATTTAAAACATTTAATTCTTTTGTCTCTTCTCTACTACATCCAGTAAGAAATAGCAAAAAAGTAATAATTAATAATTTTCTCACCTTGTCCCCTCCTTTTTAATTCCTTTTAAACTAATAAAAGTAGAAATCATTAAAAGACTAAAAATAATAACTAGCATAATAGTAATTAAAGCATTTACATCCGGAGTTACTCCTGTTTTAATCATTGAATAAACTTTTAAAGGTAAAGTAGTACTACTAGGTCCAGCTGTAAAATAACTAACGACAACATCATCTAAAGAAAGCGTAAATGAAAGTTCAGCTCCACTTAAAATCCCTGGTAATAAAGATGGTAAAACAACATAAAAGAAGGTTTTAAAGCGACTAGCTCCAAGATCACTTGCTGCTAATTCTAAATTAGGATTCATACTAGATAAAGACGTTCTAACACTAACAATAACAAAAGGAATACAAAAACAAATATGTGCTAAAATGATGGTGAAAAGACCAAGCTCTAATTGCAACAGTGTATAAACACAAAGCAAAGAAATTCCTAAAACAATTTCTGGTATTACAATTGGAATATATAATAATTCATTAATAAATTTTTTAAATGGAAAGTTATATTTATATAAAGCATAAGCCGAAATAGTTCCAATTATTGTTGAGGCAATAGTACTAGTAAAAGCAACTATCAAAGTATTTTTTAAAGATTCTAATAAAGTTACATTAGAAAATAAAGTTTTATACCATGAAAAAGTAAAGCCTTCAAAAATAATATTTAAACTTGAAGAATTGAAAGAAAAAATAATTAAAACCAGAATTGGTAAAAATAAAAAAGTAAAAACTAAAATCAAACAAAGATTATCCATTAATTTTCGATTTTTCATCACATACCACCTAAATCATCCATTTTACCACCAATTTTTCGATAAAGATAAATAAAGATAAAGGTAATTAAAATCAAAGCTACAGAAATTGCTGCTCCAAATGGCCAGTTTCTAGCTGTTAAAAATTGATTTTTAATTAAAGAACCTAAAATCATAATCTTGCCCCCACCTAAAATATCGACAATAAAGAAATAACCAAGTGCTGGGGTAAAAACCATTAAAGAACCATTAAATAAAGCGGGAATTGTACTTGGAAAAATTACTTTACAAAAAATTTTAAACCGACTAGCAAAAAGATCACTAGCAGCTTCAATTAGTGATTTATCAATGGCTGAAACCGCGTTATAAAGAGGTAAAATCATAAACGGTAAAAGAGTATAAATCATACCAATTAAAATACCAAAATTATTATACATAAGGTTTATTGGATCATGAATAATTCCAAGATTCATTAAAACTTGATTAATTACTCCATATTTTCGAAGTAAAACAATAAAACCATACATTCTAATTAAAGAATTAGTTAAAAAAGGAACCATAACCAAAGTTATTAAAATCTTTTGAATTCTTTTATTTTTTCTTGAAATTGCTAAAACAAATGGATAAGAAATAATAATACAAAAGAATGTTGTAATAAGAGCTATTAAAAAAGATTTTAAAAATATACCAATATAAACACTATTAAAAAGTTCACGGTAATTATTTAAAGTAAAATTTTTAATCATTCCTCCATAAGAATCACTTTCGAAAAAACTAATAATAAAAATATAAACAAGTGGTAAAAAGATTAAAAATATACTATAAACAATAACTGGAAAAGTAAAAATAAAACGAATTATTTTATTATTTTTCATGATTACCTCTTAAAACAATACTATCTTCAATCGTAAAGTATAAATAAACTAAATCACCTACTTTATATAGTTTATCATTTCCAGAAATAATTACTTTAATTTGCCATTTCATAACTTCAACTAAAATTAAAGTAACTGAGCCTGTATAAATTTCTTCTAAAATTGTTCCTTCTAAACAATTCATTTTTCGACTAGTTTTACTTATTTTCATATTCTCTGGTCGAACGATAATTGAAAGATAATCGCCAATTTGATAGTTTTTATTGAAAACGGAAAATTCAAGATTATTTTGAATCAATACTTTACATTTTGAATCTAAAACTTCAACAACTTTTCCCTTAAAAATATTTGCTTCTCCTAAAAAATCGGCTACATATAAACTCTTTGGATTTTCATACACTTCAACAGGAGAACCAACTTGTTCAATTTTTCCATCTTTTAAAACGACAATTCGATCACTCATCGATAAAGCTTCATCTTGCGAATGCGTAACATATATAAAAGTTATTCCTAATTTTTTTTGTAAACTTTTTAACTCAACTTGCATTTGTTTGCGAAGTTTTAAATCAAGAGCTGACAAAGGTTCATCTAATAATAAAACCTTAGGATTATTAATAAGTCCCCTAGCAATTGCTACTCTTTGTTGTTCACCTCCCGATAAATCTTTGGGTTTCCTTTTTTCATAACCTTCTAAGTGAACTAATTCTAGCATTTTTTGAACTCTTTTTTTAATCTCATCTTTGGGAACTTTTTTCATTTTCAAACCAAAAGCAATATTATCATAAACACTCATTAAAGGAAACAAAGCATAATTTTGAAAAATAGTATTAACCTCTCTTTTGGTCGGATCTAAAGCCGTAACATCAACAGAATCCAAATAAACTTTACCACTAGTTGGCATGTCAAGCCCTGCAATTATTCTTAAAATGGTTGTCTTACCACAACCACTAGAACCTAAGATTGTTACAAACTCTTTTTCATAAATCTCTAAGTTAATATTATCAATAATTTTTTTAGTACCAAAACTCTTTTGAAAATTTTCTAGTTTTACAATTATTTTTTTCATATTACCTCTTATCATAAATTTATTATAATATAAATTATCAAAAATGAAAAACATTTTTCTAATTTGATAGTGTTAAAATTTGTCGGGAAATTGAAAAAAACACTTCCATGTGCTAAAATTTTAGCATAAACATAACAAAAT
>CALVOW010000024.1 GCA_944350445.1 uncultured Bacilli bacterium | reverse complement strand
TATTTAAGTTTAAAGGTAAGAGTAGATGGTAATTTAGAAAGTATGAATATGCCACTTATGGTTGAAAATAATGAAACATTTGTTGAAAATAATAAAGCTTATTTAATAGTTAATCTTAAAAACTATGAAAATCCTGCTGAAGAAGGGGAAGTATTAGCAACTAATGATGAAATGAAACTAGAAATAACGGGAACTAATTCCGATGTTGTATTTTCTTATAAAGATAGTTTAGGAACAGAAGTAACTGAGACAAGTGAGATGTTAACCTTAAATTATTCTTTAAATAGAAAAACAAATGTTGAAGTTCAAGTTTATGTTATTCCGAAAAATGATGCTAATAGTAATACTGATGTAACAGTTAAATTAACCAAAAATGATACAGAAACTTATCAAATAATTAAAAATATGGACATTATGGGCAATAACTATTGTTTAAACAATGGCTTTAATAAATTAGGAGATTGTATCTTAGTATCCGAACATCAAACCGATAATACCGAAACAGCCATTGTGCAGATAGAGGATAAAGGTTATCCGAACTTAAATGATACAGCTCCAAGTTATACTTATGTTGAAGAAGTAACCCAAAATGTTGAGGATGCCTATACAGCCCTAAGTGGTTATAAATATTACTTTGCTAACTCTTATGAATTTAACCAAGATACAGGAACTTTTAAATTAACAGGAACGATTACAACGGATACGTTAAGTGATACCTATTTAAATTACTATACCTGCGGGGGAACTAATGTAGGAAATAGTGCTTGTGGAACTATCTATAAAATCTTAGGAACTGATGAAAGTTTACAACGAATAACTTTAGCAGATAGGATAACTTATAAAATAGCCAGTACCTTGCGAAGTGAACAAGGTTTATATGCCGTCGAAGACGACTATGGAACTTCTTATATCTACCGAGGTGATGTCGAAAACAACAATGTTTACTTTGGAGGTTTTTACTGGAAAATCATTCGAATGAATGGAGATGGTTCAATTCGGATGATTTATAGTGGAACAACCCCCGATGCAACAGGAAATGCAACTAGTATTAATAATACAACTTATCAATATAATAGCCATTATCCTGATCCAACCTATATTGGCTATATGTATGGTAAGGACTTTTCAATTCATACTAGTAATGAAACAACTTATACAAATATAGAAGCTTTAACAGAGTATTATTTTGGATCTAGTTATGAGTTTGATGAAGAGACGGAAACATTTAAATTAACTGGGGATATTACGAGTGGAACATTTACGGAAATGCAGGATCAATTTGCCGATTATCCTTATACATGTAAATTAACAAATGGAACAGGAAGTTGTCCAGTCATGATAAAAGTCAATAGTTATGTAGATGAAACACACGCAATGGTTCAGTATATATCCTATTCTTCCAATAATTTAGAAAGCACGTTAACGAATGATAATAGTAGTAATATCAAAACAACTTTAGATAATTGGTATCAAACTAACATTGTCGGTAAGAATGATAGTGAAGGAAATTTATTAACTAATTATATCGTTGATGGAACATTTTGTAATGATCGAACATTTGCAAGTAACAATACTGGTGATGGATATAGTTTAGCACCAAGTACTATATATTCAGCTTATAAAAGATTATATTCAGATGCAAATAAATCAGCAACATTAAAATGTTCACAGGCAAGCGATAGATTTTCAACGACGACTAGTCGCGGGAATGGCGATTTAACCTATCCCGTAGCTTTAATTACAGCTGATGAAGTAGCGTTAGCTGGTGGACATCATGGATTGAAAAATGAAGATTATTATTTACGAACGAATAATTATTATTTTACCATGACGCCTTCGCTCTTAGATGCTGCGAATGCTCATGCTCTCGTGTATTATGTCAATCCGACGGGCGAGTTGATTCATTGGAGCAACGTCACGAACTTGTCCGGCGTGCGCGCAGTTATCAATCTTCGATCTGATGTTCTAATTTCGAAAGGCGATGGAACCACCCAAAATCCGTTCATTTTGAATTTATCATGAAAAATAGAAAATATTCTATTTTTTTTTACTAAAAAATATGATATTATATTTTTATAATAGAGGGATTGAAAATATGAAAGAATTTGATATGTTATTAGATAGTTATAAAGAAAATTTAAACGAATTAATAAGAGATTTAAAAAAATTTGAACGCGAATTTCCATATTTAAATATAGAAGATGATATTTTAAAACAAATGAATCTTCCTCTTTTAGAATCTTTTGAAAAAATAATTTCTAATTTATCATTAACTAGTGAAGAATTAGAAGAAGTTCAAACCTCTTTTGCTTATTATAAAAAAAATAAAGATTTTGATTTAACTTTATTATTGGTCCAAGATACGCCATGTTTAAATTTTATCAAACTAATAAAAAATATATATAAAAAAATGCTTTTATATAAAATTGATAAAATAACTTCTTATCAAATAAAAATTGAAAATTTAAAAACAAAAATAAATTTACTTAATTATATTCAGGACTTATTTAAAAAAGGAGAATTAATTGATATTAAAGACTTACAAGATAAAATAATATCGCTTAATTTACCACGAGATTTACTTTTAGATCTTTTAAAAAGAACAACAGAATATAATTTATCTATTCAGGAAAAGCAAACTAAAAAAGTTAATTCTGAAACAGGTTTTAATATAGAAATATTAAATGATTGTTTAAAAAAAATAGACTTTGCTTTAAGTTCTTTAAAGAAAGTAAGTAATAATGAAAATATTTATTTATTACAATCTAATCTAGTTGAATTAAAAAGTAGATTAATTAGTTTAAAAGAAGATTATGACTTATGTAATCAAATGCTTAAAGAAAGAAAAGATGATATTTCATATTTAATTGAAACAAGAGAAGAAACTATCATAAAAATTAAAAAATGTTTAGTTGCTTTTAATAATTTAATGAATGATTTTGAAAATATCTATAATAAAGAAGAAATAGTTCCTAGTTTTCAAAAAAGAAATATAATTTTTTTAAGTCAAACCTTTAAAGATTTAGATAGTTTTTCTAAAGAAAACAGTCTATATCCTGTAAGAAAAAAATTATATACTATGTTAAAAGGTTTAGAAAACGATGAATTAAATCCTACTAATACGGTTACTGTTTCTCAAAATGATTTTCCAATTTATGAATGTAAAGGCTCAAATATTATCGGTTCACCAAGATTATTTTTTCAAGTAATAAATGGACAAATTATTGTTTTACTTCTTGGTATAGCTGGTCAAAATAAAACTAATTTAACTAAGAATACTTTAGAATCAAGAATTCGCTTATCTTCAAATAACGAATATAAAACACTTTACAATGCTTTTAAATTAGTAAATATCTATCCAAATGAAAGATCTCCTTTTGATACCAATTTAACTAATAAAGAATATTTAGACAAGTTATTAAATTATTATCTTCAAAGAGAAGAAGAATTTTGGCAATTATTTTCTACTAAATGTTATTCTGATGAAGAGAAAAAGAGGTGATTTTCTTGTTAAAAAAATTTATTTTAGAATATAAAAAGCAAAAACAGAATCTTTTAAAAGAAATAGAATTTAATCAAAAATTAGAAAGTTTCTTTCCTTTTTTTCAAAAAGAAAAAGAATTTTTAAATTTAAATATTAAAAATTTTCTTTCGTTCTTACGTGATAATAACTTTTCTTTTTATCCATATGAAAAATTAGAAACAACATTATCTTATATCCAAGTAAATAATTGTTTTTTAGATCCTAATTGTCAAACTTTTTTTAAAGAGCTTCTTGCTTATTTAAAATCTTTAAAAAAAGATGTTATGTCTTTTGCTGATTATCACGATCTTACAACCAGAATTGCTAATTTAATAAATAATCTAGAAAATAAGAATAAATTTATTGAAGATATAGATTTAGTTGTTGAAATTTTAAAAGAATTGGATGTTAATTATGATGATATATTTTCTTGTATGAAAGAAATTAATAATCATAATCAAGCTTTAGTTGGCAATTTAGAAGTAAAAAAAGATGAAAAAATATCTTCAACGAAGTCTTATCGTTTATCTAATTTAGATAATCTAAAAGAATTTGGGTATTTAAATTCTTTTAGTGAATTTGAAAAAGTCGTTTTAGAAAGTGCGTCTTCACCTATTTTAATTGAAAAATTAGAATTTTTAAAAAATACTACGGATTTCTCTTTTTTAAAGGAAAAAAAATATCAAAAAATACTTGTAATTATTTTAGCTTTTGCTAATTTAGATGATATAAAAAATATTTATAAAGTAAGTCGAGAGTATCATTTATCTTTAAAAGATATTTTACCTACTACTTATCTAAAAAGAGATTTTCAAATGCCTAGTATAAATTTAAAAGATGATTTTTATCAAGATTTAGTTGGTAGTTATGAATATTTTTTAACTAGTATTTCAATATTAAAATCCTTAGGATCAGACATAGAAAAAGAATTTTTAGAAAACCCTGCTTTCTTTATCACACCTAATGATTTATTAAATTATAATTTAACTGTGTTTAAAGAATATAATATAGATGTTAATGCCCAAGATGAAGCAATAATAAATGCTTTAATGACCAATAATTTAGTTAATCAATTAGATAGCTTTATAGAAGCTGGTTTATTAGATTATGTTAAAGATCATAAAAGTATTTTATTAAATAAAGATCCAGGATTCTTTTATCGAATTTATTATGCTAAAAAGAATAATTTACCAATTAAAAATCGCTATTTACGAAAAGAAATAACAAGTTTAGATGGATATGGTATTCAAGCCGATAATTATTTAGAAATGGTAAACCCATATGTTTCTTCGTATTTATCAGAAAGATTTACAGATTTTGTAAGTAAAGATTTCAAAAATTATTCTCTAAGTGTTTTAAATAATCCTTTAATTAAATTATTAGAAGATAATTATTTACTTGATGATAATGCTTATTATATTGCTAATACTTATATTTCAAGATATAAAGTTTTAAGAATATATCAAAATATTTTAATGAGTGAGGAAGATATAAATTACTTTGAAGGAATATTATTTGCTATTTTAGATAAAAAAATCGTTGATAAAGAAAGATTTGATGATATTGTTTTAGAAGTTATGAATCTTTTTCAAATCAATAAAGTAATTCATTTTGATACAGCTGTTAATATTTTACGAAAATTAGGAGTAGATTATAATAAAATTTTTGAAACATTTGGTAATATGGAAAAGGGGAATGGAAGATGAATTTTTTAGAAAAATATGGCTTATCAAAGGAAGAAATTTTAAAACTAGAACGTAGTTATTCAAAGGCTTTACTTAATAATATTTTCTATAAAAAAGATAATGTTTGTTTATTACTAGATTATTTTCAAGGTCATAATTTTGATTTAAAAACTTTGCTTTTTAATCGTTTAGATCTTTTCTTAATTGATTATCAAAAAATTAAAAATAGAATTAGTAAGTATGATGAGGAGAAATTACTTAGTTGTTTACAAGATGATATTTCGTTAATTGATAATTTAGGATAAGTATATTAAACTAATAATTTATATTTTATTAGTTTTTTTTTTAAAATTTAGAAATTTTACATATTTTTTTTAAAGTGATATAATATTCTTATATT
Source organism: uncultured Bacilli bacterium (assembly GCA_944350445.1). Classification (GTDB taxonomy): domain Bacteria; phylum Bacillota_I; class Bacilli_A; order RF39; family UBA660; genus RUG591. Next base: position 16,509 of record CALVOW010000024.1, on the reverse strand, counting down.
TTATCATAAATAAAATTATTACAAGGAGGTTTTATGAAGGTTATATTTTTACAAGATGTAAAAGGTCAAGGTAAAAAAGGGGAAATTAAGGAAGTAAGTGATGGTTATGCTATTAATTTTTTAATTAAAAAAGGCTATGCTATTAAACAAACCGAAGGTAGTTTAAATAAATTAAAGGAAGAAAATGAAAAGAATAGAGAATTAGATTTAAAGAAAAGAGAAGAAGCTAAGTTAATGAAAGAAAAACTTGAAAAAATCACTTTGAATTTTCGGGTAAAATCTTCTAAAGATTCTCGCATGTTTGGAAGTATTAGTACTAAACAAATTAAAGAAGAATTACAAAAACAAGGATTTAGTATTGATAAAAAACAAATTGAAAGTAAAACTATTAATTCTTTAGGGATGCATATTGTAACTATTACTTTATATAAAGATATTGTTTGTAATTTAAAAGTTCATACGGAAAGTGTGTAATATGTTAAGAAGTGTTCCCAACAGCAAAGAAGCTGAACAAGCCGTTTTAAGTGCTATGTTTTTATCGAAAAATGCTCAAGATATAGCATTTGAGATGCTTGATGAAAGTGCTTTTTATTATGATAATAATCGAAAAATATATTTGGCCTTAAAAAGTTTATATGATGGAAATATTCCAATTGATATGACTACTATTACTAATGAACTTAAAAATAAAGGTTATTTAGAAGAAATTGGGGGAGTTATATATTTAACTGAAGTTTTAAATACTGAGTCAACCGCGGCTAATATTAATTATTATTTAAAGATTGTTCAAGATGATAGTCTATTAAGACGTTTAATTGAAGTATCTAATGATGTAAATCAAATGGGATATAATACTGATAAAGATGTTTCAGAGACTTTGGATGAAGCTGAAAGAAAGATTTTAAGTATTGTAAAAGATAGACGCTCAACGGAATTTCAAACGATTAAAGATGTTGTTTATCGGGTTCAAAAAAATTTACAAACTTTAGCGGAAACTAAAGGCGATATAACAGGAATTGCTACTGGTTGGACAGATTTTGATAAAATAACATCAGGATTACATGAAAATCAATTCATTATTATTGCCGCTCGTCCTGCGATGGGAAAAACAGCTTTTGCTCTAAATTTAGCAACTAATGTTGTTACATCTTCTAAGAAAAGTGTTGCGGTTTTTAACCTTGAAATGGGAGCTGAACAATTAGCTAATCGAATGTTATCTTCCCTTGGACAAATTGAAGGCTATAAGTTTATGAGTGGGAAGTTAAATAATAATGATTATGTTAAATTTAATGAAGCTTTGAGTCAACTTGAAGATACTAATCTTTTTTTGGATGATACACCTGGTATTACTATTGGGGAAATTCGTTCAAAATGTCGTCGTTTAAAAACTTCTTCGAGTGGACTTGATTTAGTTATTATCGATTATTTACAATTAATATCTGGTGGTAAAAATTATGGAGCTAATCGTCAACAAGAAGTATCAGATATTTCAAGATCTTTAAAAATGTTAGCTATGGAATTAAATATTCCAATTATTGCTTTATCGCAGTTATCAAGGTCTGTTGAATCAAGAGAAGATAAACGACCACTAATGAGCGATTTACGTGAATCTGGTTCAATTGAACAAGATGCTGATATTGTTGCTTTTTTATATCGTGATGATTATTATAAAAAAGAATTAAGAAATGATAATAATACTAGTATAAGTGAATTAATCATTGGAAAACATCGAAACGGAACAACTGGAACGATAAATTTATTATTTAAACGTGATACTAGTACATTTTTAAATTTTACAAAAGAAGGGAGTAATGTAAGTGGAGAATAAAAAAACAAAATTTCCGGTTATAGGAACAATAATTGCTGTTGTTTTAAGTGCTTTAATTACATTTTTTACAACAAATGATGTTTTTAGTGCTACGAAAAACCCGATTGAAGCTTATCGAGTTTATTTAAAGGGAGAATCACTGGGATTAATCGAATCAGATGAGGAACTATATGATTATATTAATGAAATGCAACAATCTCTTAAAGAAGAATATAATGTCTCAAATGTTTATATTCCTAATGATATAAATGTTGTAAAAGATATAACTTATGAAGAAAATATAATAACAGTCGAGGAAATTTATAATCTTATCAACGAAGAGTCTCCTTTTACTATTAAAGGGTATGTTGTAACGATTGATAAAACTAATACAACTGATTATGTTGATGATGCTCAGGTAGAAAGTGACGAAAAACCTGATAAAGATGAGCCTAAAATTATTAATATTAATATTTTAGATAAAGAAATGTTTGAAAATGCGGTTTTAAAAACAATTTTATCATTTGTGTCAGAGGAAGAATATGAAAATTTTGTTAATGAAACCCAAACGCCTATTACAACAACTGGAGAATTAATAGAAGATTTATATATTGAAGATGAAGTTACAATTAAAGAAGCTTATATTCCAGTTAATGAAAAAATTTATACTGAAGAAAGTGAGTTAACATCTTATTTACTTTTTGGAAGTGAAGAAAATATGTTGACTTATTCAGTAAAAAATGGTGATACACTTGAAGATATTGCTGAAAATAATAAAATGAATGTTAATGAACTTTTAATAGCTAATCCTACGTTGCGTTCAACTTCCGCATTGCTTTATGAAGGGCAAAATTTAACTATTGGTGTTTTAGATCCAATCTTTACAACCGTTGAAGAAAAACATATTGTTGAGGATCAAGAAATCGCTTATGAAACAGAATATATTTACGATAATACGAAGTTAACGGGTTATCAAGCTGTGCAAACTCAAGGTAGTAATGGTGTTACAAGAATTACTCAAAAAATTAAAAGTGTAAATGGCGAAATTGTGACAGCTTTAATTTCTGGAACCGAAGAAATTAAACCCGTTGTCAATGAAGTAATTATTCGGGGCGGAAGACAACCAGCCATTGTAACAGCTGGTAATTGGGTTTGGCCTACCAATATTCCATATATTATATCTAGTAGTTATGGTTGGCGTTGGGGTAGTTTACATCGTGGGTTAGATATTTCCGGAACCGGTTATGGTTCACCACTTTATGCTGCGCAATCGGGAGTTGTAACTGAAGTAAATTATCATTATTTATCTGGTAATTATGTTGTTATTAATCATCAAAATGGTTATTATACAAGATATGCTCATATGGCAACTTTATCTAGATATGTAAAAGTAGGAGATCATGTTGATGCTGGTGATGTAATAGGAGATATGGGTTCAACAGGACGTTCAAACGGAACACACTTACACTTTGAAGTTTGGTACGGAGTACCTTATGGAAATAGTAGTCAATGTTATAACCCAATGTTGTTCTATTAATGAAAGTTTTAATTCTTGGAAGTGGTTCAAAAGGAAATTCAACTCTTTTAATAACAAATACTAAAAAAATCTTAATTGATGTTGGATTTTCTTTTACCAAGACGAAAATGATATTAGATAAATATGGTTATAAAATAGCATCAATTGATTTTATTTTACTCACACATAATCATAAAGATCATACCTCCGGATTAGCTTCCTTAGTAAAAAAAGAAAAAAAGTTTGTTTATATTCCTAAAGGAATGTTTAAAGAAATAAAAAAAATAGTTGATCCTGATTATATAATTCCTGTTTTTGAAGACGAAATCTTGTTAGATGATTTACATATTCGTTTTCTCTATACTTCTCATGATGCCGAATCATCAGTTGGCTTTTTAATCGAAGATGATACTTCTTCGCTTGTTTATATGACAGATACAGGCTATATTAGTAAAAAAAATTTAAAATATATGCATAATAAAAATTTATATATCTTAGAAAGTAATCATGATCCAACCATGTTAATGGAAGGACCTTATCCCTATATTTTAAAACAAAGAATTTTAAGTGATACTGGACATTTATCAAATGAAATGACGGGTAATTATTTAAAAGAATTGATTGGTGATAATACAAAGCAAATAGTACTTGCTCATTTAAGTGAAACTAATAATAATGAAGAATTAGCAATTCAAACAGTTTCTGGAATTATTGAAAATAAAGTAAGTGTAGTGTCAGCTAGACAAGAGGAGGAATTAGAAGTAACGGTATGATAAAAATAATTTGCATTGGAAAAATAAAAGAAAAATATTTAAAAGAAGCAGTTTTAGAATATCAAAAAAGAATTAGTAAATATACAAAATTAGAGCTTATTGAATTACCTGATTATGACTTTGATGTAAAAAAAACTTTGTCCAAAGAAAAAGATAATATTTTAAAAGTAATAAAACCAAATGACTATAATATTTTACTTGATTTAGACGGTCAAAGTTTTACTAGTTTAGAATTTGCTTCTAAGCTTCTAAATTTACGAGAAAAATATCCGAATATTAATTTTATTATTGGAGGCTCATTTGGAGTTGATACCGATATAAAAGAAAAATGTCAAGAAAGAATATCTTTTTCTAAATTAACATTTCCTCATCAACTTTTTCGAGTTATTTTCCTAGAACAAATCTATCGAAGTTTTAAAATCATAAATAATGAAGAATATCATAAATGAAAAACACATTTTTTTTAGATGTGTTTTTATTTTTTATAATATTTTTTATATTTTCTAAATTGGTTTATATTTCTTAAAATTAAATAAATATTTCGTCTTAAACTTTTATCTTTCTTATAAAAAAGTGAATGACAAACTTTTCCTTCTTTAATTAATTTTTTAACAATTGCTAATTTTTCTTTATCTTCTACATAATCAAGAACAATTTTTTTAGGAACGACATGCCAGAAATATGGTTCTTTAACTAATAAAAGTTCTTGGTTAATATTATTTATATAAGAATCTACTATATACTTAGCTACATTATAACCACTTCCGGTATTTCGATAATGACTTCTTCCTTGTCGGATATTAATTTCAAATATTTTAATTTTTTGATCTCTTTCGTCGTATTTTAAATCACAATCAGCCCAACCTTCATACCCAATTGATTCTAATAAATTTTTAATTTTTAACATTAATTCTTCATTATAAACCGTAAGGGTAGCAGCATTTGATCCTAGGCCTTTAGGAGTATGTTCTTCCAATAAAACGTTACCAAGATTCATATATTGTACTTTTTTATTCTTGCCAACAAAAACATGCAAATCATACATTTTATTATCATAGCCAGGAATACGGTCTTGAATAATCATATTTCCTTTATAACCAGCTTCATAAATCTTTTTTAAAGTTTTATCCAATTCTTCTTTATCATTTATAGTATAAACTTTATATTGGCCTTCAAAACTAGCTTGAAAATAAAGGACACTATCTGATGGTTTTAAAATAACTGGATAAGAAAAATCTAATTCAAAATCTAAACTATCTCCTTTTTTATAAAGAAAAGTTTTCGGATAGTCAATATTATTTTTTTCGCATAAATCATAAAAACTTTCTTTTAAAACGATATAATTTAAAGTTTTTAAATCAGTATAAGGAAGAACAAACTTATCTTTTAGCTGTTCTTTATTAGAAACTATTAATCGAACATAATGATCAGCACAACCAATTAAAATTAACTTTTTATTAAGTTTTTTTAATTCTTCATATAAGTTTAAGATAGTATTTAAAAAAATATCTTGTTTATCTAAATTGTCGATTTTTCGAAATTCAATTATTTTTGAATGATTAATAACACCAGATGTTGTTTTAGCTAAAACAATTGATTTAACATTATATTCTTCGTGAAAAGCTCTTGCCATACTATAAACATTAATATCACTTGCTAATAAAATCGGAATAAAATCTTGCTTCATAAATCCTCCAATATAGACTTATTATAACATAAAAGTTAAAATATGAAAATTAATAAAGATTAATTAGACAAAATATGACTTTTTTCCTTATTTTCCTTTGTTATATTAAAGTTAATTTAAATAAATTAGCATATATATAATTGGAGGATTTATGGATATTATTAATAATTTTTTATGGAGTATAGCAACTGTTATGTTAGTCTTGTCAGGTCTTTACTTTGCTTTTAAATTAAATTTTTTACATTTAAATGTTAAAAAAATTTGGAAAAGTTTAAAACCTGATAAATCATCCAACTCAGGAATGTCATCTTTTGAAACTTTAACTGTTTCTTTGGGAGGATGTATTGGCGTTGGTTCCTTAGCAGGTATTGCTCTTGCTATTTTTAAAGGTGGGATAGGAACTATTTTTTGGATTTGGCTTTCTTGTTTATTAGTAGCTCCTAATTCCTTAGTTGAAAATGCTTTAGCTTTAATTTATCAGAAAAAAGTTGGTTCTTCTTATGTTGGAGGACCTGCTTATTATATAAAATATGGTTTAGGTTATAAAAAACTAGCTTTTATTTATGCGGCTTTAATAACGTTGGCTTATTTATTTGGTTTTTTAACAATTCAAGCTAATACAATTGTTAAATCATTTACTAATTTCTTTTCAGTTCCTAGTATTGTAATTGGTTTAGTAATAGGTCTTTTTTCATTTATTGTTATTCGAAAAGGTATGAAAGGAATTGCTAAATTTTCATCTTTTTTTGTCCCTCTTATGGGTCTTTTATATCTTTTGGTTTCTCTTTTCATTGTTTTTAAAAATATATCCCTTTTACCCAATCTTTTTTTAAATATTTTTAGGGAAGCTTTTTCTTTTAAAGCCTCCTTTTATGGCTTTTTATCGGTTATGTTAATTGGTATTCAAAGAGGTATATTTTCAAGTGAAGCTGGAATTGGAGCGTCAGCCATTGCCTCTGGTAGTTCAACTTTAAAAGATCCTATTAAACAAGGTCTTATTCAAACCTTTGGGGTTTATTTTACAACCTTTGTTATTTGTACCTCAACAGCTTTTATTATTTTAACTAGTAATTATAATCCGCTTGATTATACGATGGTTAACGGAATTGAAATTACCCAAAATGCATTGATTTATCATTTAGGATCATTTGGAAATATTATTTTATATTTTTGTATCATAGCTTTTTCTTTTTCTACGATTGTCTCGGGTTATTATTATGCCGAATGTAATTTACAATTTATTTTTAAAAAATTAAGTCAGAAAGCTCTTTTCTTTTTAAAAATATTTACTTGTTTTCTTTTAATACTTGGAAGTATTTTAAGTTCGAATTTTCTATGGAATTTAGTTGATGTTTTAGTAGCAATTCTTGCAATTATTAATATTTTTTCCCTTGTTAAGTTGAAAAAAGATATTATTATAGAGTATAATAATTACAAAAGGATGGATAATCATGATAGGAAACGATTGGGATATAGTATTAGAAAGTGAATTTAAAAAAGAATATTTTTATAATTTATTAAAATTTGTTCAAGGAGAATATGCAAGAAAAGTAGTGTTTCCTCCCAAAAAAGAAGTTTTTAAAGCTTTTCGTTATACACCATATAAAAATGTTAAGGTAGTAATTCTGGGGCAAGACCCATATCATGGAGAAGGGGAAGCGGAAGGACTTAGTTTTTCAGTCAAAGAAGGAATAAAAAAACCTCCTTCTTTAAATAATATTTTTAAAGAATTACACGATGATTTAGGTTGTAGTATTCCAGCAAATGGCTCGCTTGTTCCTTGGGCTAAACAAGGAGTTTTATTACTAAATACGGTTTTAACAGTTATAAAGGATAAAGCTGCTAGTCATAAAGGTATTGGTTGGGAAACATTTACTGATGAAGTAATCAAAAAAATAAATGAACATGAAACCCCTGTTGTGTTTATTTTGTGGGGAAGTTTTGCTAGGAGTAAAAAGCAATTAATTACTAATCCTAAGCATTTAATTATTGAATCAGCTCATCCTTCACCTTTATCAGCGTATAACGGCTTTTTTGGTTCACGACCTTTTTCAAGAACTAATGAATTTTTAATAAAAAACAATTTAAAACCAATTGATTGGTCTATTAAATCTTATATCAAACAATAATATTTAGGAGTAGTAGTAATGGAAGTAGAAAATATATTATTTAATGATAACTTAGCTCAGTTTTATAAAAGTTATCATTTATCAAAAGAAAACCAAGAAAAAAGAAAAAAAGAGGTAAATAGTTGTAATCATCTTTTTGTTTTGACTGATAATTTGGAAGTTGAATGTATTTACTGTGGGTTAAGTAATCGAACTTTAAATGTTTATTTTAAATTTTTAGAATATTTAGATACAACTAATTATCAAAAGTTTTTTAAAGAATTACCTTTTGAAGGAAAGTTATTTCTTGATAGTTATCCTAACTGTTTAGCTAATTTCAATTTAAGTAATTTCAATTTGATAACCAAAGAAATCTTAAGAACTTGGCATGCAAGCGTTTTATATCAAGTTGCAAAAGAGCTAGATGATACTAGTGATTTAGAAACAACTTTTCAAATCATGCAAGATTTAAATGCCTTGGAAACAGATTTTGAACGAATTAAAATTGCTAAAAAATTTGATGCTTATGAATTAATGAAAAGGTATGAAGCTAATTTTTTAAAGAGTAAAAGTTATAGAAAATAATTTTTCTTTGTCGATTTAATTTATTTATAAAAACGAGAAAACTTCATATATTATATATGGAGGACTTATATGTTTCAAAGATTTGATGAAGAATGCAAGAAAGTATTAAAAAAAGCTAAATTAGAAATGCAAGAATTAAAACATCCTTTTGTAGGATCAGAACATCTAATTCTTAGTATTTTAAGTTTTCAAAATTTAAAAATAACTGAAAAGTTAAATGAATATAATGTCACATATTCAGTATTTAAAGAAGAATTAATAAATACAATAGGAATTGGTAATAGTCTAAATTCTTATTTTATTTATACCCCAATGTTAAAAAGAGTAATCGAAAATGCTATTTTAGATACGAAAGAGAATAATTTATTAGAAGTTAATGTTAATTCTTTATTTTTAGCTCTTTTAGAAGAAGGGGAAGGAGTAGCTATTCGCATTTTAAGTAATTTAGGGGTCGATATAAATGAACTTTATTTAGAATTTGAAAATAAAGAAATTGGAAATTCAAAGTATAAAAGTAAAAAGAAATTATCAATTTATGATCATTCCATAAATTTAGTTGAAAAGGCCAAAGAGGGAAAAATAGATCCTGTTATTGGTCGTGATAAAGAAATTAATCGTTTAATCGAAATTCTTTTAAGAAGAAACAAAAATAATCCTTTATTAATAGGCGAAGCTGGAGTTGGGAAAACGGCTATTGTTGAAGGATTAGCTTTGAAAATTGCTAATCGTGAAGTACCGGAATCTTTACTTGATAAAAAAATCTTATCAGTATCAATGGCAAGTTTAGTAGCTGGGACTAAATATCGGGGTGAATTTGAAGATCGCATTAGTAAAATTATCAAAGAAATTGAGAGTAATCCTAATTTAATTGTTTTTATTGATGAAATGCATTCCTTAGTAGGAGCTGGTGGAGCCGAAGGAGCTATTGATGCTTCGAATATTTTTAAACCAGCTTTAGCCCGTGGTAAATTTAAATTAATAGGTGCAACAACTATTAAAGAATATAAAGATAGTATTGAAAAAGATAAAGCTTTAAATAGAAGATTTCAAACCATTTTAATTGAAGAACCAAATTATGAAGCAACTTGTGATATCTTATTCAAAATCAAACCCCTTTATGAAAAGTTTCATCAAGTAGTAGTTCCAGATGCTATTATTAAAGATATTGTCGAATTAGCCAATAAATATATTTTTAATCGAAAAAATCCGGATAAAGCAATTGATATATTAGATGAAGTATGTGCTAGTTGTTCTTTAAAAAAAGATAAAAATTTCGAAAAATTAGAACAATTAAAAAAAGATTATCAAAAAATGAATCAAGAAAAGAATGATTATATTATTAAACATGATTTTTTAAATGCTTTTAAAATAAAAGAAACGGAAATTGTTATCGAAGATAAAATTAATAAATTATATTTAAAAAATAGTCAAAGACCAAAAAAAGTAGTAACTAAGGAAGATATTGCCAGAATTATCAAAGCTAAATCGAATATTCCTGTTTATGAAATTGATAAAGAATCAGCTCGTTCTTTAAAAAATTTAGAAGCTAATTTAAAAGATAAAATCTTTGGTCAAGATGAAGCTATTAATATAATTTGTCAAGAAACCAAAAAAATAAAATTAGGTTTAAAACAAAAGAATAGTCCTATTTCCTTTTTATTTACTGGTAAAAGTGGAATTGGTAAAACTGAACTAGCCAAACAATATGCTAGCATTTTAAAAATGCCCCTTATTAGGATAGATGCTAGTGAATATCTGGAAAGTCATGCTATTAGTAAAATAATTGGATCGCCTCCTGGTTATGTTGGGTATGAGTCTAGTAATACGATTTTAGATGATATAAAAAATAATCCTTATTCAGTTATTTTAATCGATGAAATCGAGAAAGCTAGTACGAGTTTTTTAAATCTTTTCTTGCAAATTTTCGAAGAAGGTTTTATTACTAATTCTTCCTTAGAAAAAATATATTTCAATCATGCTATTATCATTATGACTAGTAATATTACAGCATCTGTTAATGCTATTGGTTTTACAAGTGAAAAAGAAAAATTTATTAAAAATAAATTAGAAAATGCTTTGAGTTTTGAATTTGTTAATCGAATTGATCATATTATTCAATTTAATGAATTAAATGAAGAAACGATAAAACAAATTATCAAACAAGAGTTATTAGGTGCCAAAAAGAAATTTAAGGAGCAAGGTATTAAACTAACAATATCTGATCAAGTAATAGAAGAAATTTTTGCAAAAAGTAATCATGAAAAAAATGGTGCTAGATATATAAAAAAATTATTAGAAAATAAGCTAGATAGTATTGTTATTGATAGTCTTTTGAATGGAAATGAAAAGGTACACGTAAAAACTCTTAGCTAATCTTTTTTCTAACTTTACTTTTTATTGTTAAGAATGTATAATATTTATGTGATGTTATGAGAGAAATAGTTTTGTTAATTGATAATTATTTTAAATACGTAAACTCAAAAGAAGACTATCAAAAAAAATATAGTGATAGTTTTGAAACCATAATCAAAAATATAAAAGATTTACTTGTAAATTTATCTTTAGGTGATTTAATTGAACTTTATTTAAGATATGTGACCAATTTATCAATTTTTAAAAATAATAATCAAGAATTTATTTTTAATTTATTATATGAAACTATTGTTAATAAATTAAATACAGTATCTTTAATGAAAGTTTTTGACTTATATGGTAATATTTTTATAAGTAGTTTGGATTTAGAAGAACATATTGAGAGTAATCAAAATATTATAAATGCAAGAAACTATAATCTTCAAGATGAATATTATATTGAAAGACAAATTACTAAAAAAAGTACTACCAAAGAAGCTTTTTTAAAAGAATATATGCTAGAATTAGAGTCTTATGTAAAACATGAAAAAGTTTTAGAGAGATCTTTTTCTAATTTAGATAAATTACAAAATGGTATTTTGATTTATGTTGAAACTAAATTAAAATCTTTAACAGAGGAAGAAAAAATGCAATTATTAGAAACTTTAAATAGTCGAATAGAAGCTAATTCAGAAGAAATTGTTAAAAGAAAAAAACTAGGAAATAATAAATTAGCCCTTAATTTGCAAAGTCGATTTAATGAAATTTCCATTTATGAATTAAAATCTAGCTTAGATACAACATCATTTAAAAATAAAAATTATGTATACGAAAGTTTTCGCTCTGCTATAATGGAGCAAACCAAAGAAAAAAAATGATAATTAATTCTCAATTATCATTTTTTCATCATTATTTAATATTAAAGAATAGCAACTTAAACCAATAACTAAAAGACTAATCATAATAAAATTATTTTGAAAATAAGTTTGATTATTAATAATGTCAAGAGTGGTATTTGTTGAAGTAATTTTAAATAATAAAATTGTGTAAAGATAAATTCCAATATTTAAAATATTATAAGAAATAGTAGTTTTAAATATTTCTTTTTTAGATAAAATAGTTAAAATTATAATAATAGAATATAGTAAATTTAAAATAAAATAAAGAGTACTAATAAAATTAGATAGATAAATTTTATCAATTAATAGAAACATAATAATAAGATAAGTAATGAAAAGAAGTATTCGTAAATAATAAAGAAATTTTTTCATGTCTCATCCTTTAATACTTGTTTTGTTTCCATTAAATAGACATCTTTAAAGACGGTATTAAATCTTACTAGTTCTTTTTTTATAACATCGGGGTAAATTAATTTTGTTGTTTGAATAGCTTTTCTAATATCACGAATAGTAACTTCTTTTCGATTATCAAAAGCAGCATAAGAGAAAGCTTGTTGCAGAATTGTTAAGGCAATATCAGGATAGCGAACAGAAGTTTCATAGACTCTTTTAAATTCACTAGTAGCATCGGTAATAAAGGCCATAATGTTTTCTTTAATAAAATCTGTATATTTTAGTTTTAAGCCCATTTTCTTTTCAAATTTAGGATAAGTACCCATCATAATTTGAATAACCATTTCTCTTGTTGGTTCTAAGACTTCAATTTTTTGAAAACGTCTTACAAAAGCTTTATCGCGTAGAATATAACGATCATATTCATCTGAGGTGGTTGCACCAATTATTTTAATAGTTCCACGGTCAATAATAGGTTTAAAGATATTAGCAAAGTCTAAGGTGTTTTCACCATTTCCTATTAAAGTATGAATTTCATCAATAAAGATCATAATTTTATCCATGTTTTTTAATTGATCAACGATAAATTGAATTTTAAGTTCATTAGTTCCAGGCATTGTTCCTGTTAAACTTGCTGTGTTTAGTTTATAGATAGTATATCCTTTTAAAGCATCAGGGACATCACCGTTTTTGATTCTATAGCCAAGACCTTCAACAATAGCTGTTTTACCAATACCAGGTTTACCGACTAGAATAGCTGATTTTTCAGGTGTTAAAAGTATTACAATTAATTGTTTAATCTCGTTATCTCTACCAATTGCTGGATTAGTAAGATATTCTTTAGTACTAAAATTTTCTCCATATTTGTCTAAGATTGAATAATCGTTATTTGTGTTGACATCATTGTTTTCTTCTTCATTTTTATTCGTTTCAATATTTTCTATATCTTCGTTTTTATCTTTAGGATTTTCATCATTTGGTTCAATGTTTTCGATAATATCGTTTTCTTCTTGATTAGCATTAATTACTTCAATATCATTGTTTTCAGGCTTGTTTTCTTCAATTACTTCTATATCATCATCTTGAATTTTTATATTTTGATTTAAATAATTGTTATTTCCAGTATTTTTTTCTGTATCTAAGTTCTCAATAATTTCTTCTGTTTCTTGATTATTACTAGTATCATCAATTAATAAATCAAATTTATCTTGGTTATCTATTTCCATTTAAACACCACCTTATATTTAAATTATATCAAATAAATATTAAAAAAAACAGTAATATTTTAAATATACTATTTATTTTGCATAATGAAATTATTGATTAAGGCTAAAAAAGATTAAACAATATTAATATTGCTTGAAAAATATTAAAAAATATAGTAAGATAAAAGAGTAAATTAGAAGGGTAGTTGATAAATATGCGAATAAATATGAATAGTAAAGTTAACTCTATGTCAACTGCGGGGGGGGTCTAAACCGCCTAAGTTTTTCTAATTTTTCGATTAATAACAAAAAAATTCGACACGTAAAACTAGTATAATAAATACTAGATTTTAGGTGTTTTTCTTTTACCTTTATTTTGAAAAATACCTAGAAGTGCTTGAATAAACTACAAAAATATATTATATTAATATTATAATAAAGGGACAATAAGGAGTAATATATGGAAAAGAGAAAGAAAGTAATAAGTATAAGTTTAATAGTAAGTTTGATTTTAATAGTAACGCTTGGAGTAACCTATGCAGCCTATAATACTTTAATAAGTGGAACAAGAAACCAAGTAGCTATAACTGGAGATATTTATATGAATTATATCGAAAATAATCAGATAAATATCACAAATGCTGTTCCTATGTCAAAGAATGATGCTTTAGCAAGTGATGATAATGTCTTTAACTTTCAAATCGTCGGAAAAAACACCAGTAGTAAAGATATTTATTATGGAATAAGCCTTGTTAATGGAGATTCCATTGAGGGTAAAACAAGGATTAATCCGGAAGATGTGAATGTTTATTTAACAAGTGATGATGATGTTTTAATTGATGCTATTCGTTATAAAAGCTTTGATAATACAAGAATTTGGGTCGATACAATACCCGCGGGAACGACTGATGAAATTACTAAAAATTACAGTTTAAGAATTTGGATTGATGAAAATACAGTTATTAGTAATACAAATGGTGATTATACAATCGATGAATGGAATAATTCTTATGTCAGTGTCAAAGTAAATGTCGATGGTAATTTAGATAGTATGAATATGCCATTAGCTCTGGAAACTGATGAAACTTATGTTGAAAATAATAAAGCTTATTTTATCGCGAAGATTAGTAATTACCTAGATGTTAATCAAGCGGGAATTTCCCTTCAAGCAACTGATAATATGAAATTAGAAATAACGGGAACTAACTCCGATGTTTTATTTGCTTATAAAGACTCAGAAGGTGGAGAAGATGAAACACCAGTTGAGAGTTTAAGTTTAGAGTATGACTTTGCAACGAATAAAACAGTTGAAGTTAAAGTATATGTTATACCTAAAAATGATGCTAATGGAGTAAGTGATATAAATGTTAAATTAGTAAAAAATGATGTAGAGACGCATGAAGTAGTAAAACGAGTCGAGGTAAAAGGAAACAATTACTGTTTAAATAATGGTTTTAACAAACTAGGAGATTGTATCTTAGTATCCGAACATCAAACCGATAATACCGAAACAGCCATTGCTCAGATAGAGGATAAAGGTTATCCGAACTTAAATGATACAGCTCCAAGTTATACTTATGTTGAAGAAGTAACCCAAAATGTTGAGGATGCCTATACAGCCCTAAGTGGTTATAAATATTACTTTGCTAACTCTTATGAATTTAACCAAGATACAGGAACTTTTAAATTAACAGGAACGATTACAACGGATACGTTAAGTGATACCTATTTAAATTACTATACCTGCGGGGGAACTAATGTAGGAAATAGTGCTTGTGGAACTATCTATAAAATCTTAGGAACTGATGAAAGTTTACAACGAATAACTTTAGCAGATAGGATAACTTATAAAATAGCCAGTACCTTGCGAAGTGAACAAGGTTTATATGCCGTCGAAGACGACTATGGAACTTCTTATATCTACCGAGGTGATGTCGAAAACAACAATGTTTACTTTGGAGGTTTTTACTGGAAAATCATTCGAATGAATGGAGATGGTTCAATTCGGATGATTTATAGTGGAACAACCCCCGATGCAACAGGAAATGCAACTAGTATTAATAATACAACTTATCAATATAATAGCCATTATCCTGATCCAACCTATATTGGCTATATGTATGGTAAGGACTTTTCAATTCATACTAGTAATGAAACAACTTATACAAATATAGTAGCTTTAACAGAGTATTATTTTGGATCTAGTTATGAGTTTGATGAAGAGACGGAAACATTTAAATTAACAGGAAATATTACCAGTGGAACATTTACGGAAATGCAGGATCAATTTGCCGATTATCCTTATACATGTAAATTAACAAATGGAACAGGAAGTTGTCCAGTCATGATAAAAGTCAATAGTTATGTAGATGAAACACACGCAATGGTTCAGTATATATCATATTCTTCCAATAATTTAGAAAGCACGTTAACGAATGATAATAGTAGTAATATCAAAGCAACTTTAGATAGTTGGTATGCTACTAATATTGTAGGTCAAAGTGATAGTGAAGGGAATTTACTAACAAATTATATAGTAGATGGAACTTTCTGTAATGACCGAAGTTTTGCAAGTTCAAACACTGGAAATGGATATAGTCTAGTACCAACAACATTGTATTCGGCTTATAAAAGATTATATTCAGATGCAGATAAAACAGCGACTTTAAAATGTTCACAGGCAAGCGATAGATTTTCAACGACGACTAGTCGTGGAAATGGCGATTTAACCTATCCCGTAGCTTTAATAACAGCTGATGAAGTGGCGTTAGCTGGCGGAAGACAAGGTTTAAAAAATGAAGATTATTATTTACGAACGAATAATTATTACTTTACTATGACGCCTTCGCTCTTCTATGCTGCGAATGCTTATGCTCGCGTGTATAGCGTCAATCCGGCGGGCGAGTTGTATCTATGGAACGGCGTCTCGAGCTCGGACGGCGTGCGCGCAGTTATCAATCTTCGCTCTGATGTCTTAATTCAAGAAGGCGATGGAACTACCCAAAATCCTTTCATTTTGACTTATTAACGGACAGTTTTAAAGAAAAACAGATAAAATAAGGAAAAAATAACCTCAAAAATGCGACCGATGGTATACAAAAATGAGGTTATTTTAATATAAAGAAAAAATTAAGTGAAAAAGACAAAAAAAATCACGTCAAAAAGAATTCAGATACTGAATTTT
>CALVOW010000023.1 GCA_944350445.1 uncultured Bacilli bacterium | reverse complement strand
AAATTTTGTTCCTTTTGAAGAAATGTATGAATATGCTAAAAAGTATTATGAACACTATGGAAATTTAGAAGTTCCTCGAAAGTTTATAACCAATAATGGTTATGAATATGCTGAAAATGGCCGAATCAAACTAGGTCACTGGATATATAACAGAAGAAATGATACTAATCCAACAAGTGAAAAAGGTCAGTTATTAGCACAGATAGGTATGATTTGGAACATTAGAAAAAATAAAGATGAAGTAAAAGATTTATGTGATGAATATGGAATTGATTATAAAAAAGAAAAAAGTATTTTAAAAAAATCTTATCTCGAATTATATACGAAAATTAATTTTTTGAAAGCAAATAATATTCCAATTGTTTTAGAAGGTAAATTACATGAGATATTTTTTATGGCGGATTTAAATATGCAAGCAAAATATCAAGTAACCATTGCAAGTCTTATTGAAACTTACGGAAAAGAAAAGAGGATTTAATGTTTTTAGAAAAATATTTAAGTGAAGTAAAATTTAATTTATTGTTAGACACTTATGAAGAATTTTATTTAAATGATTTAGATGAAGAAAAATTTTTAGAAATTTATAATTTGTTTAAAAAATATAATTTTTACTTTGTTGATGATATAATTTTAAATTATTTAGAAATATTTTTTATGAATAAAGAAGAAGTAGAAAATAAATTATTAGAATTAAAAGCGAAATTAGGTGATAAGTTTAATTATAAGATTGGAAATGATATGCGATATTTAGAAAGTATATTTAATTAATAAAATTAGGTTTTAGGCCTGATTTTTTTATTTGCTCTAAAAAAAAACAACTTTAATCAGTTGTTTTAAAAAATTTAGAAATTTCAACGTTTAAAGCTTCGGCAATTCGCCCTAAAACAGCTATTGTTAAATGTTTATTTCTTTTTTCATTTTCAATATCACATATATATTCACGAGATAATTCCGTCATGTCAGCTAGTTCTTGTTGGGTTAGATTTTTTTCTAAACGAAATTTTCTTATATTTTTTCTGATAATACTATAATAGTATTCATCATCGTGAATATAAGCTTTCTCTTTCATATTTACCACCAAACATTTATATTTTCTCCAAAAAATTTAATTTTATATATAGGCGAGTAGCCACTTTTGGTGTATAATGAAAGAGATTTTTTGATATTTTTTATCTCCTGACAAAATTCGACAAAATCCGACATAAACAATTGTTATATTGTCATCAGGAGGATATTATGACATCAGAATTAAAAAGTATTATAAAAAAAATTGATAGAAGTTTTATAGAGTATTTTAAGAGTGATCCAAAAATTAAAACTATTTTTGTAGCTGGTTCAATGGCTTTAAATGATTATGTAGATAGAGAAGACAACGACTATGATATTCGAGCAATTTCTGATCAAGTAACCAGAGACCAGATTATTAAATTTGAAGAATTTTTAGATTATTTGTCTAAAAAATTATCAACTAAAGATATTGAAGTTGGTTATTCTTGTTTAGTAGGTCCCGTAAATCATAAGGTGGCTACTAATAAAAAAAATGTTTTAATTCATGCTATGATTCATCAAAAAGATCAAATGGATGATTTCTTGCCAGTTACTCATAAATATCAATATGGAACAAGATATAGAATTGTTGATGGCGAAGATTCTTTAAAGAGATTTAGGCAAGTACGATATAATTTAGATGAATTATTAAATGCACACGAAGGTCTTCTTTATTGTATTGATATGCTAAAAAAGAAAGAATATAGATATTTAAGTTGGGATACAAAAGATAATAAGTGTGAATTTAATTTTCATGCTGTTCCTATGTCAGATGATACTATTTTCGAAAATTGTTTTTATTCAACCAATAAATTTATTAATAACTTAATTAATTATTGTAATTGGAATGAATATTTAATTCCCGAAGATAAAATGTGTTTTGCAATTCGCTTATTAGGTCAAGAAAATAGTAATGAAAAAACATTATTTTTATTACATGGACTTTTTACAAAAGATGAAAAAATTTTAAATTTTATTTTTGAAGATCCTTTACAAGAAACTATATTATTGTTAGAAAAATTTGCTTTAAAAGTTCAAAATTTAGATGTTATATTTCCAAAAAAAGAAGTCGAAAAATCAAAAATATTAGTAAAAAATTAAGTGAGGAAAAATGGAAGTAATTAATTATAAAAATTCGATTGTTAATATAAGTAATTCAATTTTGAAGTATTTTAATATTTTACCTTATCATGAAACTTTAAAAGATATTGATAAATTATTAACTGCGAAAAAATATCAAAATGTTGTTGTTTTACTTTGCGACGGATTAGGGAGTAAAAATTTAAAAGATTGTTTAAGTAATAAGGATTTTTTAAGAAAGAAAAAAGTAAAAGATATTATGAGTGTATTTCCCCCAACAACAACCTCGGCAACAACTTCCTTTTTAACTGGTCTTACTCCAAGTGAACATCATTGGTATGGTTGGGATATGTATTTTCAAGATAGTAATGAAACTATTTCGTTATTTTTAAATAAAGTGAAAGGAACAAAGAAAAAACCAAATTTAGATGTTTTGAAAAGAGATTATATGCAGTATGAAACAATCATTGATTTAATTAACAAAAAAACCAATAAGAAGGCTTATTATCTCTCTCCTTTTAGTATAGAAAATCCTTGCGATACATTGGAAAGTGTTTTAGAAAATATTTTAAAATTGTCCAAAGAAAAGGGGCAAAAATTTATTTATGGTTATATCGAAAATCCTGATAAATTAATGCATCATTATGGAATTTACTCTAAAAAAGTGCAACAAGAAGTCAAAAAAATAAATGATAAATTAGAAATTCTAAGTCAAAAATTAAAAGATACAGTTATCTTTGTTATTGCTGATCATGGTTTAATTAGTACTAAATACATTAACTTAAAAAAAGATATACCATCTCTTTATGATATGCTTTTAAGACCAACAGCTATTGAATCTAGGGCATGTGGAATAAAATTAAAAGATAATGTAAAAAAGGAAGACTTTGAAAAATTATTTAATACTTATTTACAAGATAAGTTTACTTTATTAACTTATGAACAAGTTTTAAAGTTGCAATTATTTGGTGATAAAGAAAATAGTTATTTAAAGGATACCATTGGTGATTATCTATTGGTTGCTACTTCTAATTTTTCAATTAATTATGATGATACCTCTCCTACTTTTAAGGCTAATCATGCTGGATATACGAAAGATGAACTTTTAGTCCCTTTAATAGTTATTGATTGTAAATAAGAAATATGGTATGATCTTTTTGAAGTATAAAGGAGTATAATGAAAGGAAGTAATAAAGATACAAGTTTAGGGTTAATATTTTTTTTAACTATTGTTTTAATTTTAGGAATATTAGGAATTATTTATTTTCTTATTCAAATTTTTGGAAGTTAAGTTACTATGTTTTTACATAGTTTTTTTCTTTCTATTTTTTAATATATGTGATATAATACTTGCGAAATGAGGGGATACTATGTTTGATACTATTTGTAGTATTGCAACCACTTTAGGTGTTGGAGCTATTTCTATTATTCGGGTAAGCGGAAAAGAAGCAATTTCTATTGTTAATAATATTTTCAAAGGAAAAGATTTAGAAAAAGTCGAAAGTCATACAATTCATTATGGACATATTGTTTATGAAGAAAAAGTAATTGATGAAGTATTAGTATCGGTTATGAAAGCTCCCAAAACTTATACAACTGAGGATGTTGTTGAGATTAACTGTCATGGTGGCATTCAAACAACTAATAAAATATTAGAAATTCTTTTATTAAATGGTTGCCGACAAGCTGAAGCTGGCGAATTTACAAAACGAGCTTTTTTAAATGGGCGAATTGATTTAATGGAAGCTGAAGCTGTTATGGATTTAATTAACAGTCAAAATGATTTAGCCAGACAAATTGCTATTAATGAATTACAAGGCTATGGAAGTAATTTAATCAAAAAATTACGAGAAGATTTAATTAATATAATTAGTAATATTGAAGTTAATATTGATTATCCAGAATATGAAGATATTTATGAAGTAACAATAAACGATTTAAAAGATAAAATAAATGATATTAAAGAAAAATTAGAAAAAATTGTTAAAGAATATGAAGATGAAAAAATTATTAAAGACGGTATAACAACAGTAATTATTGGTCGACCTAATGTTGGTAAAAGTAGTTTACTTAATAGATTGTTAAATAGTAATAAGGCTATTGTTACGGATATTCCAGGAACAACTAGAGATATTGTTGAAGGTAATATTATGATTAATGGTATTAATTTAAATATTATAGATACAGCTGGTATTAGAGAAAGTACGGATTTAGTTGAACAAATAGGTGTTAAAAAAAGTCTAGATATTATAAAGAATGCTGATTTAATTTTATTATTGCTTAATAATAATCAACCTTTAAGTAAAGAAGATTTAGATTTATTTAATAAAGTTAAAGATAAAACCAGTATTATTGTTGTAAATAAAAATGATTTGGAAAAAAGAATTGATTTATCTAGTTTAGAAACTAATAATATTGTTTATATAAATACTTTAACTAATGAAGGAATAATTCCTTTAAAAGAAAAAATAGCTGAATTATTTAATTTAGAAAAGATTATGACTAAAGATTTTAATTATATTACTAGTGCTAGACAAATTGCGAAAATTAAAGAATGTTTAAATTTAATTTCGGATATTGAAATGGGCATTGATAATAATGTTGATTTAGATTTATTAGAATTAGATTTAAGGCATATTTGGGAAAATTTGGGTAATATTATTGGTGAAAGTTATGATGAAGAATTACTAGATGAATTATTTAGTAAATTTTGTGTTGGAAAGTAGGTAAAATATGTTAAGATTTAATGAAAGAGTATTAAATGATGAAGTAATACATACCATTTTGGTACAAAAAAAAGATATTTTAAAGTTGATTGACTTAGATATTAATGTTCCTATTAGTATTTTATCTACTTTAAAATTAAAAGATGGTGAATTTTCGTTAGATGATTATATGGAATTTTTTGATTTAGAAGAAATTAGTTTTTTTGCTAATTTTAATTGGTTAATTGATTATGATACATATAAAAATTTTAGTGAAACAGAATTAGAAATAGCTATATCAAAGGTTCAAAAGATTATAAATGAATTAGAAATGAAAAATGTTAATAATGAATTTTCAATTGAAATAGAAAAATATAAATATATGTTAGAAGATATTAATTCAATAAAAAAAGAAAAAAATAAAAGTATTTAATTTTAAGATATAACTCTTTTCGGGAGTTATTTTTTAATATTTACATAATTTTTATTTTAGTGTATAATCTCTAATATTGAATTGGAAGTGAGTTTATGGAATACGATATTATTGTAGTTGGTGGGGGTCATGCTGGATGTGAGGCTTCTCTTGCTGCTGCTAGACTTCATAATAAAACTTTATTAATTACGGGAAATATTAAAAATATAGCTGATATGCCATGTAATCCTAGTATTGGTGGACCTGCTAAAGGTATTTTAGTTCGTGAAATTGATGCTCTTGGTGGCGAGATGGGAATTAATACAGATAAAAGTCATATTCAATTAAAGATGTTAAATACTAAAAAAGGTCCAGCGGTTTGGGCTTTACGAGCACAAGCAGATAAAATTATTTATCCAAAAGAAATGTTAAAAACTTTAAACAATCAAGAAAATTTAGAGATTAAAGAAGCAATGGTTGATGATTTAATTGTTTTAAATAACAAAGTTATGGGGGTAAAATTAGAAAATGGCGAAGAAATACTTTCCAAAATTGTTATTTTAACAACCGGAACTTATTTAAAAGCTGATATTTTAGTCGGTTCTAATCGTAGTCCTGGGGGACCACATGGAGAAAAAGAAGCTAAAAATTTAAGTGATAATTTAAGAAAATTAGGACTTACTGTTCAAAGATTAAAAACAGGAACTCCGCAACGTATTTTAAAAAGTTCGATTGATTTTTCGACTTTAGAACGTGAAGATGGTGATCAAGTATTAAGAACATTTTCTTATGATACTCTACCTCTTTATAAAATTGAAGATCAAGAACCTTGTTATCTAACTTATACAAACGAAAAAACCCATGCTATTATTCGCCAAAATTTAGAAAAATCAAGTATGTATGGTGGTTATGTTAAAGGGGTTGGACCAAGATATTGCCCTTCTATTGAAGATAAAGTAGTTCGTTTTGCTGATAAAGAAAGGCATCAACTATTTTTAGAGCCCGAAAGTAAATACTATGATGATATTTATTTACAAGGTTTTTCAACGAGTATGCCTTATGATGTTCAAGAAGAGATGGTTCATAGTTTAAAAGGCTTAGAACATGCTAAAATTATTAAATATGCTTATGCTATTGAATATGATGCTATTGATCCTTTAGAAATGAAAGCAAGCTTAGAAAATAAAAAAATAGAAAACTTATTTACAGCCGGACAGATTAATGGAACTAGTGGTTATGAAGAAGCAGCTGCCCAAGGGTTAATGGCTGGAATTAATGCTAGTTTAAAACTTAAAGGAAAAGATCCTCTTATTTTAAAACGAAATGAAGCTTATATTGGGGTTTTAATTGATGATTTAGTAACTAAAGGAACGAAAGAACCATATCGTATGTTAACTTCCAGAGCTGAATATCGTCTTTTACTTCGTCATGATAATGCTGATATTCGTCTTCGCGAATATGGGTATCAAATTGGTTTAATTGATGAGGAGAAATATCAAAAATTTCAAGCTAAATTAAATAATATCGATAAATTAATAAATACATTAAAAGAAATAAAAATTACTCCAAATGAAAAAGTTTTAATTGAAAAATTAAATACCTCCCCTATTTTAGATGGTATATCTTTATATGACTTATTAAAAAGACCTTCAATTAAAATAAAAGATTTAATTGCTTTAAAAAAAGTAGATTTAAAATATGATGAAGAAGTTCTTATGCAAGCTGAGATTCAAATTAAATATGAAGGGTATATAAAAAAGGCTTTAAAAGAAGTTGAAAGATTAAAACAATTAGAAGATATTAAAATACCAGAAGATATTGATTATTTAAAAATTTCTAATTTAGCTAGTGAAGCACGTCAAAAACTACTTAAAATTTTACCTACTACCCTTGGACAAGCAAGTCGGATTAGTGGTGTAAATCCTAGTGACATAGCTGTTTTAAGTGTTTATTTAAAGAGGTTTAAAAATGAAAAAAGATGAATTTTTAAAAGAACTAGAAAAAATAAATATTACTTTAACAGAAAACCAAATTTTAAAATTAGAAAAATTTTATGAATTATTAGTCATCTGGAATGAAAAAATTAATTTAACAACTATTCTAAAAGAAGAAGATGTTTATTTAAAACATTTTTATGATAGTCTTACGTTAATTAAAGTTATAGATTTAAATAAAGAGTTAACTTTATTAGATGTTGGAACTGGTGCTGGATTTCCGGGGATAGTTTTAAAAATTGTTTTTCCAAATTTAAAGATAACACTTTTAGATTCAATGAATAAACGTATTAGTTATTTAAATGAAATTATTAAAGAATTAGATTTAAAGGATATTGATACTGTTTGCTCTCGGGTTGAAGATTATGCTCTTAAAAATAGAGAAAAATATGATATAGTAGTATGTCGTGCCGTAGCTCATTTAGAAATTTTAGTGGAAATTACTCTACCACTTGTTAAAGTAAATGGTTATTTTATTGCTATGAAATCAAATGCCAACGAAGAAATTGCTTTAGCTAGAAAAAAAATTCTTGTCTTAAATAGTAAAATAATTGAAATTTTATCTTTCAAGTTACCATTTGAAAATAGTATAAGAACTTTAATAAAAATTCAAAAGTTTAAAAAAACTGATTTAAAATATCCTCGAAAATACGACAAAATAAAAAAAGAAAATTTAAAGAATATCCAAAATCAAAGAAAATTAGAAAAAAAGTAAAAAAAAATCAAATTTATGATATAATGTTATTATCATAATAGGGTATTCTTAAAAAGAAAGAAGAGGGATGTATGAATAACAATAATAATATAGAAAATAAAGTCGTTTATTTAAGACTTGATGATATTCTTCCAAATCGTTTTCAACCAAGAGAAAATTTTGATGAAGCTGATCTCGAGGAATTGGCTAATTCAATAAAAGAGCATGGTGTCATTCAACCAATTATTGTTAGACAAGTTGGTGATAAATATGAATTAATTGCCGGCGAAAGAAGAACTAAAGCTAGTGCTTTAGCCGGACTTACAACAATTCCTGCTATTATTCGTAATATGGATGATAAAGAAAGTGCTAAAATATCACTTCTTGAAAATTTACAAAGAAAAAATTTAAGTGCTATTGAAGAAGCTAGAACTTATAAAAGAATAAAAGAGTTAGATAATATGACTCAAGAAGAATTAGCAAAAACGCTTGGGAAAAGTCAACCTGCTATTGCTAATAAATTAAGACTTTTATCACTTCCAGAAGAAGTTCAAGATGCTTTGATTAAAAATCAAATTTCGGAACGTCATGCGAGAAGTTTATTAAATATAAAAGATAAGGCAACACAACTTAATCTTTTAGATAGAATTCGTAATGAACGTTTAACCGTTAGAGAATTGGATAATGAAATTAAAAAAATAAATGAAATAAATAATAATCAAAATAATACTTCATCAGCAAATGACAATTCTTATAATAGTTTTGAAGACCAAGTTACTAAAGAAGAACCTAATTCTCTCCCAACTAATAATAATTTTTTTGAAAACTCAATTAATAACAATTACCATGGCAATTTTAACAATATGGGATTAAATGATTATCAAAGTGGAATTAATAATAATATGTTTAATAATATTCCAACTAATTTTCAAAATAACAATAATTCTTTTAACAATATGCCAGTTTCCGGTTTTATGAATCAAAATAATGATGTTGATTATAGCGAATTTAATACAAATTCAGAAAGTTATTTACAAAATGATTTAAATCAACCCAATAATAATCCGTCATCATTTAGTTCTTTGGGTTCAATGTTTGATAATTCAGCTAATCCTAATCTAGTAAATAATTCTTCACCAGAAGATAATTCTTCGAATACAAATTTATTTATTAGTCATATCCAAGAAGATGAAGTAAAAAAACAAGGAAATCAATTTTTACCTAATTTTGATTCTTTAACGGCAGATAACAACAATAATTATATGCAACAGAATTTTTCTAATAATAATGAAGCATTTGGATTTCAAAATTCTGCTAATTCGTTTGATCAAGGCAATTTTAATAATTTTCAAAATCCTAGTTATCCAAACGATTTAAATTCTTCTTTTAATAATTATCAAGCGCCAATAGATGAATTTGATAATTTTAATAATTATCCTGCTAATCAAGGTAGTTTATTCAATCAACCATTAAATATTGTTGATGTTCCAAGAAGTAATAGTACTAGCGAAACAAATGTTGATAATAATCAAACTCCGGGATATGATAATGCATATTTAAATTCAGAAGAAGATTCCTATGAAGAAAATAATAATTCTCTTCAGGGAGATATGGGAAATGAAAATAACGATCATTTACCATATGAAAATATTTTATTTGCAAAACCTGTACCTATTCAGCCAGAACCAGAAGGTTCTTCCACTAATTCTGAAGATGTCGAAGTAATTGACGAAGAACAAAATAGTCAAGAACCAGAAGAAAATAAAGATAAATCTAAAAATGAGTATATAAATATTGATCATGTTAGGACTATTTTTACAACGAGAGATGCTGTTTTGGAATTAAAAAAGACAACAGATCGTATTAAACAAGATGGTATAAATATTGATACCGAAGAAATTGATTTTGACGATGTTTATCAAATTACAATAAAAATAAAGAAAGAAGAAAAATAAGAAAAATAAAATCTTATTTTTTTTAATTAATAAGTAAATACCTTTGCTTATTTTAGTTATTTTTGATAGAATATATTTGTCAACATAAAGAAAAGGTGGTAATCATGGGAAAAATAATTTCATTAGTAAATCAAAAAGGTGGTGTTGGGAAAACAACGACTAGTATTAATTTATCAGCGTCCCTTGCCATGCTTGGTAAAAAAATATTATTAATTGATTTAGATCCCCAAGGCAATGCAACGACGGGTGTAGGAATTAATAAAGGTGATATTACAAGCAGTGTATATGATTTACTTCGCGGAAGTGCTAGTGTTTCAGAGGTTATTATAAAAACAGATTTTAAAAATTTAGATATTATGCCAGCAACTATTCAACTAGCGGGAATTGATATTGAATTAATTGAAAAAAGTAAAATAGATCCAAATTTTAAAAAAGCTTATCAATTGAAAGAAAAATTAGTAAGTATTAAAGATCAGTATGATTATATTATTATTGACTGTCCTCCAAGTTTAGGAATGATAACAACTAATGCTTTAACAGCTAGTAATTCGGTTATTATTCCGGTGCAATGTGAGTTTTTTGCTCTAGAAGGAATTACGCAATTATTAAATACAATCATGCTAACTCAAAAGAATTTAAATCCAACTTTAGATTTAGAAGGGGTTTTATTAACAATGTTATCGAAATCTAATTTAGGTCTTGATGTTATTGAAGAGATACGTAGTTATTTTAAAGATAGAGTATATGATACAATTATTCCAAGATTAATAAGGCTTGCTGAGGCCCCTAGTCATGGAAAACCAATAATTGCTTATGATCCAAAAAGTAAAGGATCAGAAGCTTATATAAATTTAGCAAAGGAAGTGATTATGAGAAATGGAAACAGCTAGAAGAAGAGCTCTTGGAAAAGGGTTAGAAGAATTATTTGGAACTGAGGTATTAGATTTTGATACCTTAGAAGAAAAAATAGTAAGTACAACACCTAAAGAAGAAATTATTGATATAAATATTCAGGAATTAAGAAGTAATCCATACCAACCAAGAAAGGTATTTGAACCTGAGGCTTTACAAGAACTTGCTGATTCAATTAAAGAACACGGTGTATTTCAACCAATTATTGTTAAGTCAAGTATAAAAGGTTATGAAATAGTAGCTGGTGAACGACGTGTAAAAGCTAGTTTACTAGCTGGACTTGAAACAATTCCGGCTATTGTTCGTGATTTTAATGATCAAGAAATGATGGAAATAGCATTGCTTGAAAATTTACAAAGAGAAGATTTAAATCCTATTGAAGAAGCGATGGCTTATCAAAGTTTAATGGAAGCTCGGGGCTTAAATCATGAACAACTTGCTAAAAGAATTGGTAAAAGTCGAAGTTATGTTACAAATATGGTAGGTCTTATTAATTTACCCGATCCTGTTAAAGAATTAGTAATTGCAAGAAAAATTCCTACAACTCATGCTAGAGCTTTAAGTAAAATAAAAGATCCTGAAAAGGTTGAAGCTCTTGCTAACCGTATTATAAATGAAGGATTAACAAGTGCAGCCGTTGAAGAAATGACTCAAGATAAATCATTTGAAAAAAGAAATAAGATGGAACGAAGAGAAACTGAAGAAAATAGAACTTATAAATATGTTCAAGAATTACTTTGTGAAAAATTAGGAACTAAGGTCAGAATTAGAGGTACTAAAATTGAAATTAGTTTTCAAGATTTAGAAGATTTTAATCGAATTATGGAAATTTTGGATATAAGTGAGTAGTGTCTTATGGAAGAAAAAAAATATGATATAGGAACAATTCTTACAATGAAAAAACAACATCCTTGTGGAGAAAATTTATGGAAAGTAGTAAGACTTGGAGCCGATATTAAAATAAAATGTATGAAATGTGGTCATGTTGTTATGTTACCAAGAGTAGAATTTAATAAAAAAATAAAAAAAATAGTTGCGTTTAATGGTGATAATTATGAATAGAAAGAAAAAATTAAAACTCAAAAAACTAAAATTTCATCCGGTAACTATTTATATTTTATTAACTTTTCTTACCATTATTTTAAGTGGAGTACTTAGTTCTTTAAATTTTCAAACAACATATAGTACAATAAGTTCGACAGATTTATCAATTATTCAAAATACTGTTGAGGTTGAAAATTTATTAAATTTTGATGGTGTTAAATATATAATTAGTAATGCAGCTAGAAATTTTATTAGTTTTGCTCCTCTTAGTATGTTTTTAATGATGGCAATTGGTATATCAGTTTTAATTTCGAGTGGTTTTTTAGATTTTATTACTAAAAAGTTTTTTAGTAAAATAGATAATAAGAAAATTACTTTTTTCATTATTTTTATTGCCACAATTTCCACCATTATAAATGATATTGGATATTTAATATTAATTCCTATTGCTGCTAGTATTTATGAAGCAAAAGGCAGAAATCCAATTGCTGGAATTATTGCTGCTTTTTGTGGAGTAGCTTTTGGGGCTGGTACAACTATATTTGTTGGGTCGAGTGAAGTTAGTTTAATTCCTTATACAACCAGTGCTGCTAGATTAGTAGATAGTACTTTTCATGTTAGTTTATTATCTAACTTATATATTATGATTGTATCAACGATTATTTTATCAATTGTTGGAACTATTATTGTTGAAAAAATTATTGTTCCAAAATTTGGAAAAGTAAAAGAGAAAAAAGAATTAGTCAATGATGATGCTATTGAAGTAATTGGCGATTTGGAATCAGAACAAGATAAATTAAATCGTGAATATAAAGAAAAACGTGGTTTTAAATTTTCTGTTATTGCCGCTTTTATCATGATAGTAATATTTATTTATTCCGTAATTCCTGATTTACCTTTATCAGGTATGCTTTTAGATATGGAAGAAGATACTTATTTAAGACAAATATTTGGAGATAATTCTTATTTTCAAGATGGTTTTACTTATATGATGTCTTTACTATTTATTGTTACAGGTCTTGCTTATGGGATTGGTTCTAAGAAGTTTAAAAAAGATCGAGATGTCTTTAATGCCTGTCATGATAATTTAAAACATTTTGGGGGAATTATTATTTTAATTTTCTTTGCCTCACAATTTATTTATGTTTTTCGAAGAACAAATATTGGAACCATTATAACCGGAATTGTTGCTAATGTTATTGATAGTATTTCGTTTGGAGGAGTTCCTCTTCTAATAATTTCTATTTTATTAATAGCAATTGCTAATTTATTTTTACCAACGGCTAGTAGTAAATGGGAAATTATGGCTCCAGTTATTGTTCCCCCATTAATGCAATCTAATTTTTCACCACAATTTTTACAATTTGTTCTTCGTGCAAGTGATTCAATGACTAAAGGAATTACTCCTTTGGCAACCTTTTTTGTCATATTTGTAGCTTATTTGAATATTTATAATAAAGATCAAGATAATCCAATTGGAATATTTGCTGCAATTAAAATGGTAATGCCATATTGTTTAATTATTTCTCTTACTTGGTTGCTACTTTTAATCGGATGGTATATAATAGGTTTACCAATTGGACCTGGTGTATATCCAACTGTGTAAAGGAGGAAAGAAATAATGTTAAGAGCAGGTATTGTAGGACTTCCTAATGTTGGAAAATCTACTCTTTTTAATGCCATTACTAAACAAAATATTTTAGCAGCCAATTATCCATTTGCAACGATTGATCCTAATGTTGGAGTTGTAAATGTTCCAGATATTAGAATGAATGTTTTAAATGATATGTATATGCCAGAACGCTTAATTATGGCTAGTTATGAATTTACAGATATTGCTGGACTTGTCAAAGGAGCATCTAATGGTGAAGGACTTGGAAATAAATTCTTATCGCATATAAGAGAAGTTGATGCCATTGTTGAAGTCGTTCGTTGTTTTAATGATAGTAATATAATTCATGTTGAAGGCTCATGTGATCCTATAAGAGATGTTGAAATAATTAATTTAGAGCTTGCCATTAGTGATTTAGAAATTGTTAATAATCGTTTACAAAAAGTTGAAAAAAAAGCAATGACTACTAAAGACTCTGATTCTTTAATTGAAGTTGAAGCTTTAAAAAAAGCCAAAGAAGCTTTAGAAAAGTCTATTCCCCTTCGTGAGGTTAAGTTTAGTGAAGAAGAAAAGATAAAGATTAAATCATTTCAATTTTTAACTGAAAAACCAATTATTTATTTAGCTAATATTAGTGAAAGTGAGTTAGCAAGTCCTGATAATGATTATGTAAAGAAATTGAAAGATTATGTTGGAACTACCTCAAAAGTAATTAAAGTATGTTGCAAGGTTGAAAGTGAATTAGCTGAGTTATCAATTGAAGATAAAGAAGAAATGTTGAGTATGTTAGGAATTGCAACCAGTGGCTTAGATGATTTAATTAATGCAACTTATGAACTTTTAGGTTTAAAAACGTATTTTACGGTTGGTAGTGATGAAGTTAGGGCTTGGACATTTAAAGATGGAATGAATGCCAGAGATTGTGCTGGTTTGATTCATACTGATTTTAAAGAAGGTTTTATAAAAGCAGAAGTAATTAGTTATGATGATTTAGTGAGTGCTGGTAGTGAAACTAAGGTAAAAGAGTTAGGAAAATTAAGAATAGAAGGAAAGGATTATTTAATGCAAGATGGTGATATTTGCCATTTTCGCTTTAATAGGTGATTTATGTATAATAGATTTTATTTAAATATACCTGAATTTTTCGGAGCAGCTTCGATTTTAGTTATTTTTTTCGCATTTGTTGTTTTATTATTAATAATTATTTTATGGATATTTTCAAGTCTTGGACTTATGAATTTAGCTAAAAAGAATAATATTGCTAATCCATGGCTTGCGTTTATACCAGGTGGATATTCTTACATTGTTGGTAAACTTGGCTATGAAGTTTATTCAGAAGATAAGAATCCTACTTTAACTTGGGTAACTTTGGGTCTTGGAATTGCTTCTTTTTTGTTAAGTGATACAGATATTGTTGGTTTAATAAATTTAGCTTTATTGGTTTTACATGGCATAGCTTTTTATAATATGTTTAAAGTTTTAACTAAAAACTATGTTGTTTATACTGTTTTTACCGTTTTAACTAATAGTGCTTTAGGAGGAGTATTCTTATATGCCCTTCGTGATCAGGTAGTTGAATCTAATGAAAATAACGATAAAACTATTGAAGAAGCTGAAGTTGTAAAAGAAAATAAAGATGAAAATGAAAAAAAGGAAACAAAAGAAGAAGCTAAAGAGGAAACAGTAGAAAAAGAAATAAAACCACTTTATTGCTCTTCTTGTGGAGCTAAATTAAATAAAAATTCTAAGTTTTGTGCCAACTGTGGTAAAAAAGTTAATTAAAAGATAACGGAATTCATCCTGTTATCTTTTTTCCTTGATAAGTATTTCTTTTTTTCATTTCTTTCAATATATCATTTAAAACAACAAATTTTTTAACAAGCCATTGAGGTTCAATTAAATCAGAAACTTTTGGATCTCCAGTTATTCGATGAATCACTATATCATCTCTTAGTAATTCTAGTTGATTTATAACTATATCAATATATTCCTCTTTCGTTAAAATAGGAAACTTTTCTTTTTCATACATACTAGCTAATCTAGTATTTTTTAAAATATGTAACATATGAATTTTAATACCTTGAATATCAAGATTATTTAAATATTTAATAGTTTCTAACATCATTTCTTTAGTTTCATAGGGTAATCCATTTATAATATGGACAACAACATTTATTTTTCTTTGTCGAAGTTTTAAAACCATAGTTTTAAATTCTTCTAATGTATGACATCTATTAATTAATTTACTTGTTTTATCATGAATAGTTTGCAAGCCAAGTTCAATTGTTAAATAAGTTCTTTGATTTAAATTTGTTAAGTAATCTAGGCATTCTTCACTTATTGAATCAGGACGAGTAGCAATACTAAGTCCTACAACATTATCAAGTTTTAAAATAGGCTCAAAAAAGCTTTTTAAAGTGTCGGTACTAGCATAGGTATTAGTTCCCGCTTGGAAATAACCAATAAATTTAGCAGATGGCCATTTTTTTAACATAACTTTTTTAATATCATTAAATTGAGAAACAATATCCTTATTTACATTACCGGCATATTCACCACTTTTTTCATTCGAACAGTAAATACATCCCCCTACTCCTTTGGTACCATCCCTATTTGGACAAGTAAAATTACAATTTAGACTAATTTTGGCAATTTTACATCCAAATTTTTCTTTATAAAAATTATCTAATGTATAATAACGTATATTATCTGAAAACTTCATTAAATCACCGCCACTAGAATAACATTTTTTACTTTTCAAGGCAAGTATGAAAAAATTTGTAAATTTATACAGAAATTCTAGTTAATCATTTTTTTTAATTATGGACTTTATGTTAGCAATTTGTTATAATTATAATAGAGGCGAGTATGAAGAAAAAAAGAAAATTAAATAAAAAAGCTATTATTATTGTAAGTATTATTTTAATTATTTTGCTTATTGAAATAATTAATCCAATTAAACTTTATAATAAACATCAATTAAGAGAACTAAACTATTCGAATTCTAGTATTGATACAATTTTAGAAAATAATTTAAAGGATGAAGTATTAGAGATAGAATATAATAAAACTTTAGATACTATTTTTTCAAGTTCGGATTTTAATAAGAATAATTATTCCATTTATAAAGATTTAGAATATTATGATTTAGAAAATTATACCAAAAATATAAATGAATTAATTAAAAAGGGCTATGTAGCTACTGATATTAATTATATTTTACGAAGTGCCACTAATGAATCCTTAAAAGAGTTTTTAGATCATGAATATGTTTCCGATATTTCTTCTTTTTTACAGTATGATTTTGCGATTTTGGAAAATTATGATCGTTATGTAGCTTATAAAGAAGAAAATAATATTGAAAATGAATTAGTAGTTGTCTATGTTAATATTGGTCTTGATAGGGATTTTTATACTGATCCAGAAACAGTTACGACATTTTCAACTGATATGTTAGTAAATAAATATAATGGTTTAGAAGAAGATTTTGTACCGGATGATTTAATTAGTGTTCCAGAAGATTATGCTATTGATTCCGAACAACAGCTAAATGAAACTGTTTTTGAAGCTTTTAAAAAAATGTCTGATGATTGCAAGAGTAATACCTCTTATAAACTTTTAGTAAGATCAGGATATAGAAGTTATGAAAGTCAACAAGAAACTTATGATCTTTATTTCGATGCTTATGGAAAAAACTATGCTGAATCATATGTTGCTCATCCAGGCTTTTCTGAGCATCAAACTGGTCTTGCTATTGATATTAAAGCTGAAAGTAGTAATGTTTTTGCAGGAACCGAGGAAAGTATTTGGTTGATGGAAAATGCTTATCGTTATGGATTTATTTTAAGATATAAAAAGGAATATGAAAATATAACCGGTGTAAGTTATGAATCATGGCATTATCGCTATGTAGGAGAAGAAATAGCTAAGGAAATTCATGAAAGTGATATGACATATGATGAATATTATATACGTTTTTTAAGTAAATAGGAGGGATTATATGTATGATTTAGGTCAAAGCTTTCAAATTAATCAAGAAAATTTAGAGGTAGAACCAAAATCTGTTTTCATAGGACAAAAATATCGAATTCAAATTTTAACCGAAAGATTAATTCGTTTTGAATATAATGAATTAGGAAAATTTGTAGATGCTGCTTCAAGCCTTGTTATAAATAGAAAATTTCCTCGACCTCTTTTTACTGTTAAAGAAGATCCAGCTTATTTATATATTGAAACTAAGTATATTTCTTTAAAATATTTAAAAAATGCCTCTTTTAGTGAGCGTAGTTTATCGGGAGTAATTACTTATAGTAAGAAAGAATGGTTTTATGGTCAAAAAGAAGTAAGAAATTATGGTGGAACAACAATTTCTTTGGATAATACTTTAAAGTTTCCAGCAGTTGATAAGGGTTTATTTAATCCTGATATGCTTTTGGTCTTAGATGATTCTAACAGTCTTATTATGGATAAATTTTCTAATGTTTATAAACGAGAAAAAGATAGTAAAGACATATACATATTTGCTTACAGTAATGATTTTAATGAAGTTTTAAAAGATTATTTTACTTTAACAGGATACCCTGCTTTTATACCACGATATGCTCTTGGTAATTGGTGGAGTCGTGATATTCCTTATCAAGATGAACATATTATTACCCTTTTAAATAAGTTTAGAATGAATAATATTCCAATTTCTATTTTTTTATTTGATAAAGATTGGAGTATAAAAAACACAAAATTTTCTTTAACTTCGGGTTTTAGTTTCAATACAAGACTAATAAAAGATCCTGAAAAATTAATTTCGATTATTCATAAGATGGGGGTTAGAGTTGGTGTAAAAGTAAATCCAAAAGATGGAATTTTTCCTCATGAGACGTATTTTGCTAAGGCCAGGGAATATATTCAAGTTAATAAAAAAGGTTATATTGATTTTAATCCAATGGATGCGAGATTTATGGATTTATATTTGAAATTATTTATTCATCCTCTTGAAAAACAAGGAATTGATTTTTTTTGGAATGACTATGATGTTTTGGAAAATCGTAATTCTTTATTTATTTTAAATGATTATATGCAAAAAGATATGGAAAGAAATGGTAGACGTAGTTTAGTTTTAGCAAGAAATGCTAATTTTGCTCCTCATCGTTATCCTGTTTTATATTCTGGTCATAACAAAATTGATTTTGAGGTTTTAAAAAATTTACCACTTTTTAATATTATGGCTGCTAACATTGGTGTTTCTTATTGGAGTCATGATGTAGGTGGATCAGTTGGAGGTATAGAAGATAATGAGCTTTACACAAGAAGTGTTCAATTTGGTGTTTTCTCCCCTATTCTTCGCTTTAATACGGAATTTGGAACTTATTATAAAAGAGAACCATGGCGTTGGGATGTTGTAACTAATAATATTGTTAGTTATTATCTTCGTTTACGTAATCAATTAATTCCTTATATATATACAGAAATGTATCACTATCATAAAGAAGGAATACCTCTTATAAAACCTTTTTATTATGATTATCCTTTTGCTTATGATGATCCTATTTATATTAATCAGTATTTTTTTGGTTCTTCGATGTTAATTGCACCAATTGTTAAAAAATCAGATCCATTATTAAATCGTACTATTCAAAAAATCTTTATTCCTGATGGAGTTTGGTATGATTTTAAAACAGGTAAGAAATTTATAGGTGGTAAAAAATATGTTTCTTTCTATAATATTGAAGATTATCCAGTCTTTGTTAAAGCTGGAGGAATAATTCCTCTTGCTGGAATTAATGATTTAATGTCAATTAATCCTCCAAGAGAATTAGAAATTCATGTTTTTCCAGGTGCTAATAATTCTTATAATTTATATGAAGATGATGGTCTTACTAATCAATATTTAAATGGAAAATATTCAATTACTAATATTGAATATAACTATTTAACTAACAATTATACTTTAATTATTCATTCGTTAGAAGGAAAAAATGATCTGTTATTTCAAAAAAGAAATTATAAAATTCGTTTTCGGAATACAAAAATGGCTGAAAATGTTAAAGTATATGCCAATGATCAAGAAATACCTTTTACATCTTATTTAATGGATAATGATTTTATAGTTGAAATTAAAGATTTTAGTACCTATAATCAATTGACTATTAATTGTCAAGGAAGTGATATTGAAATAGATGCTTTGATGTTAATTAATGATGATATTGATAGTATTTTATCAGATTTAAAAGTACCAACAAAACTTAAAGATACAATAGCTACTATTTTATATGATCAAGAATTATCAATTAGTAAAAAAAGAATAGGTATTCGGAAATTAAAGAAAAAAGGATTAGATAAAAGAAGTATAAAAATCTTTTTAAGATTAATTGAATACATGAGTGAGGTTTAATTTTTCCTTTCTTTTACTAAAAATTCAATTTGACGAAATATAATATATATAGTAAAATACTTCCTAAATGGGGGTATTTTTTATGTTTGATTTCTTTTATAATTATCAAAAAAGAAAAAAAGAATCTAATGAATTAAAAGAATTAAGAGCTAGTATTGATGTAAATGAAAAAAATAAAATGATTGATAAATTATTAGAGTCTGATCGAATTGATAAAATTATTTTAAAATTTCAAGGCATATATCATAAAATTTCCGAAAGATTATTTATTAAATTTGATTTAAAAAATGAGCTTAAACAAGGAAAAATTTTTACTATTTTAATTACATTATTAATATTTATATATTTAATTATCATAACTGTTTTTTTTGGAATAATGTTAAATTCTTTGATTGGATTAAATTTGATTTTTTCTTTATTAAAATATAGCCTTTTTTCTATTAAATGGGGCTATACTATTTTAAAAAAGAAAGGTGGTTTAATTAGTAAATATTTAGCTAATTTATTTCCAAATAGTAAAGTATTAAAAGAAGAAAAAGTAACTAAAATCGATGGTTTACCTATTTTTGAAACTAATATATTAAAAGAAATTGATGATTTAGTAAATAAAATATCTGATATGGAAATGGAATTAGATTTAGAAAAAGAAATTGTTTTAAAATTAAAAGAAATAGTTAATAGTTTAAATTTACATGATGAGAGTTTTAAAAATCAAATTAAAAGTCTTGAATATAAAAAAGATATTATTACAAGATTAGAAAGTATTAAAAGTATTTTAGATAGTTATTCTAAAAAAGAAATTGAAAAAAATAATTTGTTAGAAATTCAAACGGAAATGCTTGAAAAGTTAGATCTAGAAATAGATAGAAAGACTAATGAGCAAAATGTTAAAATAAAAAAGTTGTCTAAAAGTTAAATTAATATTTTTAAAAGTTTAAAATATCTTGAAAAAATATTCTTTTCATGATTAAATAGACTTATATTATTTAAAGAAGTAGTAATTTATAATTCTTTTTAAGAGAGTTAGTGGTCGGTGCAAACTAATAAAGAAGTATATATGAACTTGTCTTTTAAGAAAATAATCGTTCATCGCGTTAAGATAATTAAGTAAAATCAAGGATGGTACCGTCTATTTGACTCCTTTTAGGTACTATTCTTTTTTTATTTTCTGGAGGTGATTATGGATATAACGGATTTATATTGGTTTTTAGGTACTTTTTTAGTTGTTTATCTTTTTTATTATTTTTATCAGATATTTCGAAAAAAAACTTATAATCCAAAAAAAGTTCCGGTTGAACTTGTCTTTTTAATAAAAAAGTATAAACTTGATATGGATAATATTAATTATCAAAGTATCATGAAAAAAATAGGCTTAGCAAGTGCTTTTAATATTGCTTTTACAGCAACTTTTGTTTTTGCTTTTATTAAAAATATTTATTTAGCAATTTTAATTGGTGCTGTTATGTTAGTACCACTTATTTTCATAACTTTTAATTTTATAGGAATTTATTATAGAAAGAAGGGATTAATAAAATGAATACATTGAAAATAGAAAAAAAATGGCAAAAGTATTGGAAAGAAAATCATACTTTTGAAGCTAGTAATAAAAGTGATAAGAAAAAATATTATATTTTAGTAGAGTTTCCATATCCAAGTGGAGCAGGTCTTCATGTTGGGCATGTAAGAAGTTATGCTTCCCTTGATGCTGTTGCAAGAAAAAAAAGAATGGAAGGTTACAATGTGTTATTTCCAATGGGCTGGGATGCCTTTGGTTTACCAGCTGAGGAATATGCAATTAAAAATCATGTGCATCCAAGCATAGCCGTTAAAGAAAATATTAAAACTTTTAAGGGACAACTTGAAAGTTTAGGTTTATCTTTTGACTGGTCAAGAGAAATTGCAACTACTGATCCTAAATATTATAAATGGACTCAATGGCAATTTTTAAAATTTTATGAAGCTGGCCTTGCTTATAAAGCTAAAAAAACAATTAATTGGTGTCCTAATTGTAAGATAGGTCTTGCTAATGAAGAAGTTGAAGGCGGACATTGTGAGCGTTGTGGTGGAGCCATTGTTCATAAGGAAAAAGAGCAATGGATGCTTGCTATGAAAAGATATGCTGAAAGATTATTAGATGGTCTTGAAGAAACAGCTTTTCAAGAAAAAACGAAATTAGCGCAAATTAATTGGATTGGAAAATCAACTGGGGCTGAGATAGATTTTTTTATAGATGATTCTGATGAGACATTAAAAGTCTATACAACTCGTCCTGATACAATATATGGCGTAACTTTTATGGTAATTGCTCCTGAACACCCTATTTTAAAAAGACTTTCGGCGCGAATTTTAAATATGGAAGAAATAGAAGAGTATCAAAGATTTGCAAGCCATAAAAGTGAAATGGAAAGAACACAATTAAATAAAGAAAAAACCGGAGTTAAAATATTAGGTTTTTATGCCATTAATCCAATAACTAAAGATAAAATACCAGTTTATATTTCTGATTATGTTATGATGAATTATGGAACTGGTGCTATTATGGCTGTTCCAGCTCATGATGATAGAGATTATGAATTTGCTAAAAAGTTTTCGATACCAATTGTTGAGGTCATAAAAGGTGGCAATATAGAAGAAGGGCCTTATATTGGTGATGGAGAAATGGTTAATTCAGGTATTTTAAATGGAATTTCTAATAAAGAGGAAGCAATTTCCAAAATGATTTCTTACTTGGAAGAAACTGGTCTTGGTCATGCCTCTAAAAAGTATCGTTTACAAGATTGGGTATTTTCACGTCAAAGATTTTGGGGTGAACCTATTCCAATGATTTATTGTGAAGATTGTGGCTTTGTTCCAGTTCCATATGAAGATTTACCAGTAAAACTTCCAAATGTTGCCTCTTATGAACCAACAGAAACTGGTGAAAGTCCTTTGGCTTCTATTTCCGAATTTGTAAATTGTAAATGTCCAAAATGCGGACGAGACGCTAGAAGAGAAACTGATACTATGCCAAATTGGGCTGGTTCTTCTTGGTATTGGCTACGTTATATGGATCCTAATAATGAAGAAGAATTTGTCTCTCAAGATGCTCTTAAATATTGGGGAAAAGTTGATTGGTATAATGGTGGAATGGAACATGCAACTCGTCATCTTTTATATGCAAGATTCTGGAATAATTTCTTATATGATCAAGGCTTAGTTCCTAATGCTGAACCATTTTTACTTCGTACATCACATGGTATGATCCTAGGAGCCAATGGCGAAAAAATGAGTAAATCCAAAGGAAATGTTATTAATCCTAATGATTGTATAAAAGAAGTTGGAGCTGATGCTTTGCGAGTTTATGAAATGTTTATTGGTGACTATGAAAAAGAAGTTAGTTGGAATACTAATAGTTTAAATGGTTGTAAAAAATTCTTAGATCGCGTAGAACGAATTGCAACTAAACTTACAAATGGAAATAAATATTCCCCTACTCTTGAAACAATTATGAATAAAACAATCAAAAAAGTTACAGAAGATTTAGATAATTTAAAATATAATACTGCAATTTCTAGTTTAATGATTTTATTAAATGAAATGGAACGTCTTCCAAAAATAACTAAAAAGGACTATCGAACTTTCTTACTATTATTAAATCCAATGGCACCTCATATAACTGAGGAATTAAATGAACAATATGAATTAGGTTCACCACTTTGTGAGTCTAAATGGCCTAAATATGATGAAGAAAAATTAATCGATGCAACCGTTACAATTGCTATTCAAGTAAATGGTAAGTTAAGAGGAACAATTTGTGTAGAACGTGATTTAAGCGAGTCAAAAATAAAAAAAATGGCAACTGAAAATGAAAATGTTTTAAAACATATTAACGGAAAAGAAATAATTAAAGTTATTGTAATTAAGAATAAAATTGTTAACATTGTTGTTCGTTAAAAAATATAAACATATTTAATAAAAATTAGTTCAAGAAAATGAACTAGTTTTTTTCTTTTGCATGCAAAATGTATGAAAATATGGAATATTTGGAATAAGAAATTTTTAATATTAAAAAAATTAAAAATATAGTAATTTGGAAAATTGCATCAAATTTTGTTTAAAAAAATTTTTCATATTCATTGATTTTATTGATATTTGTAATTTTGAATTTGCTTTTTTGAAGTATTTTTTTAAAGTAAATTCAAAAATCATCAATTTGCATCTCTTTTTCAAATATGCTACCTTTAATTTGAAAGGAGGTTAAATGGTTACAAAAAGTTTTTTAACACGAGATGATTTAGTAAAACTAGATAAAGAATTAAAACTTATTCCTTTAACATTTGATAAGATGTTTAAAAATGTTTTTACTTATGATTTAGATATTTTCAAAGAATTTTTGATCTTAGAAACTAATCTTGATCTAGATATTAAGTCAACTAATATATCTTTATTAAATAATGAACTACCCAAGGGAATTATCAAAGAATATCAAAAAACAATAGATATTTATGTTTCTTTAAATGATAATACAAGAATTGATGTTGAATTAAATAATGCCAGTTACAATGACCTTTTAAGTATCAGAAATAGTTTATATGAAAGTAAATTATTTAGTATGAGTCTTGAAAGCGGAGA
>CALVOW010000022.1 GCA_944350445.1 uncultured Bacilli bacterium | reverse complement strand
GTATTCAAAAACGTTGTATTTGCTGTTACTGTTCCTTTATCCCCACTTATTGTATATGGATCATCACTTGTTCCTGTACCGTCATTTATCGTGATTCCGGATTGCAGATTGATGGATGGACGAGCCCCGAACGCGCTAGACGGATTGCTGCTGCTCGCGTTGCCGTTGCTATTGACGCGCCAAACGCGCGAGGAAGAATATGGGTTAAGTAGCCACCAATAATAACTGTTATTTAAATAGCCATTACTATAACTTGTGTTTTGATAACTCTTATAGTATTCATAACTATTTAATAATCCAACTGGGGCAGTTACCATTGTTGTTTCTGGTAGTTTAGTACTTATTTCTGAATTAGATGAGGCATTAGAATTGGTAGCATTCCAACTAGCATCGGTTACGATGATATTTTCATAATTATATAAAGTACTCAAAAAATCTTCATTCAACCATTGATATATATAAGAACTATTACTCTCATCCGTATAAAAATTTACATCACTTCCATATCCTATTGTTGTAATATTATCGTCAGTTATCATTTTCATCGTGCCATCCGGATAAATCGCCGTTATTCGCCATAATTTACCACTATACCAAACATAATTAAAATCAATACAATCCTTGGTTCCTGAGATATAAGTTATCCCATC
This sequence comes from uncultured Bacilli bacterium, assembly GCA_944350445.1. Lineage (GTDB taxonomy): Bacteria > Bacillota_I > Bacilli_A > RF39 > UBA660 > RUG591. Next base: position 25,668 of record CALVOW010000022.1, on the reverse strand, counting down.
TTCTTCAACATAAGTTGCACAAGTTGCATTTTTTTCTTCAACAACATTTTTAAATGTATAGGCTAAAGATTTATTTGTATCATTATAGGCATATAAATTTACTTTAAACGTAAAAGTTTGACTAACGGTATTTTGTTCATAAGTACTATCTAACCAGACATAAAGACGATAGTTCTTGGAAAAAGTTCCCGATTGATTGCCCGTATAAATAACTCTTCCACTAGCTGATCCAGAATAGGTTGTATAATCTAAACTAGAATAAATACTAGGTCCAGCAACTTGGTTATTATTATCATCAGTTAAATAAACTTTGATATAATCACTTGATAAAGTATTATTAAGTTCTTCGGTTAAATAAATTTCATATGATACAGATGAATCTTCACTACCTACTTCCCCAGAAACTGTAAAATCAATATAAGTTAATCTAGCTAAATTATCAAGAGCATAGGTGTCACTAATTGGATAAGCATTTGTAAAACTTACAGAATTAGTTCCTGACTCAAAAGTTGCACTTATTCGATTACTAGTTAAAACAAAAGCATCAACACTTTTAGAATAGGTAAAAAAAGCATAAGTAGAGCCTAGTAAAATAAGAATTAAGGAAACTATTCCAATTATTAAAAGAGTTTTTTTCTTTTTTAAATTATCTTTCATATTATTACCATTCTTTCTATTAAAATAATAACAAAAAATAAATACTTTTTCAAGTACTTATTTGTAATTATATTTTTCTAGTTTTAAATTTTCTCTTTTTAAATCTCTTTCTTTAATCGTTTCTCTTTTATCATAAAGTTTTTTACCCTTACCAAGACCTAGTAATATTTTAACTTTATTTTTTTTAAAATAAAGTTTTAAAGGTATTAAAGTATAACCTTCTTGATTTAATTTTGTATTTAATTTTTGAATTTCTTTTTTATGGAGTAATAATTTTCTTGTTCGTCTTGGATCATGATTAAAGATATTTCCTTCTTTATATTCAGCTATATGGGAGTTTATTAAAAAGACTTCTCCTTTTTTAATAACTGCATAGCTATCTTTTAAATTAACTTTATAATCACGAATGGCTTTCATTTCAGTTCCGGTTAAAACAATACCACATTCAATTTCCTCTTCAATAAAGTAATTAAATCTTGCACTTTTATTAATAACTTCCATTTAGCCCTCCAAACTTTTAACCGTTACTTGATCAGAATAAGCTGTTACAACTTTTTTATATTTTTCATAATAAGTTTCATAATTATTTAAAATATTATCAGTTAACATATCATAAGGATAAACAATATAACCGTTATTCCTGTCAGTATAAATTAAAGTTCCTTCAATATCTTCAAAAGAAATAGTAGTCTTGCCATGATATTCTTCTTTTTTAATATTTAAAGATAACATAAGTCCTGTTAATCTTTCAACTCCGATTTGACTTGATATAAAGTTTCCAAGCGAATAAATTACTAAGGTATCATCAATATATTCAATTGGTTCAATTACATGAGGATGGGTTCCAATTATTAAATCAACTCCAAGACTTGCTAAGTATTCTGATATTTCTTTTTGTTCATTTGTAGGATAAGTCATATATTCAGTTCCCCAGTGCATAGCAACCATTAATAAGTCAACTTGATCACGGTATCTTGTAATTTCTTCTTTAATTAAATCTTCATCATAAACATTAACTAAATATTCTTTTCCGGTTGGAACAATTAAACCATTAGTATAAGTCGTATAAGATAAAAAAGCATATTTAATTCCATTAACTTCTTTAATAACAACTTTATCTCTTTCTTCAAAGGAAGAATACGAGCCAGCTGCTAAAACATCGGCTTGCTGATTCCAATAATTTCTCGAATTTAAAACTCCCTTTTCCCCTTTATCAATTGTATGATTAGTTGCTAAGGATACTAAATTAAAACCCGCATCAATAAAAGCATCCCCGACTTCATAAGGCGAATTAAATAAAGGATAAGTTGATAAACCAAGTTCTGTTCCTCCTAATATTGTTTCTTGATTATAATAAGCTAAATCATAATCTTTAACTCTTTCTTTAATATGTTCTAACATTGGTTTAAAATCATAACCATTATAATTAGCATAACGATGCGCGGTTCCATAGACCGTTCCATGTATCAAAGCATCTCCTACCATTACCATACTAGCATAAGTTTCTTTTTTGGTATTTACGGTTTGATAAGAAATATTAATACTTCGATTATCTAAACTATCTCCTCTTTGTAAATACCAACCAATACAAGATGAGATAACAACAAAAAGAGCTAAAACTAAAAGATTTCTAATATTTCTTTTTAATTTTCTTTTTTTGCTTTTTTTCATTTAAATCATCCTTTTCTAATATAAAATCAATTTTTCTCGTTTCTTTACTAGATGCTAAGACTTTAATGGTAACTGGGGAACCAATCGTATAAACTTGTTTGGTATTACTACCTGTTAAACTTTCGGTGTTTGGATCATAAATAAAATTATCACTCATATTTTCAAGTCTAATTAAACCTTCAATTAAATTATCATTTAACATAACAAACATTCCAAATGAGGTAACACCTGAGACAATTCCTTCATAAGTCTCGCCAATATGTGACTCCATATACTCAGCCATTTTCATATCATCTACTTCTCTTTCACAGTCTTGACTAGCTCTTTCTCTTTCACTTGAAGTTAAACAAATATCATCTAAGATATTTTCAAAATGATTTATTTTTTCTTCAGTTATACCGTCTAGACTAAAAAAGTACTCTCTTAACAAACGATGGGTCGTTGTATCAGGATATCTACGGATAGGTGATGTGAAATGCGTATAATTACGAAGAGAAAGAGCAAAATGTCCAATATTATTCGTTTGATATTTAGCTTTATCCATACAACTTAACATTTGAATTGCTAAAACTTGAAAAGCTTTATTATCTTTGATTAAATTAAGTATTCTTTGAATCGTTTTTTGATTTACATTATTTAAGTTTTCTTTAACACTAATTCCTAGTAGTTGTAAAACATTAAGAAATTTCTTTAACCTATCAACATTAACATCACCATGAACACGATATATTCCTGGTAAATTAGCATTAGCAATATAACTTGCAACCGCAACATTAGCCATAATCATAAAGTCTTCAATTAACTTTTCCCCAACCCCACGATACCTTTTTTTAATATCTAAGACATTACCATTTTGATCAACAATAATTTTAACTTCATCAATTAAAAAATCAATATAACCTTTATTTATTTTATCTTTCCGAATAATACTTGCTAATTCTTGCATTAATTTTAAACTTGGAACAAATTCTTGATAATCATTCGGAATAATTCCTTCTTCTAATATTTTATTAACATTGTTATAAGTCATTTGTTTTCTTGATTTAATAACAGATGGGAATATTTTATAATCTAGTAATTTCCCTTTATTATTTATTTTCATAACACAAGAAATCGTTAATCTATCAACATTTGGATTCAAAGAACAAATTCCATTCGATAATTGATGTGGTAACATGGGAACAACTCGATCAGCAAGATAAACACTCGTTCCTCTTTTTCTAGCTTCTAAATCAAGAGCCGAATTTTCTTTGACATAGTAACTAACATCAGCTATATGAACTCCAAGTTCATATTCTTCTTCATTTAATTTTTTAATACTAATGGCATCATCTATATCTTTAGTATCATCTCCATCAATTGTAAATATTTCTTCTCCTCGTAGATCTACTCTTCCCTTTAAATCTGATCCTACAACTTCCGTTTTAATAGTTTTTAATTCTTCTAAAACACTATCAGGGAATTCAACATCAAAATCATGTTCAGCTAAAACAGCTATAATATCAATATCGGGATCATTTTTATGACCTACTCTTTTTAAAAATTTAGCTTTTAAATTCTTCGATTTTTCATTTAATATTTGAATAGTAATAATATCTCCATCAACTAATACTTTAGTATCCCCAGTTAAAAGAATTTTCAACTCTTTATTATTAGTAGTTAAAAGAGCATAACAAAGATTCTTTTCTACTAATACTTCAGCTATTTTTGTTTTGGGATCACGTTTTAAAATTTTAACAATTTTTCCTTCACTTTTTTTACCATCTTGGGAATATTCTAAAATATTAACGAAAACTAAATCACCATCCATAGCTGTATCTTTATAATTTTTCGGAATAAAAATATCTTCTTCTAAATTTGGAACCGTAACAAACCCATATCCTTCTTTACTACCTTGAAATATCCCTTTACAAAAGTTTTTGGATGCTTCACTATCAGCGAAGTTTAAATAACGTTTATGACGTGTTAAATAAATATCATACTCATTTTCCATTTCTTTTAAAACTTCCATAATCAAGGAATCATATTCTTTTGGATAATTTAAATATTCAAGTATTTGAATAGCATCTCTGGCTTTTCTATCACTTAATAACTCCATTATTTTCTTTTTTATTTCTTCTTTCATGTCCACCAACTTTCAGTAATAGTATAACATTAAAATAGATAAAAAAAAAGGAAATTTTAAAGAACTTCCTTCATCCATAAACCATGCTTATTGCAATAACTGTAAAGTAGAGCCTTTTTTTGATATTTAAACTTAACTTTTAAAGTATCTCCTGGTTTAAAAGTTATTTTTATACTTTCTTTATCGGTTTGATACATAATCCATTCAATATAGTGATCATTATCCATAACATGATTAACAAAAACTTCTATTTCTAAATCTTTAATTTCATAGTTTGGAATATGTTTTTCAAAAGAAGCCTCCAAAGTATTTGGTTTTACATCAACCATTTTTTCAGAACAACAAATAAAATCACTTTTACTATCCTCGAAAACATTAATCAAAGCCCCACATTTTAAACATTTTTTAAATTTTAATTCCATTTTTATATATCCTCCTTCTAATGAAATTTTATATCTATTTTTCCAACTCCCCCATCAACATAAATAGTATTGCTACCATTACCAACTATTTCTCCATCAAAAATACTAACTGAATCAATGAGAATCGAACCAATTCCTTTATTAACTTCAATTTTATAGTCAGCTTTTTGGTTTAAAATATTTAAATTTAATTCTCCGACACCAGCATCAATTTTATTATTTCCTGTTAAAAGGGACGTTAAACTAAATTTTCCAACCCCAACATCTAAATCTAAATTATTAATTATCCCATCAAGAATTTCCATACTACCAGCTCCACCATTTAGAAAACATTCATCAGAAACTTCTAAATTATTAATTGTAACTTTGCCAGCTCCCATTTCCAAATCAAGATAATTGGTTTTTAAAGATTCTAGAAAAACACTTCCAGCTCCCGTATTAATACTAACATTTGTAAATAAAAAATCATTAGGAAGTGTGATTACTAATTCTAAATTTTTATACTTTTGAAACCAATTACCACTTTCTTCTTTAATATATAAAGTATTATTCTTTTGATAATTAAGTAAAGAATCATTATTAGTTTCAACTTTAAAACTAGTTCCTTCTTGAATAATTAATTTAGTAATACTTAAATCAATATTTAAAGCTGTGATTTCTTCATTAATTTCTAATTCTTTATTAGTTTCTAACAGAGAAGTTTGGGAATCATTAAAGAAATCAACAGCCTCAAAAAAAGTAAAAACGGCCATACTAATTCCAGATATTATATTAATAATCAAAAAAATAGCTAAGAAAATACCAAACCATTTTATTATTTTTTGCCCTGTCATTTAATTTCAATTCCTCCAAATAAACATGTTGCTTCTATATATAAAACTTTATCACTATCTCCGTTACTTTTTTTATTCGTTACTCCGCCAAAGATTGAAGTTGAAACAACTTTTACTAAGCAATCGCTTGGAACAAATATAGTAACACCACCAAAAATAGCATTAGCTTTAATATAAGCTTTTTGAAATTCTGATTTTTCTAAATGGCATTTAATGCCTCCAAAAACGGCCGTTAATTCACAATTAGTAAATTTTTCATTAGCAAAATCTAACTTTTGACTTGAAAAAGTTGCTAAATATTCTCTATTATCTTTTATATTTAAAGACTTCATTTCTTTTTTTATTTTTTTTGCTAAACCATCTTTAAAAATCAAAGAAAGACCAACAATAACTAAAACAATTGGTAAGAATAATTTCCATAAAATAGTATAATCAATAAGTCCTTGGCAAGCTAACAGTAAAAAAACACCAATTAAAATTCCTATTAAATTTCCAACAAAATTTTTACCACTGCATAAATCAATAAAACAAGGAACAATAATAAATAAAGTCCAAAAACCATCAAAGAAAATATTAAATTCGAAAATTCCAAAAGCCCGTAAAGCTAAGAAAATTCCTAAAATAATAAAGACTAAACCCCAAAGAACATTTCCATTTTTTTTCATATAACCTCACTTATAATTTTTATTTTTTTCTAATTTTAATAATATCTGTTTCTTTTAAAGAACCAATTAATAAAGATGAATTTGGATCATGGTTTTTATAATTAGTTACCACCTCAGATTCTAAAAAATTAGCATAACAATATTTGCACATATGTAAACAAGAATTATAAAAACCAATATCTACCATATTACAACAATTACAATTACCCCCTTTTCGAGCTCGCCACTTCGGATATTTTTTACCAGTTAATTTAAAAGCTAATTCTGGCGACAAGCAGTCAGCTTTTAAAAAGCCATATTCAACTAAATTCCTCTCTTCAAAACAAGTTTGAACAGTCATTCCATGTGATGTAGCAATTTTTGAAAAATTAAGACCAATTATCTTATAATCTTCTTCTTTAAAATCTTGATAATTTAAAATATCTTTATTTTTTAAAACATTTTTATAAATATCTAAGAAAGATATGATAATATGTTTACAACTTCCCTCTAATAAAGTTGTTAATTTAGAAAATGCTTTTAAATGATAATCAAGTGTATATTTAGGACTTAAAAAGATGGGATCATAACGAATATAAATATACTCTGGATCGAAAATAGTTGCTAATTTTTGAACAGCTTGAATTATTTCTTTTTTCGATTTTATTTTTTCTATTTCTTCTTTATAAGGGGTAATTGTTACTTGAAAAATAATTGGTATTTTAATTTCTTTTATATGATCTATAATAGGGATTGGATTTTTGGTACAAAAGACAATTAAATCAACATCTAAGAAATTAATACGACTAACTAAATTGGGATAAAAAGGATTTCTAACATCGACAAATCCTTCTTTGTAACGATTCATAAACCACGGAGTATAAAAAGCAACTATATCACATCTTCCACTTACATTTAAAATCATAATACCTCATTTTCAATAATCATCCCTATCACTATAATCATATCATAAATAGGTTTTTAATAGCAAATATTAGATATAAAATTTTAACTTAAAAAATAGCAAGAAAAATTATAATTCCTTACTATTAGTATTAAACATATTATCTTAAAGTATCTGTCCAAGTTTTAATATCGGAATAACTTGGATTAGAACTAAAACGATGTCCGGCTTGCCAATTACCAGAATTTGCTAATTCAGCTAATAATTCGCCACTTTCCCCTAAACTAGATGATGAGGAAGTACAAAACGGAATAACCGTTTTACCAGTAAAATTATTAGCTTCAACAAAAGTATTAACTGGCCAAGCCGCAATTCCCCACCAAATTGGGTAACCTATTAAAACTGTATCGTAAGTATCCCAATTAGAAACAGAAGTTGTTTCTAGTTCAATATTACGAAGTGATTCATCTTCATGTTCTCTTGATACTCTTGAATTATCATCAGTCCAATCCAAGTCATCAGAAGTATACTCAGAAACCGGAACAATTTCAAATAAATCAGCATTTAAATTAGTAGCAATTTGCTCGGCTACTGATTCTGTATGACCTTGAGCTGAAAAATAAACAACTAATATATTTCCATTAGAAATATTTGTATTTTCATCTTCTTGATTATTCTCATTATTATTATCAGTTGATTCATTTGTATTATTGTTATTATTTTCATTATTATTGTCATGAAAATTTCGATTATTTAAAACAATAAGTAAAACTCCTATAACTAAGACAATAACAGCAATTAAAATACCAATTAATTTTTTATTCATATATATTTCTCCTTTCATTACCATCATACATCCGTGTTTAACTCCCGTGTCGAGTTAAAAATTATTTTTTTTAATAGAAAAATGTAAACTAAATATATTATTAGCATATTTTAAAGAAATATAAATAAAAATGATGCTTATTTAATATAATAAACATCACCTTTTAATTACCGTTTTTTTATTTTTTCCGCAAATAATTCTACTCTTTTTAATATTTCATGAATTAAACAAAACATTGAAGGAACGATAACTACATTTTCAATATTATTGTTAATCACATTAAATACTTTATAACCATTTAAATCATCAAATATACAAATACAATTATCTCTATATTCCCCTATACTATAACTATTTTCGGAAACATTTAATAACTTCAAAAAATAAATAATATTATTTTCCCATTTAATATGTTTATTGTTTTCCAAATTGCCTCCTTTAAAAAAATTGCTATAAAACAATAGCAATTAAATTTCCTGAACCTCTATTTACTATTTTTGTTAATGTTTGTTGTAATTTAAAGCGAATATTTTCTGGCATTAAATTAATTTTTGATTGAATTCCTTCTTGAACAATAACATCTAAACTACGGCCAAATATTTCACTTTTCCAGATATTGCCTGGATTTGTTTCATAATCTTTCATTAAATGATTAATTAACTCCCGGCTTTGAATTTCTGAACCAATTATTGGCTCAAAGGTTGAATTAACATCAACTCTAATCATATGAATAGATGGAGCTGTTGCTTTTAATTTTATACCAAATCTAGTACCCTGTTTGGTAATTTCTGGGGTTGTTAATTTCATATCATTTAAGGTTGGAGTAGCTACTCCATAGCCCGTTTGTTTGACCATTTTAAGAGCACATTTAATTTGATCATATTCTTGTTTAGCAATACTATAATCTTGGAATAGTTTTAAAAGTTCTTTTTTATTTTGAATATCAATATTAATAATTTCATGTAAAACTTTATTATATAAATCAAGAGGAGCTTCTAGGGTAACAACAACTTCCCCTGTCGCTGGATTAACATTTGATAAATAAGCTTTTTCAATTTCTTCTATTTCTGTAAAATGTTTAGTAATATGTTCAACATCTCGTAATTTATCTATTTCCACAACACTTTCTTTAATTTTTTCAATATAAAGTTTTTTAACTGGATGATTAGGATTTAAAATAGCAATCCAATCTGGTAATTTTATTTTTACTTCTAAAATTGGAAATTCATACAAAGCTTCGCGTAAAATATCATACATATCATGTTCTGTCATTGTTTCAATCGAAATTGGCATAACCGGAACATTATATTTTTCTTTTATACTGTCAGCTAAGCGAATTGTATCTGGTAACATTGGATGCACAGAATTTAAAATTACAATAAATGGTTTATTTAATTCTTTTAATTCCCTAATTACCCGATCCTCAGCTTCTTCATAATCAGATCTTTCAAACTCTCCAATTGAGCCATCAGTCGTTACAACAATGCCAATCGTTGAATGTTCTTTAATAACTTTTTCGGTACCTATTTCCGCGGCTTCGGAAAAAGGAATCATTTCATCATACCATGGAGTTTTAACCATTCTTGGTCCATTTTCATCTTCTATTCCCTTAGCATTTTTAATTATGTAACCAACACAATCAATAAGTCTAATTTTACAAGAGAAATCATCAATATTAATATCAACCGCATTATTAGGAACAAATTTAGGTTCGGTTGTCATAACAGTTTTTCCCGCAGCACTTTGAGGTATTTCATCTAAACAACGTTTTTGCTCATACTCATCTTTTATATTAGGAACAATCAAAGTTTCCACCACTTTTTTGATAAAGGTACTTTTACCAGTTCTAACTCCACCAACGACTCCTAAATAAACATCCCCACCCGAACGCATGGCAATATTTTTAATAATTTCTTTTTTGTCCATAAACACTTCCCTTTCTTACTCATTAAAGAATATGTGCTTATGTTTTTAGTTAGAACTAAAAATAATTATTTTTATTTACTTAATGCTTTTTTCGAAACTTTGGTTAAAGCATTATAAATTTCATAAATAAGTAATGAAGGATAAGTGTCGTGATCAACCACCCCAATTAAAAAATTCTTTTTATCTATTTTACTAAGATCTAATTGATAATCTGGAAATTTATAGCTCGTAAATTCTCTTAAAAACTCTCTTATTGTTCGCCCATTTCCTTCTCTAAAGGGGTGAATCCTAATCAATTCATAATAAAAATCAGCAAGAAAGGAAGCAATTTCATAAAGACTATTTGTATTTACTTCTTTTTGCTTTGCAAACTCTAACAATTTATCTAATTCTAGGGGAATTTTTTCAGGACTTAAAAAGCTAGTAATTTTATAAATTTGAACTTCCCGATAAATGCCAGCAAAATCATATAAATCAGAAAAAAGAAAATGATGAATAGCACATAAATGTTTAGCATCAAAATTACCATTCATTCCGCCAACATAAATTAAAGCTGTTAATTTTTCAATAACTATTTCTGCTTCTTTCTTCGTTAATTCCTCTTGATTAATAATTCCTAATTTATTTTTTAAAATATTTGTCCCCGGTATTAAATAATCCTCCCAACTTTTCATCATTATCCCCCATTTTTAATATTTTATCTTCAAGTTCTTTTAAAGTTGCAAGATCTAGTATCCAAAAAAAATCCTCTTCTAAGGAAACATTAGCAATTGCTTGCTTTAAAGACTCTTGAATTAAATTTTTATCATATTTTACTTCCATACTACACCATATTATTAGTATAGCAAAAAATGCTTAAATTTTCAAAAAAAGTTGACACCAATTAGTCAACCAGTATATCTTTTCCCATAAATTTCTTTGTTAACACTAATTTTTTTACTTTTTCATAATTCCTTTTATTTTCTTTTTCAACATCAACTTGTCTATTATACCATAGTGCATATTGATAATAATAAATTAAATTTCTCGCTTCTTGAAGCAATTCTTTTAAATATTTATTTTTATCCATAAATATCCCTCAATTTAGCCTGCTATTATACAATATTTTCTTAAAAAATGCAAATTATTTCACCAAAAGTTCAATATCACTTAAAAAGAAATAATCGGAATCTTTAAAATCACATACAAAAAAATTTGAATCTTGGCTATTTAAAAATTGAAAAAAAGAAGAATAGGAAGAATTACAATCTAAAACTAGATGACTTTTCTTTACTTTTAAAACACTTACTTCATCTTTATATAAATTATTAATTATATGTTCATTATCAATTTTTGTATAAACTAAATCATTATGCATTTTTAAATATAATTTATTATTTAAGGAAAGATTATCAATGTTAACACAAATTTGTTGAAATAAATTGTAGGCATAAGTTAATTCTTCTTCATTCATTCCATATATACTATTTAATATTTTATATAAATTACCAGGATTTTCTTTATATAAACTCATTAATTCTTTACGAATACTAAAAATATAAAATCTTCTCATCTAATCACCAAAATGATTTTATAAAATTTCTTTGTTTAAATATGTCGAAAATTATCTTAAAAATTAAAAAAAAGAAATTATGCCCGAGAGACATATTTTCTATCTTTACTTGAAACTAAAATCATTTCATCTTGTTCAATAAACATAGGAACTTTGACTACTAAACCACTTTCAAGAGTTGCATCTTTCATTGCTGTTCCCGTTGTATTTCCTTTAACACCTGGTTCTGTATGAACTACTTTTAAGGCTATTTTATCAGGTAAGTTTATTCCCAACATTTCACCTTCAAAAAACATAATATCAACATCAAGATTTTCCTTTAATAGTTTAGCATCATCACCAAGAATACTTTCTGAAAGATCAATTTGTTCAAAAGTATTATTATCCATAAAATAATAAATGCCATTTAATTCATATAAAAACTGCATTTTCTTTTTTTCAATGCGAGCTGGTTCAACTTTATCATCACTATTAAACGTATGCTCGGTAATTGATCCGGTTCTTAGATTTTTAAGTTTTGTCTTTCGAAGTGATATTCCTTTTCCAGGTTTTACATGTTCACTATCTAAAACAATATAGATGTTATTTTCAAATTGAATTGTCATTCCTATTTTTAAATCATTTGCTCCTATCATAATCCACCTAACTTATTATATTATTATTTTTTTTCTTTATGAACAGTATGTTTTCCACAACGTTTACAAAATTTACTTAATTCTAAACGATCAGTTGTGTTTTTAATATTTTTTTCTGTACGATAATTTTCTTCATTACATTCAGTACATACTAAGGTTTTTCTTTGTCTATTTCCAAGTTTAGCCATGTTCTCTCCTCCTTCGCATATTCCATTGTATTATAGCAAATAAAGATAAGTTTTACAAGTATTTTTTTTGCTTAACTTATTTAAATTTTTAGCTATTTTCTATTTTTAACAAATATTGTATAATAATATTAGGTGATAAAGTTGGATAAAATTGGTATTATATGTGAATACAATCCTTTTCATAATGGGCATATCTATCATATAAAAAAAATAAAAGAATTATTTCCGGATAGTTTTATAACCTTAGTTTTAAGTTCAAGTTTTACCGAACGAGGAGAATTTTCTTTTTTAACTAAATGGGATAAAACAAGAATTGCTCTTAAATATCACGTGGATCTTGTTGTAGAACTTCCTTTTATCTTTGCCACTCAATCAGCTGATACATTTGCTAAATATGCTGTTAGCATGCTCGAATATTTGGAAATGGATTATCTAGTATTTGGCTCAGAATCCGATGATATTGATACTTTAAAAAACTTAGCTAGTACCACTCTTTATAATAAAGAATACGATGTACTTGTCAAAAAATATCTTGACCTTGGTAACAACTACCCAGCTAGTATGGCTAAAGCCCTATATAATTTAACTAATGTAAAAATTAGCAATTCTAACGACTTACTAGGATTAAGTTATATTAAAACTATCATGCAAAATGATTATAATATTAAACCCCTTACAATTAAAAGAACTAATGATTATTTAAGTCAAGAATTAACTAACCAAATAGCAAGTGCCACAAGTATTCGAAAAGCTTATTTAGAAAATAAAAATATTTTTGAATTTATTCCCAAAGAAACTAAAGAACTTTTAACAATAAAAAAAGATTATCTAAATAACTACTTTTATCTTTTAAAATATAAATTAATAAATGAAATAAATGAACTAGATAAATATTTAGATGTTTCCGAAGGAATTGATAAAAAAATTAAAAAAGTTATTATGAATGTAAATAGTTATCAAGAATTACTTGAAAAAATTAAAAGTAAACGTTTTACCTATAATAAATTAAATCGTATGTTTTTACATATTCTTATGAATTTAAAAAAAGAAGATAGTAATCAAGATTTATCTTATATAAGAATTCTTGGATTTAATCAAAAAGGAAGGCTTTATTTAAAAAATATTAAAAATCATTTAAATATTTTACTTATTACTAATTATAAAGATACTGATGATTTTGTTTTAAAATTTGAATTAAAAGCTACTATTATTTATTTAGAAATTATTAAAAGACCTGATCTAATTAAAGAAGAGGTCATGTCAATTCCTATTAAAGAAAATAATTAATTTTATAAATGATAAGTTTTATAACTATCTTCGCTTACCCCAAAAATATTTACATTATAATACATATCTTCCGAGCTATTTTTCGAAAGATCATTTTTTAAAGATACAGGATACATTGCTCGATTAATTTTTACAATTGGTATTTGTAATTTCCAACTAGCAGCTAAAGACTCATTATCTATTTCATCAAAACAAACTATATATGATGGTTTTTTTCTTTGATATTTACCATTTTCTAATTTATCATTAATTATTTGTATTTCATTCATTTTCTTATCTCTTAACAAAAAATCAAGAGCCCGAATCCTATTTATATAATTACTACCCCCAATAAGAGAATCACTACAAGCATCATTTTCAAAAACATGCATGATATGATCAATTGGGATATTTGTATAGCCAAAAATAATAATTGTTTCAATAAAAACACTCATATTTTTATTAGAAATAATACTATAACAATTTCTTCGATAATCAGTTATATCTTCTTGAATATTACTTAAACAACTAACTAAAAAAGTAAAGGATTCGCCATTTAATTCATAAACATCCGTTTGATATTTAACATTTAATTCCTGATTTTTTAAATTTCTAATTTTATTATTAGAAACTGTTTTCATAATCTTTTGATATGATAAATTTTTTAAGTTCCTAATATCATCATAAAAAAATTCTTGAACGTTTTGATCTTTATATTCAAAGTAAAGATTTATAATTTCTTCTTTTTCCATTTCAAAAATAGTTGCTATTTTTAGATAAAAATCAATATGTTTTAAAGATAATTTATTAACTATTTTGTTATATTCTAATAATTCTTCAATATTTAAACAAACGTTTCTAATATTATCAGCAAATAATTCATCAATCACAATATTAATTAAAAGTTTTTTAATAACATCAGGACTATTGGGATACTCTTTTTGATAATTTTTAACAAAGTCATAAGCTAACTCATTATTTTCAAGATGAAACTGATCATCTTTTTTGGAATAAGATTCTAAAATACTAATAAATAACTCATCTTTTAATTTTAAAAAATAACTAATATCAACCTGATGTGCTAAATAATCCAAATTATTACGCATCTGTGTAAAATTTTCGGAAAGAATTCTTTCTTTAAAAAAAGTTTTTGTTTCATATAACCTAGTTGGTATAGAAACTCCAATTGTTAATAGATGATAAAGAGTATAACTTGAAAAATGTAAGAAAGTTTTTGCAATATAAGAAGAAGCATCATTACAATTTAAAATACCAAGAATACTTTCTTTGGTTTGTAAAGAAATATCTTCTTCTAATAATTTTTTTCTATCTGAAGATTTTTTTAAACTAGCAAAAACTAACATACTAATAATTCTTGTATCTAATTGATTTTTTTCAAGATAAAAAATGAGATTTTTTAAAAAGGTATAACTAAAATTTATTTGTGAATACATCACTGCCTCAGTACGGATAAAAACTTTTACTAAGTAAAAATTCGTAAATAATAACTCTTCAAATTCAGCTTGTCTTTTTTGAATAATGTATATTAAAAATGTATATATTTCATAAGGATATTTTTTAGTTAATTCTTTTAATACATTTTCATTTAAAACGTCAATAATTTCTTTTAGTGAATAATTATCGGTTATATTTGGTTCTGTTAACATTTTTTCTAAAAATGCAATATCTTTTAGTAAATTTCTATCATACATAGTTGCTCCTTTTAATCTCGAGGATGGCATTTATAATAAACATCTTTGATATGATCAAGAGTTACATGCGTATATATCCCTGTTGTTGAAATAGATGAATGTCCTAGTAATTCTTGAACAGTTGATAAATCACAACCATTATTTAAAAGATGCGTTGCAAAAGAATGTCTTAACATATGCGGTGTTATATGCTTTTTAAAACTAATTTTTTTAATTACTTGATTAATAATATAACTAACCCCAGAGGTTGTTAAAGGATCTCCTTTTTGATTTAAAAAAAGATATGCTAAGCCTTTTTTATTTAATTTGGGATAAATATCCAAATATTTTTCTAATAACTTTTTAACAACATCATTATAATAAACAATTCTTGTTTTTTTCCCCTTCCCAAGAATTTTAACACTTTGATTAAAAAAGTCAAGATCAGAAATGGAAATAGAAATAATTTCTGAAACCCGAATCCCCGTTGCATATAAAAATTCTAATATTAAACGATTTCGAAGATCATAATTGGTTTTTAAAGGCATTTCCTGAAATATTTCTAATAACTCTTCATAAGTTAAATATCTTGGTAACTTACTTTCTTTTTTTGGTAAACTTACATACAAAAAAGGATTATCTAAAACTTTATTTTCCAAAGTTAAATATCTATAAAAGCCTTTGATACTAGATATATGTCTTCTAATACTTTTATTAGAAAGTTTTAAAGATTCAAAATGTTTAAATAAATACCTTAAATCTTCATAGGTAACTTCTTGATAATTTAATGATTCTTGTTCTAAAAAGTGAAAATAATCTTTCAAATCTAATTTATAGTTTTTAATTGTTTTATCACTATAATTTTTATTATATTTTAAATAATCTAAATATTTATTTATTATATCCATATAAATCACAAAAACATTTTAGCACAATTAAAAAAAAATAACTAGTAAAGATTTTCTAATTATTTTTTATATATTTACACCTTGGATAATTAGAACAACCTAAAAATTTACCATATTTACTTTCTCTTTCAACAAGATGAGATCCACATTTCGGACACTTATTAATATTATCAATATGTTTTTGTTTAACATATTTTTTTATATTTTTAACATGTTCTCTTCTTTCCTGTCGTGATGTTATATTAAACGAGATAATTTTATTATATATTTCTTCATAATTTAATAAAATTTTTTCATGATAACTTTTAATATTAGTAATTAAATTTCCAATTAAAACTACTTTATTAGATTTAACTTTTACTTTAGCTCGACTTGATATACAAACAATTGATATAAAATTATTATCCGATAGTTCTAAAGCTTTTTTTAAAGCTTGAATATGTCCATAATTTTGATGAATAGGATTATTTACATAATATTTTTTCTTACCAGAATATTGAATCCAAGTTTTATCATAATCATTGCCAGTTAAATAGCCATTGTATTGTTTAGTTTCAATTACAAAAATACCATATAAAGATACTACAATATGATCAATTTGATAAGTTTTATTTCCAATTCTTATCATATAGTCATTTATTATTAAATATTCTTTTGAAAGTTTTTTTAACTCTCTTTTAACCCAAAATTCACCAGCTGCTCCAACTATTTTTTTATAGAAAAATAGACTCATAATTCCTAAAATAATTAGTAACCAAAATAAAGGATTTTTAAGAAATAATTCAAATATTAAAAAACTAACAAACTCTTCCATATTTTTATTATAACAAAATACAAAACAAATGTCTAAATTTTTCTTATATTTCTTCCTCACAATAAGTTGCTTCTTTAGTATATAAAGTTTGATAAATTTTACTATTTTTTAACAAATATTTGTGATTTCCACTAGCAACACATTTACCTTTATCAATAACATGAATAATATCAGCATCAATAATGGTTGATAAACGATGAGCAATGATAATAACTGTATGATCTTTTACTAAGGCATCAATTGTCTTTTTTATATAAGCTTGACTTTTATTATCAAGGGCACTAGTTGCTTCATCAAATAAAATTATTTTGGTATTTAAAAGTAAGGCTCTAGCAATTGCTATTCTTTGCTTTTGACCCCCAGAAAGATTAATTCCCCCTTCGCCAACAATCGTATCATATTTATTAGGTAAATTCATAATATAATCATCAATATAAGCTTTTTTACAAACTTTTCTAACTTCTTCTAAGGTAACATCCTCACATACTAATTTAAAATTATCAAAAATTGTTTTATTAAAAAGAAAAGGAACTTGTCTAATGACCGATATATTATTTCTTAAAGATTTTTCGGTTAAATCTTTTATATTTATATCATCAATAAAAATATTTCCACTAGTTGGATCAAAATAACGAAGTAATAAATTAAATAAAGTTGTTTTTCCTTCTCCACTTTTACCAACAATAGCAATTTTTTTATTTGGGTTAAACTCTAAATTTAAACCTTTTAAAATTAAATTTTCATTTTTTCGATATTTGAATTTGACATTTCCAAACCGAATCTTTCCTTTACAATCCTTTAAATCTATCTCCCCAAATTTTTCATCCATATAAAGTTTATTATTTAAGATCTCATCTAAGCGATTTAAAGATACGGCAACTTTATTATAATCAATTCCAAAATCACTTAAACTTTCAACGACTTCATCAATTCGCCAAATATATGATTCAATCATTACAAAGGAAGCTAAGAAAATTTTTCCTTGATAAACCAAAAATCCGGCTGTAAATAAGATTAAAAATTCTAAAACTAAATAAACAAAGCCATTTAAAGTATAATAAGATATTTCATACTTTCTAATATCTTTACTATTTTTAAATAAGTTTGTTAACGTTTTATTAATTAATTTTTCGGTCATAACTTTTATACCCAAAGATTTAATTTCTCGAATACCTGTTATATTTTCCGTTGATTCTTTTATGTATTTATCCGTTTCTTTTTTTAACATTTCGTTTTTCTTTTTAATTTTGGGAAAATATTTATAAGATATAAATCCCATAGAAAGAGAAAAGATAACAAATTCTATTCCTATTATATAATTAATAGTAAAACTAACAATTAAAAATACAAAGACAACCAAAGATTTACATAACATTTTAAGAATTTTTTTTAATAACTCCATAATTCTATCAATATCATTATAAAGTCTATTTATATATTCGCCAACGCCTATTTCTTCAAAAGCAATCGAAGGTAAATTATCTATTTTATGATATAAATCTTGACTAATGTTTTTCATGAATTTAATTTCTAAATAAACGTATAAATGTTCTAACGGAACTCTTATAATTGTATACGAAAACAAACCTATACCACTTAAAAATAATAAATTTAAAAGAAAATTTGCAAAATTTCTATCAACTAAATTTTGCAAAGCATAACCACTGAAAACCGGAATTAAAAAAGGGGGAATATAAGCTAATAAAAATAATAATATATATAAAATAATAAAACCTTTATCATCTTTTAAATAAGTCCATATTAGTTTAAATTTTATATTTTTCCTTTTCATACTTCACCCCTTTACTTATTTTTTAACTAATTCCATTTTCTTTTTACATAACGACATAATGTTTTTGTTTTAGCTGTATCATTTGAAGCCGGACAAACTTCATCATGTTCTAATTCATTCAAGAAAATTGGTTGATCTAGGGAATAACAATATTTTTCATCTATTTCTGATAAGATTGGTACATTAGTTACATAAATACCATTTTCCCGTAAAAATACTAATAACTCTCGACATTTTGAAGGATTCATACAATACCATTTGTTTTGATCATTTTCTCCACAAGATGGATAAATCACGGGACAAGTAACTTGCACATTGTATTTTAAAACAGCTTTTTCAATTAATTCATGAACATATTTTACTTCACTTTCTGTTAAATGTAAATTATTGTTAGTTGTATTTGTTTCATTAGAACCAATATGAAAGGTAAATAAGTTTATTCCTAAATTAGCAAAGTATTCAATTATTTTATAAGTATCCATATAGTTAGAAGACCATAGAGTCGGTTGAATTTTTACCAAATAATTGTTTTTAATTGCCCATTTTATTTCTTCAATAACCTTATCATATGGATAATTAATTCCTTTTAAAGCCGACATTTTTTCTTTACTAGTTGTATCCATACTAAATGAAATATAGTCAACAAAAGAAGGATTTATTCCCTCAACTAATTGTTTTAATCTTTGAATACCTCCAACTCCAGATGTTGAATAACAAACATTTATATTTTTAGCAATGGCTGTTTTCGATGCTTGATTACAAAAAGTTGCATCAACTAATGGATCAGGATTACCTAAAATATATAATTGTTTAAGATATGGAAAATTGTTTAATAATTCTTCGATTTGTGAGATACTACCTTGATAAGAATCATTTATATTCCGTTGCGTACAACAAGGACATTTACAATAACAATTATGATAACCTTTTGTCCCAGTATATAATGTTATTGCTTCTACCTTATCTTTATTTAATTCAACCATAATTCCTCCTTAATCATATTATATTATACAAGTTTAAAAAAAATTATGCAATTAATATTTAAATTTAAAATACAAATAAAAATTTTATTTATATATTATTATTTTTTTCTATTTTCGTCATGAAAAGTCAAATTTTTATTACCACAAACTAGTAAATTAATTTAGGGTGTAAATAAAAAAATTACTCCAATATAATGGAATAACTTTTCTATAAAAATAATTAAAATAATCTATACAATATTATTAATAATCAATATGGTGGGCGATATAGGACTCGAACCTATGACCTCTTGCACGTCAAGCAAGCACTCTAACCAACTGAGCTAATCACCCATGGTGCTGAAAAAGGGATTCGAACCCATGACCTATCCCTTACGAGAGGATTGCTCTACCAGCTGAGCTATTTCAGCAAAAAGAAATAAAGTTAAATTTATTTCTATTTTAAGGCATCTTTTCTTGAAAAGTTAAGACGTCCTTTTTTATCATAACCTAAACATTTTACTAAGATTTCATCACCAAGTTTAACAACATCTTCGGTTTTTTTAACATGTTCTTTACTAAGAAGTGAAATATGAACTAATCCTTCACAACCAGGCCAAATTTGCACAAAGCAACCAAAATCTTCTATTTTAACAACCTTAGCATTATAAATTTTTCCAACTTCGGGTTCTCGAACAATATCTTGAATCATCTTAGCCGTTTTTTCAATAATTTCCGAATCACTATGATAAATAATAACTCGTCCATCATCTTCTAAGTCAACTTTAACAGCATTGATATCAGTAACAGATGTTACATTACTTGCTTCTAAGATAATTTTGGTAATCATCTCGCCACCTTTACCAATTACATCTTTAATCTTATTAGGATTTATCATAAATGTCAAGGTCTTTGGTGCATATTTTGAAACTTCTTCACGAGGTTTTTCAATCGTTAAACTCATTTTATCTAAAATTTCCATTCTAGCAAGGCGGGCTTGAGCTAAGGATTCTTTTAATATTTCTTTGGTAACTCCTTTAATTTTAATATCCATTTGTAAAGCACAAATTCCTTTTCTCGTTCCTGCTACTTTAAAATCCATATCTCCTAAATGATCTTCCATACCTTGAATATCTGTTAAAATTGTATATTTAGAACCAGCTGTAATTAATCCCATAGCAATTCCTGCAACCGGAGCTTTAATTGGAACGCCAGCTGCCATCAAACTCATACAACCTGCACAAATAGAAGCTTGACTTGAAGAACCATTACTTTCTAAAATTTCTGATACCACCCTAATTGTATAAGGAAACTCTTCTTCACTTGGAATTACTTGAGCAAGAGCTCTTTCTCCTAAGGCCCCATGACCAATTTCTCGTCTTCCAGGGGCTCCATACCTTCCTGTTTCCCCAACTGAAAAAGCAGGAAAATTATAATGTAACATAAAACGTTTCTCAGTTTCAATATCTAAGCCATCTAAAATTTGATGTTCCCCAAGGGCTCCTAGGGTTGTAACTGATAAACTTTGTGTTTGCCCTCTTGTAAATAAAGCACTACCATGCGTTCTTGGAAGTAAATCAATTTGGGTTTCAATAGGTCTAATTTCATTCATTTCACGGCCATCAGACCTCGTATGTTCTAAAACGGTAATATTTCTAAATAATTCATATTCAATACCCTCAAAAATACGAACTAGTTTAACGGTTAATTCTTTAATTTCTTCTTCCGTTAAATCACTTTTTTCCTCAGTATATTTATTGATTAAAGACTCTTTAAGATTATCAATAGCTGCATATTTTTCTAATTTATCTTTAATTCGTAAAGCCTTATCTAAATCACTTCGAATTAAAGTATCTACTTCACTTCTTAATTCATCTTCAATAACTAAACAAGGATATTCCATTTTTGAAATACCAATTTCCCTAATAATTTCCTCTTCAAAAGCACATAATTCTTTAATAGCTTCATGTCCAAACATTAAAGCTTCTAACATATCTTCTTCTGATACTTCCTTACTTCCCGCTTCAACCATATTAATAGCTTCTTTCGTTCCAGCTACCGTTAAATCAATATCAGATAATTCGCTTTCTTGAACAGTTGGATTAATAATCAATTTTCCATCAACACGTCCAACTTTAACTCCAGCAATTGGTCCATTAAAAGGAACTTCAGAAATACAAGTTGCTAAACTAGAACCAAGCATAGCTGGCATTTCCGGTGGAGAATCAGGATCAACTGATAAAACCGTATTTACAACTTGTACTTCATTTCGAAAATCCTCAGGAAATAATGGTCGCATAGGTCTATCAATCATTCTGGCTGCCAAAGTTGCCGCCTCAGTAGGTCTACCTTCTCTTTTTATAAAACCACCAGGAATTTTTCCAACGGAATATAATTTTTCCTGATAAACAACCATTAAAGGGAAAAAGTCCGATAATAAATTAGCTGTTTTGGAAACACAAACTGTTGATAAAACGACGGTATCATTAAAACGAACTAAAACCGCCCCACTTGCTTGTTTAGCAAGATCACCATGTTCTATTATTATTTTATTTCCATAAAAATCTTTCTCAAATATTTTTTTCATTCTAACTCCAATCTAAAAAATAAAGACACTAAAAACAAGTGTCTACTTTCTTAATCCTAATTTTTTAATTAATTCACGATACCTTTGAACATCTTTCTTAGCTAGGTAATTTAATAGACTTTTTCTTTGTCCAACTTTCTTTAATAACCCACGTCTTGAATGATGATCGTGAATATGAACTTTTAAATGTTCTGTTAAAGCATTAATCTCATTAGTTAAAATAGCAACTTGTACTTCAACAGATCCAGTATCATGTTCATCTCTTTTAAACTCATTAACAATTTTCGTTTTCTTTTCTTTTGTTAAAGCCATAATTTCCTCCTTTTTCTATATTCGCTAATTCCTTGTCAAGGTTTGAGGAATCCAAGACCAAGAATTAGTAAGTAATAATAATATAACCTTTTTTTGAAAATAATGCAAGGCATTTTTAAAAAAACAATAAAAAAAGGTCTATTAATATGCATATAGACCATGTATTTTACTAATTTCTGTATCTGTTAAATCATCTAATGTCCATTTATCATCTACTTTTTTAAGTGTTAAATTTAATGTATAAGTAACTTTATCTTTAGCCTCTTCTAACAAGTCTAATTTATAATCATTAAATTTTGAAATATCGGTTGTCGTACCATCCTCAGTTAAAAATTCATCTTGATTATTATTTAAATAATCATCAGCTGCATCTATAATTTTTCTATAATCATAAACCTCAATCTCAACTTCAACTGTTGCTGTATCCCCATCGATTGTCTCATCTTTAATTTCGTAAGATAAATTTTGATATTGACGTTTCAAAATATCTTTATAGCGACTTTTTTGTTCGTTAGTCATAACAGTTTCTTCTAAAAGCGTATTATCTAAATCATCTACAACTTCTTCATCTAAGGTTACATAATTATTTAACATCGTCTCTACTCTTTTCGTTGGTGTATTCATTAAATCATTATTACAACCTGTTAAAAAAAGTACCATAATAAATGCAATTAACATTTTTTTCATTTTATCACCCATTTATAATATGGAAAAAAATAACTATTTTATGCAAAAAAAATAGCTTATTTTAATAAGCCATTTAATTAATAACTTCCATAATTACGCCATTAATAATATTATCTAGATTTTCCGTCTTTGATACATTCAAATCACTTTTAATAACATCTAAATTTTTATAGATATTTCGTAATAATTTTTTCATTCTTGGCATAAGTGGTTTATTTTCTAAATTATCTAAGATAATTTCTAAGTTACTAAGTTTTGAGTATTTACCATAATTATTACTTTTAATATACGTTTCATATAAATTTTTAAATGAATAAACATCAATTGAATTAAAACGTTTATTCGAAAGAATCTTTATAGTTGTATATAAATAATTATTATGAATAGATTTATCTAAAATCGTTTCTCCGTTTTTATTTTTAATATTTAAAATAAATCTTTTATCATTTAATACTTTCTCTAAAATTTCTTTTACACTTACATAATTAAGACCAACTAAAATATGTGCTAAGGTATCTCCGTCTTTATTTTGATGATTAATATCAACCTTATCCACATATTTTAAAACTAAATCATATTGTTTGTTTTTTAATAAGCACATAACAATATTATTTCCATCTTCATCACAAATTGTAAAATCAAAGTCATCTTTACTAATGATCCGATTTAAAACCTCTACATCATTTTCTTTTATTAACGAGAAAACCAGGGACGGATCACTATCACATAAACTTTCTGCTTGCATAACTGAATAAAACATAATCCACCTCTTTCCATGTGACGTTTTATTATTTTACCAAAATCCCTTTAATTTGTCAAATTTGGTAACTTCTTATTTGCAGAATAAAGCTTCATAATTTCAAATAATTTTATGTGTTTTTCCGTTATTTCTAATTGCAAAGATTCCATTAATTCTTGATAAATTTTATCTTTATCAAGACAATTTTTATTAAATAATTCAAAATATAAATATTCAAGTCTTAAAATATCATTTGTCTGATAAGCATTTTTTATTTCTAGTTGTAAATACTTTTTTATTTTTGTTTCTCTTCTAGTTAAAAAATAATGATTTTTTCTACTTCCTATTATATTATATGTAAGTTCTTTAAAATTGCATCTTTTAGAAATTTCTCTAGCATCTTCCTCTTCATCTAATAATAAATCACTTATTTTTATAACCACATGATCTTCATTTAATAAAACTCCTATTACGCGATAAGAATCGGTAAGTAAAAAAGCATAAGGAATTGTTTTTACTTTTTTATTATCAAACATTTCCGTTTTATTATAAATTTCTAATAATAGAGGCGAAT
Organism: uncultured Bacilli bacterium; assembly: GCA_944350445.1. Lineage (GTDB taxonomy): Bacteria > Bacillota_I > Bacilli_A > RF39 > UBA660 > RUG591. The sequence goes on along the minus strand of CALVOW010000022.1, from coordinate 953 downwards.
CAATTATTACTTTTTTCGTTAAAAAATCTTCAATTACTTTGGTTTCGACTTTATAAATAGGAATTTTTTTAGTATGAAAAAGCAAATCACTTTTCTCCCATTCATAAAATTCATAAAATTCATTATTAAAATTTAATAAAATATCATATATGTATATCATTTAATCTCCTTTTTTAAAAATTGCTATTGCAATTAAAATAATACCAACAATAGCAAGTAAACATTCAAATCTTCTTGAAATAAAACTTAAATAATCAAGCATTGTATAGCCAATCGTTAGATAATTTAAGTATAAAATTATATACATGCATCCAATTATTGAAAAACCAAATCCTATCAAAAATAGAAAAAAACGTATCACTTTCCACCTAATAATATTTTATTTTTCTATCATTAATATTATGATATTTTAAATTTTTTTTATACAAAACAGTTCTAAAAAAATAAAAGTTAATTATTTTTTACCTAAAAATTCAAGTAAAAATATAAATAAAGTGTGTAATATTAAAAATACACACTTACGAAATCATATTTTGAGAAATATTTCTCTTTATATTTTAATCTTTCTTATTTAAAGAAAGATAATCTTGAATTATTTTTTCAACTTCTTCTTTTTTTATATTTACACATGAACTAATTAAATTTATATCTAATTCTTTTTTATACATGTTAATAACAACATCTTTAGTTTTTTTATTGATTCCTTCTTCTAAAGCCTCGGCTCTTACTTCAGCTTTTACTTCAGCTCTTACTTCAGCTTTTACTTCAGCTTTTACTTCGGCTTTTACTTCAGCTTTTACTTCGGCTTTTACTTCATCTCGTAATTCTTCTTTTGCTTCCGCACGTTCTTCTTTTCTAATACCAGCCCAAATTCTCGCTTCTTCTTCCTCTTTGTTGTAAAAACGTCCCCACATTCTTTCGTCTTCGGTCATTTCCGTCAATACTCCTTCCAT
>CALVOW010000021.1 GCA_944350445.1 uncultured Bacilli bacterium | reverse complement strand
CTAGTTAAATTATTTAAACTCTTAATTCTATCTACAGTTGTATTATATTTTTTAGCAATTGAATATAAGGTATCTCCTACTTGAACTATATGCGTTTTTGTAGAAATATTTTCATTGCTAGTTGGAATTTTTAAAATTTGTCCTATACTTAATGTATTACTAGTTAAATTATTTAAACTCTTAATTCTATCTACAGTTGTATTATATTTTTTAGCAATTGAATATAAGGTATCTCCGGCTTGAACTGTATAAGTTGTTTCGGGAACAGTTTCTTCACTAATTGGGATTTTTAAAATTTGCCCTATACTTAATGTATTACTAGTTAAATTATTTAAGTTTTTGATGGCATCTACAGTTGTATTATATTTTTTAGCAATTGAATATAAAGTATCCCCTACTTGAACAGTATGAACATTAGAAATATTCGTTTCTCGAATAGGTATTTTTAAAACTTGACCAACACTTAAAGTATTATCGGTTAAATCATTAAGTGCTTTGATAGCATCTACGGTTGTATTATACTTTTTGGCAATTGAATATAAAGTATCTCCTTTTAAAACCACATAATCAAAAGAATTTTCATTTTCAATACTATCAATTACACATTCATTTAAATTACCATATAAAGTATTAAGTACATTCCAACTTTGATTATCAACAATTCCGGTAGTTGTTAGCTTATTATGAAATTGAAATCTTTTTACAGCAATTTGCGTTTCTATATCAAAATAAGAATTAATTTCGCCCGTATAATATAAAAGAGTTTTTAATTTTACTTGTAAATCACGAACATACGAACCACTAGAACCTAATCCTAAAATTGGATAATCGCTTAAAGTATTATAAGTAGCTGGTTCTGTATATTCAAACAATAATTCCCACATATTATCGTCAACTACCCCAGTTTCTAAAAGTCCATATTCCTTTTGAAAAGCTTTGACACCAACTTCAGTTGCTAGTCCAAAATCACCTGTAATAATGGGATTATAAAAACCTAATATTTTTAGTTTTTCTTGCAAAATACGAACATCATCGCCACTACTTCCAAGTTGTAAATTTTCTTTTAACATATAATCACCTCTCTAAATTATATTCATTTATTTTAAAAAACTTATATATAATATAAAGAAAGGAGATAATAGATTAATTTTTTAAACTATTTATAAAAGTGAAATATGATTAATGGATATTTAATAGTTAATGTTTACAGTGATACTATTGCTAATCCTATTAAAAATGCAAGAGTTACTGTATCCAAAAATGGAGTTGATCTAATCACCAAAACAACTGATGAAGATGGAAAAACTTTACCTTTTACATTAGAAACGGTTGATAAGATTTATTCTGAAAAAGAGCAACATGAAGTAAGACCATATGAAACATATGATGTTAGTGTTACTGCTTTAGGTCTTACACCAACAACAATTGAAGGGGTACAAATATTTGATGGAGTAACCTCGATTCAAAATATTTATTTAACATCAATCGATGAAAATCAAGAAGGTGAAACATCTGTTATTACACCAAATACTTTATGGCAAGAGTACCCACAAAATATTCAAGAAGAAAGCTCGGAAAACAAAGAAACAACTCCACTCGTGCTTTCCAAAGTTTTAATTCCAGAAAATATTGTTGTTCATGATGGGATTCCAACCAATTTTAGTGCTCCCAATTATACCGTACCTTTTATCGATTACATTAAAAATGTAGCTAGTAGTGAAATTTATAGTACTTGGCCCGAAGAAACGATAAAAGCCAATGTCTTAGCAATTATTTCCTACACCCTAAATAGAATTTTTACAGAATGGTATAAAAGCCGAGGCTATGATTTTACTATAACATCAACAACTAGTTATGATCAAAAATATACGGTAAATGGAACCATATTTGAACCAATATCAAGAATTGTTGATGAAATATTTACCAATTATATTAGACAAGGATACAGAATTGAACCATTACTTGCTCATTATAAGAGCAGTACAACTGAACCTGGTAATTTAAGTCAATGGGGCTCAAAAGAATTAGGTGATCAAGGTTATAATTATATAGAAATTTTAAAATATTATTATGGAGATAATATAAATATTTATGAGGCTGAAACAACCCAAAGTTATCCCTACTCTTTTACAGAAGCATTAACCGAAGGAGATTGTAATTTAGATGTTTTTAAGTTACAAAATACTTTAAACTATATTCGAGGAAGTTACCCAGGAATTCCAGCTATTGAAAATCCTTCTGGTTTATTTAATAGTGATACAACCAAAGCTGTTAAAACTTTTCAAAAAGTTTTTAATCTAAGCCAAACCGGAACAGTCAACTATCAAACTTGGTACATGATTTCCTATATTTTTATAGCTGTAAGTAAAATGACAAATAGTATTTATAATTAAAAAATTATCTTTTATTACTTTTCTAAAAGATAATTTTTTTATTCAAAATAATCCCATCTTTTTTACTTTTTGCTTCGAAAAAGTACACCAAATTAAAAACAATTCCGCCTATTACAGCACTTAACATATCCGTCATTGTATCATCAACTCGTGTATCAATTGCATGTTGCATGTTACTACCTGTTACTTTATCAATTAAAAATTCTAAAAATTCCCAACAACCAGCTACAATAAAAACTATACCAAAGATAAAAATAATATAAAACCAAACATCTTTTTTGATGTCCTTTTTAAATATTTCAAATATTACTAAGGCTATTAACCCTGAAAAAATTCCTGAGAGAAAATGCGTAAAAATATCATACCAAAAAACTTGATCATATAGATTAACACATGAACCTAAAAATTGGGCTAAAAAAACAAAAACAATAAAGATAGTTTCCAAACAACTACTAATATTTATTTTTAATACTTTTCTAACTAAGAAAGGAATTGTAAAAACAAGTGGTAAAGTACAAATTGCTGACATAGTTTCAAAGTTTTTGGTAACAATAGCTTCTTTAAATAGAAATAAATCCCAAATTAAAATAATTATTACTAATAAATAATTTATATTTTTTTTCATTTTTTCACCTATTCTATTATATAATCTAAATAATCTAGATACTACTAATTTTTAAAAAATTAATAAAAAACATAAAGTTTTAAAAATTACTTTATGCTTTTTTATCCTTACTTTCTTCTAAATAATTTTCATCAACTTCTTCTTCTATTTGCTGCATAGCTTCTTTTTCATCAACAATTTCTTCCCAATCATCCATATTATCATCAACTAATATTTTTACTTTTGTATCTCCTACTAACTCAATTCCTAATTCTTCTTCAACTTTATAATTAATTTTGTTTCCTTCTATTTCAACTTCTTTGCAAGTAGGATCTTTTAAACTTCTGACAATGATAGAAGCATCCGTATAATCTACTCCATCTTTTTCGCGAATATTAACAGTTTCTTTATAATTAAATGTTTCTTTTACAACATCTGTTTTAGTATCATTTTCATATGAATACCAAATATTTATATCATAACTACCTGTAACAATTATTTTCTCACCTTCTTTTACGCCTTTAAAATTATGATTAATAACCCAACAACCAAGGACATTAGAAGGAGCGTTTGCTACATCAATAAAATGAGAATGTGTAAATATTTTTTTACCTTTTCCTAAAACAGCTTTGGTAACAATCTCTCTATAACTAGACATAAATCCTCCTCACTTTAATGTATGCAAATAAGGGGATTTTGAATACCATTAATTACTCTTAAAATACTACATTTTTTGCTAAAAATTACTTTTCTTTATTTTCTTTCTCAGTTGCAATATTATAAAACTCTCGTATTTGTTTTTCTATCTCGTCTTTTAATTTCGTATTTTGTTTTAAAAGTAGTTTAACATTTTCTTTTCCTTGTCCTAATTTTTCGCCTTTATAAGAAAACCAAGATCCGGATTTTTCAATAATATTACTGTCAACTCCAAGATCAATAATTTCTCCTTCTTTACTTATTCCTTCACCATACATAATATCAACGGTGGCTGTTCTAAATGGAGGAGCAATTTTATTTTTAACAACTTTGACATTCGTCTTATTTCCAACTACAGAATCACCTATTTTAATCTGTTCTGATTTACGAACATCAAGACGAATTGAAGAATAAAACTTTAAAGCTCGTCCGCCAGGAGTTGTTTCGGGATTACCAAACATAATTCCAACTTTTTCTCTTAACTGATTAATAAAAATGGCAATCGTCTTCGTTTTATTAATCGTTCCTGATAATTTTCTTAAAGCTTGAGACATAAGTCTTGCTTGCAATCCAACGTGTGAATCTCCCATTTCTCCATCAATTTCTGCTTGTGGTACAAGGGCTGCTACTGAATCAATGACAACAATACTAATAGCATCACTTCTAACTAAGGCTTCACATATTTCTAAGGCTTGTTCACCTGTATCTGGTTGAGCTAATAAAAGATCGTTGATATTAACTCCTAAATTCTTAGCATAAACAGGATCAAGAGCATGTTCAGCATCAATAAAAGCTGCTTTTCCTCCTAATTTTTGAACCTCAGCAATCGCATGAAGAGCAAAAGTAGTCTTACCACTTGATTCCGGACCAAAAATTTCAATAATTCGTCCCTTTGGATAGCCACCAGCTCCAAGTGCAATATCCAAAGATAAAGAACCACTAGATACTACTTCCACCTTAGCATGAGTATTATCACCTAGTCGCATTACTGTTCCTTTTCCAAATTGTTTTTCAAGTTCTGCTAAAACATTTTCTAATGCCTTATCAGCATCTTTTTTTAGATTATTCATAAATTCCTCCTTGTCTAATTACCCTTTATCCTTACTTTAATTTTAACGTGTTTATTATTTAAAATCAATCACCTTGACATGTATTTTATATTTTTTAAAGCTATAAAGTAATGGGATAAAATTAATATATCAAAAAATAATACTAATAGTCAAAAAAGAAATTTTTTTATAATTTAAAGCTAAATTAAATTTTTCTTCTTTTTTATTTTAAATTTTACTTATTTTTTTAATTTTATTTTTTTAAAAAATAATATTTACTTAATTTTTAAAGAAAAAAATAATTTTTAAGCTAAATTTAATTTACATAACTTTACACTTTATTTTTTCTATTTATCTATGCTACAATATAGAAAAGGAAGATATTATGATAATTGAAAATAATGTTAGCAATGAAATAATTATTAATAAATCAAAATTTATTACTTTTTTATATAAAGTTAAATCAGAAGAAGAAATAAATAATTATTTAACTTATTTAAAAAAAGAATATAAGGATGCAACGCATATTTGCTATGCTTATATTCTAAATGAAAAAATGAAATGTAGTGATGATGGGGAGCCTTCAAAAACAGCTGGAGTGCCAATTTTAGAAGTACTTAGAAAAAATAAACTTAATTATATTGTTTGCTTTGTCATTCGCTATTTTGGGGGAATTAAATTAGGCAGTGGTGGTTTAATTCGGGCATATGCGAATAGCTCTAGTCTTTGTTTAAAGAAAACAAAAATAATTAAACTTGAAAAATTACTAAAAATTAAAATAGTTATACCCTATGAAAAAAATAAAAGTTTTTTAAAAATAATTAATGAAGAAAATATTCTTGAAAAAAATTTTGATGCAGAAATTACTTATATTATTTTAATTTCTGAAAAAAGAAAAGAATTATTAGATTCTCTAAATTTTTCCTACGAAGTACTAGATGAAAATTATTTTTAAATTAAAACATGACTAATAATCATTGTTAAAACTCCAAGTAAAAAACCAAAATAACAAATTTTATTTTTTCTATATTTAAACGACTCAGGTAAAATTTCACTTAAACTAATATTTATCATAATTCCAGCTATTAAAGAAAAACAAATACCAATAAAAAAATCATTTATAATATTTTTTAAAAATAGAAAACAAATAATTGCCCCGAATATTTCACTTAAACCAGCTAGTAAGACTATTAAAAAAGTTTTTAGTTTTTTTCTTGTTGCATAGTATAAAGGAACAGCTATACTAATACCTTCGGGAATATTATGTAAACTAATTGCCAAAGCTAATTTAATTCCTAAATTAATATCCACACCAGAAACCATAAATGTAATGATACCTTCGGGAATATTGTGCAAAGTAATTGCTATCATCGAAACAATTCCTACTTTTTTTAAAGAGTTTTTATTTTTTTTATTGGCATTAATTGCCATAAAAGAAGATATAAAGACCCCCAAAATAAAGAAAAAAGCAATAAGTAAAACACGAAAAAATAAGTGATAATTAACTAGATAAGAAAAACTAGATGGGATTAAATCAATAACAGAAATTGTTAACATAACTCCACTTGCAAAAGCTAGAGAAAAACAGATTATTTTATCTTTATTTCCCTTAATATAAATAATAAAATAACCAATTAAAGTTGCTAAACCTGCTAAACTAGTCAAAAGAAAACTTGCCAATATTTTACTCATATTAAAATATATGATTGACTTAATTATTTAGACTTTTCGCCTTACCAATTATAAAAAGACCAGTAATTAAAAAGAGAAAAGCTAAAATATTTTTAAAATAATTTTCATTTAAAGAGGTATTTGGAACTTTTATTTCAATAGGTTCATTTTCAACTTTTAAACTTATAATTTCTTTATCGGCAGTAAGAACAAACGAAATTTTTTTAGTTTCTAATTGATAATTTACTGGTGATTCTTTTTCAAGAACATAATAATTACCTAATTCTAAATCATTTAAAATAATTTTTCCATCTGCATTTGTATATCCTTCATAAATAAGTTCGTCTTCTAATAAATTTTCTTTATAGATAGCAAGTAATGCACCTTGTAAAGGCTCATTAGTTTGTTTAGCTACTTTGAAAATTTCTAAATTTCCTTTTGGCAAATGATTTTCAAGTTCAAGAACATAAATTACTTTTTCTGTATATTGGTCTTTATATTCTAAATTGAAAGAATAAATACTTGTATCAATTAAATGATTACCACTGCTTTTTATTTCTTTTAAGTAATAACTACCTAATTCTAAATTATCGACAAAAGCTAAACCATCTTCATTAGTTTCAATAGTTTGAATTAATTCATCAGTAAGACTTGAATAGAGACTAAATTTTACGTTTGGAAGGGGAATTTTTTGATAAGAATAGGTATTATTTTCAACAACCATTTTCTCTCCTAATTTAACTATTTTTAAAGCTCCTAATACTTTTTGATTACAAAAATTAATAGTAATCAAGTCATCAAGAAATGTAACTTGATGAGAATTTAATTCTATATTTAAAGTTGAAAAGATAATTTTTTCTTGATTCCATAAATAACCATCTATTTCTTGATCTACTTCTTCTAAACTAAAAGTTCCTGCTAATTTAAAAGGAAATAAAACTTCTCCAAATTCATTAGTTTCAAATATATCTGTTTTATTAATTGGATTAATTAAATATTCATTCGTAAGTAAATTCTTTAAGCGAAACTTAATTCCTGGTTTTAAAATTTTTTCTCCCGTTTCTAAATCTGTTTTTATAACTTTTAAGTTATAACGCTTTAATTTATTTTCAATGGTCATTTCAATTAGCTCTGGACTTTCTTCATTTATTTCAATTTCAAAATCATCTACTAATTCATATCCTTGGGTTGTATTTTGTTGTTTTACTATATATACACCATAAGGTAATTCTATTTCAAGAGCTCCCTTTAAATCCGTTGTTACACTTTGATATAATTTATTACTTGTTTTTTCATAAATATTAAAAGTAATATTTGCTTCCCCTATTAATTTATCTTCAAAATTTTCTAAAACTTTTAAAATAATTAATTTTTTCTTAATAACTTTTTCATATACTTGTACTTTTTGAATTAAAACTTTCTCATTTAAATCGACTTCATAAATATTTGGATCTAATTGATACCCCGTACTTGGTTTTAATTCTTTTAGATAATAGTGTCCAAAAGCTAAATCCGGACTTACAGCCTTGCCATTTTCATCCGTTACAAGTTTTAAAATTAAATTGTTATTAACATCATATATTCCGTAAATTGCACCTTTTAAAGATGCTCCACCACTTGGTTTATTTTCTTTGGTATCATAGTCAGCTTTTTCTAAATAAATTTTTGAAGCTTTAATATCATAAGGAATTTTTAAAGTTAAAGTATCATAATTTGGTCTTAGACTTGCTAACTTTTGACTAGTACCATTTATGGAAGTAAATAAAATTGAAGTTTTATTATCATAAGTTTTCCTTTTTAAAATAATTTCTCCTAAGCCTTGCTTTTTAGGAATTAAAATTAATTTATTTCCATCTTTTGTAATTGAAAAAGTATCATCACTAACGATTAAAAAATCTTCTAAAACTTGATTAGTATCAATTAAAACAATTTCTTCACTTAAAGTCCCTGTAATTTTTTCGATCTTAAAATCCGGTCTTATTTTATTTTCATTTACTAACTTCATAATTTCTTCCCTTTCATAACTAATATCAATAAAATCTCCATAACCATATCTTTCTGTCCAAAATTCAATTATTGAATTGTTAATACTTTCCCATATTAAAGCTTGCGTTGCCATTTTATATTTTATTGTTTGATGATTTGGATATTCATATCCATAATAAGCAATTAATTCAATTTTTTCCTTAATTGCTTTATCATATGGTAAATTATCTAAACCCAATTCACCAACATAATTATAATCACTTATCAAAACCCCTGGTTCAACACAATAAACAACTTCATCATCTATCCAATAAAAAGATAAAATATTGGAAATATAATTACCATTACCACGACTTGTATAATAAATATTATCTTGATATTCCATCTTTAAAGACTTGGAATTAGCAGCATTTACGATGTTAAAAGATCCAATTAAAATAAATAATAAAACTAAAAAAACAATTTTTCTTTTCATATTTCCCCCTGAACTGTTTCCAAAAACCAGAAACAAATTCATCATAAATGCTTTTTCTAAAAATGTCAAATTTTGTAAATTGACATTTTTTTGCTAAATTTATTCTAATTTAAAAAAAGAAAAATTATTTAAAGGTAAAGAAAAAAATTAAGTTAAAAATTTAAAAGAATTTTTTAGTTTTAAAGTTTTTTTCGTTTAAAAAAAGGAAAAAAATTTTTTTAAAACTTTTTTCCTTTTATACATTATTATTTTTAACTGGACTCTTATTAAAAATAATAGTTATTATTACATATAACTTCGAAGTTTAGTTAAGACCTTACTTTCTTGCCTACTAACACTAACTTGATTTACGCCATCTTGTTTAGCTATTTCACTTTGGGTCATATTACAAAAATAACGTTTTAATATTAAATCTCTTTCTTGTTTATCTAACTTTTGTAAAGCATCTTTTAAAAGAATAAAATCATCGACATTTTTTGATTCACTGCCAATTAAATTATAAAGATTATTATCGTCTTCTTCTCTATCCAAACTAATCGTTTCTAACATATTTCTAGTCTCAGCTATTTTATTATCTGGAATTTCTAAAAAACTGGCAATCTCTAAATCGGTTGGTTGTCGATTAAAGCGTTGCATTAAAAATTCTTCAGCTTTATTAATTGCTATATTTAATTTTACAACATCATTTGATAGTTTTATATTTTTATTTCTTAAAACATATTTATAAATTTCTCCAAAAATATAAGGATAAGCATAAGTTGTAAACTTTGTTTGATAGTCTTCTTTATAATTTTTCGAGGCTTGAATGAGGCCAATACAACCAACTTGAAACAAGTCTTCTATATCTCCCCTAAACTTACTGGCAATACTATAAATTAAATTTTGATTTTTTAAAATCAATTCTTTTAAATCTAAATCTACCCTTTCCATTTCATCACCAACTGAAATATAAAATAGATTAAAAGAAAAAGAAATAGATTCGACAAAGCTTGTCAATTAAATCTATTTCTGACTTTACATAATTTATCCAGAAAACCGACCATTGTGGAATTAAACCCGTGGTATGCACAGGTGGGTATCCTTACTAGCTTTTAGGATTCTCGAGAACTCACACTCAAGCATTCACACCAGCTATTGCTCGGGATTCCCGTATACTATTTAATGTAGGATTTATACTTACAATGTATCAAATTTTCTAGACATCTTTATTGTATCATACTTTCGAATTTTTTCAAAACTATTTTACAAATTATTATCATAATCATCTAAAAAGAAATAATTTTTATTCTTTTTCTTATAACCAATTATACTATCTAAGTTGACATTGAAACTACTTCGTAAAATATGAATATCAACATTTTCATTACCTTGTTTTAACCTTTGAATTAACTCTTTCACTTCTTGTCTTTTACTAGAAACTTCCCCATTAGTAACCCGACAAGCACAATTTAAAAAATTTAAATTTAAGTATTTAGCCCAAGCTTTAATATCACTTTCATGAACATAATAAAAAGGTCTAATAAGCTCCAAACCTGGAAAATTCGTACTTTTTAATTTTGGCAGCATCGTTTTATACTCTCCAGCATAGAAAATATTTAAAAGAATCGTTTCAATTACATCATCAAAATGATGTCCAAGGGCTATTTTATTACACCCAAGTTCTTTAGCTTTACTATATAAAAAACCACGTCGCATTCTTGCACATAAATAACAAGGATTAGAATTAGCAATTTTCTCACAAACATCAAAAATATCACTATCAAAAATTTTGGCTTTAATATTTAATTTTTTTAAATTTTCTTTTAAAAGATTTAAATTTTCCTCTTTATAACCCGGATTCATAACTACATACTCTAAATCAAAATGATAATAACTATGACGTTTTAACTCTTCCAGACATTTAGCAAGTAACATTGAATCCTTGCCACCACTAATACAAACCATAATTTTATCATTTTCTTGAATTAAATTAAATTCTTTAATACTTTTATTAAATCTTGACCAAATTTCTTTTTTATATTTCTTACAAATACTTTTAATAATTTCCTCTTCTTTCATAATACCACCAACTAGATGATTATATCATAAATAAATTTTCGCATACAATAAAATGGTGATAATATGTATATTAACATTAAAGATATTTCTATCTACTATGAAAAACATGGAATGGGAAAACAAGTTATTTTTATTTTACCCGGTTGGGGTGACAATCGCCAAACTTTTGATTATTTAATTTCCGCATTAAAAGATTATTTTACTATCTATATAATTGATTACCCAGGCTTTGGAAATTCAAGTTTTCCCACTTCTGATTTATCCATTTTCGACTATGCAAACATAGTAAATGAAATGATTACACGTTTACAAATTGAAGATGCCATTTTAATTGGTCATTCTTTTGGAGGCAGAATTATCGCACTTTTAACAACTATGTATACTACTAAATTTAAAAAGTTATTACTAATTGATGTGGCTGGACTTAAACCGAAAATAAATATTTCTTTATTTTTAAGACAAAATCTTTATAAATTATTAAAAAAACTAAGCTTTTTCCTTCCTAAGTCTTTAAAAAGAAAATATTTAAAAAAATTATTTTCCCACTTTGCTTCAAATGATTATAAAAATTTAGACAAACGACTTTTAAAAACATTTAAAAATATTGTTCACACAAAACTTGATAATTACTATCAAAAAATAACTCTTGAAACTCTGATTTTATGGGGCGAATTTGATCCCATTACACCTTTTCATGATGCTTTAAAATTAAATAAATTAATCAAAAACTCAAGCTTAATTAAAATTGAAAATACTAGACACTTCCCTTATTTAGAAAAAAAATATTTAGTCTCTCGGATTATATTTGAATATTTAAAAAAAGATATAACTACTTAAATTTAGGTAGTTATATCATTTAATTTTTAGCATATCATTTAAAAAATCATTCTTTTTTAAATAACAAATATCAACCCACTCAATTAAAGGCAATAAATTAGAAACTTCTTCTATATCAATATAAAAATATTTCCCATCAAAATAAACATTTTGATACTCTTTAAATAAAAAATAATCACAACTTTTTAAATAAATAGATATATTAAAAATTTTTAATTTAATATCAATTAAATCAGGATGAAACAATAATTGTTCTTTTTTAATAATTTCTAAAATTGTTCCATATTTTTTATTTTCATAGACAAATACTTCGTAAATACCACCCATCTCTATTTCATAATATTTTATTAGTTTTAAAAATATTTTTTTTATTTCTTTGGTTATTTGGTCTTTTTCTAAGGTATTAAAAAAATAGTCATATAAATATAAAACTATTTTTTCATCTTCTAGTATTTTAATTTTCATCGAATCACCAAAGTATTATATGAAAAAAGTCTTGTTTGGTAATTATTTTATTTTTTCAATAAATTTACTTATGATTGGACTAATATTAGCACAACTCATAAAACAAATAACATCATCAAGATGCTTAGTTAATAAATCAAGTGTTTCAACACTTATTTTTTGACTATTCTTAGTCTTTTTTATTAAAACATCACTAGATACTCCTGGGTAATCCTTAGGATTCTCGCGATCACATTTAATATCCATAATATAAGAATAATCAAATTGACTTAAAACATTAGCAAATTCATCTAAGAAATCTCTGGTTCTTGAATAAGTATTTGGTAAAAAAACCGCGACAACTTCTTTTTGAGGATATTTTTGACGAATACTAGCAAGTGTTGCTTTAATTTCGGTTGGATGATGAGCATAATCATCAATAATAATCGTTTCCTTTATTTTGGTTTCACTAAAACGACGAATTGCTCCCTTAAAATTATTTAATTCCATTTGGATAACTTCTTTTTCAACATTATATAAAATACAAGTTAAAATACAAGCTAGACTATCTAAAATCATATGGCGACCAAATAGTTTTAAAGTAAAATGGCCATAAAATTTATCCTCAAAATAAACATCAAAACTACTACCTTCTTCATTTAAATCTAAATTCTTAGCTATTAAATCATTATCACTTTGAAAACCATAATAATAAACTTTTTTTTGAGTTTTAATCTTTCGACAATTTTCATCATCACCACATAAAATAATATTATTCTTCGTTTTTAAAGCTAATTTATTAAAGTTTAGAATAATATCATCAAGATCTTTATAACACTCTGTATGCTCTAATTCAATATTGGTAATAATTAAATTGGTTGGTTCATAGGCTAAAAAATGTTTATTGTATTCACATGACTCTAAAACAAATAATTTATTTTTAATATCTCCATGACCTCTTCCATCACCAACAAAATAATTAGCTCCATAAACTTTATCAAGAATACTTGCAATCATTAAACTAGTTGTGGTTTTCCCATGAGTTCCACTAACAGAAATTGTTTCAAACTGCCTACTTAAACTACCAATTAAATCTTGATATTTAATCATTTTTATATTTAATTTTTCTAATCTTTTAATTTCTTTATGGTCATGACTAATAGCATTTGAATAGCAAGCAACAAAATCACTTGTAACTTGGAATGAATCATCATGATATATTTTAATACCCCGCTTTTCAAGTCCAGCACTTGTGAATTTTTTTTCCAGACTATCATCATAACCAACAACAGTATTTCCAAGATCATATAAAAGTGAAGCTAAAGCACTCATACCAGATCCTTTAATACCAATTAAATAATATTTCATACAAATCTCCTTTTCGCTATTATAACACAAATTAGACTTTCTGATACTTTTTTATTTTATTATCCATTAAAATATAGATTATTTTTAAATTTCTATGTTGAAAATCGTAAATTTCTAGTATAATAGATTTACTATGAAAAAAGATATTTTAGAAAAATGTAATTTATGTTATAAAAACTGTTTAGTAAATAGATACAAAGAAGTTGGCTTTTGCAAACAAACAGCAGATATTAAAATTGCTAAAGCCGTACTGACCTATTTTGAAGAACCTTGTATTTCTAATGAAAAAGGATCAGGAACAATCTTTTTTTCTGGCTGCAATTTAGGTTGTGTTTTTTGTCAAAATGAAAAAATATCCCATGATAATTTTGGAATTACCATCACCCCTAATCGTTTAGCAGAAATTATGTTAAATTTACAAAAACAAGGGGCTATTAATATTAATTTAGTAACTCCGACACCTCACGTCATAGGAATAATTGAAGCTTTAAAAATTGCTAAACAAAAAGGACTTATTATTCCAATTATCTATAATACTTCTAGTTATGAAAATATCGAAACTATTAAACTATTAAATGGTCTTGTTGATGTTTATCTACCAGATTTAAAATATTATGATGAATTATATGCTAAAAAATATTCCAAAGCTCCTAGATATTTTTTGGTTGCAACTAAAAACATTCAAGAAATGCTAAACCAAGTCGGACCAGTAGAATTTACAAGTGATGGCAATATTTTAAAAGGTGTTATTGTAAGACATTTGATGTTACCAACCTTAAAAGAAGATACCAAAAAGATAATAACTTATTTATATAACACTTATCATGATTCTATTTATATTAGTATTATGAATCAATATACAGTTATTAAAAAGTTAAAATATGAAGAATTAAATCATAAAATAAAGATAAGAGATTATAACGAAATTATTGATTTTATGGTTAATTTGGGTATTAAAAATGCTTATTGTCAATTAGATAACACAAGTAGTAAAATCTATATTCCTGAGTTTGATTTAGAAGGAGTTTAATTACGTAATTTAACGGCAACAATATTCGAATCAACTTCAAAAATAACTTTATTAACATCCATTGAATCAAAAATACTACTAGCTAAAGTATAAGTTACACTTTCTAAATTCTCTTGATTTAAAGAATTAAAAGTAATTGTTAAAATATCTTCATCAAGATAGTAATCTTTAATATCCGTTTTTTGATTTAAATAACTACTTAAAGTGGTACTAGAAAAATAATTTCCTTTTAAAGAATCAATAATAATTTTTACTTTATCCTGAGAACTATTTAAATACTTTGTAACTGGAACATAGTAATCCTTATCATAACTTGTAAAAACATAGTATAAAACAACCTTCTTGGTATCTTTTAAACTAGTAATATCATAAGTTTTATTAATTCCAAGGGATTCATTTAATAAAATTGGTAAATTTTTCTCACTTTTTTCAAGATAAGTTAAATTAGCTCCATCTATTTTAATAACGACATTTTCAACACCATCAAGTTCTAACAAACTATAAACAATACTCTCAACTACTTTTTCTTCTAAATCTTTATTTACTTTCAGTAAATCATTGGAAAAATCAATCGTTATGGTATTATCACGAAAATCAATACTATTTATTTTGGTATTACTCGGGATAATGCCTTTTAAATTACTATATTTTTTATTACTAACAAACAAATTATTAATTATTTCATATGCCATACTTACTGTATCACTTTTATCTAATAAAATATCAACACAAACTAAAAAATTATCTTCATTTAATAAATAAATATGACTAGTATTTAAATTAGAAACAAATTCTACTTCTTGTAAAGTGTCCTTACTATCTTCCTGTAAATAATCAAAGGTAAAAGTAATTAGCATAATAAATAAAACCAAGGTTGTTAAATAAATTCTCTTTAAAGCTTTTTTTCTTAACATATCCCACCAATTAAAGATATGAAAAAACGTACCTTTTTAGTACGTTTAAAGTGATATTTCATTTAATTTAAGAAGTTCAATAACCGCAGCAGCTCTTCCTTTAACACCTAATTTTTGCATAGCATTAGATATATGATTACGAACTGTTTTTTCTGATATGTTTAAATCAAGAGCTATTTCTTTGGTTGTTTTATTTTTAATTAATAAAGTAAATACCTCTTTTTCTCTTATTGTTAAAATGTTTTTCATAAATTCCTCTCAAAAATACAATGTATTATATGCAAGGAATTAAATAATGTTAATTACTCTTTAAAACTTACCGAAATATACATTTTACTTTCAAATTCTTCTTGTAAACTTTTCATAATATTAACAGCTAAAGTTTTATCATGAGTAGCTGAACTTATAACAACATCAACAATATCCGAATCAATTTTCACAAAACTATCTAAATTAAATTCATCTTTAATCTTTTTTTCTAGAGTTTCTTCAAGAGAACTTATTTTTGATATATATCTTAAATCTTCATAAACTTCATTTTTTTCATCAACGGTTAAATTACTATCCGTTAATTTTTCTTGAAGTTCATCTAAAAGTAACATTCTCTCTTGTTCAAGTTCAACTCGCATACTAGTAATTACTTTACTTTCGGTAATTATGACATCATCTTCTTCTAAACCTCCACTTGTTGTATCTGTTTCTTCATTACTTGCAAAACTAGAATTATTTGTTAGTAATAACTCATTTGGCATTGTAATATAATAGACACTTAGAACCAGTGCTAAACTTGTTAAAGTTAAAAACCACAATCCTTGTTTATTGACCATATAGTCCTCCTAATTCATTATATTTAGGAATTTCAAAATTATTATTAAATTTAATATTTTTTTAGAATATTTAATAATTATCTTGATTATAAACAATAAGCTCATGTTGACATCTTGTTACAGCTACATAAAATAAATATTTTTCTTCTTTTAAATAGTGATTATTAAAGTCAGTATAAACAATGACAAAATCAAATTCTAACCCCTTAGCTAAATAAGCCGGAATAATAACTAAATTAGGATTAGTAATTAAAGATGGATCTAGCATATTCGAAATATTAAAAACTGGCTTTAAAGTTTGATATAATTTATTAGTTTCTAAATCATTTTTGGTAATAATAGCAATTCTTTTATAAGATTTAAGACCATAATTGATGTCATCAATAAGCGATTCTATATTTTCGGTTTTTCTTTTTAAAACGGGTTTATCTATACTTTTTCGAATAGCAACGACATGATTTAAATTTAAGATTTTATTAGCATAGGCAATAATTTCTTTACTAGAACGATAAGTTTTTGTTAATCTTAAATAAATAGATCCAATTACTTTATTAATATCATTTAAACTTTTATAGTGATAATAAGGATTAATAGTTTGATTTACATCTCCTAAAATAGTAAATGATGCCCGAGGAAAAATTTTTTTTAGAATAATATACTCAATTAAGTTATAATCTTGAGCTTCATCAATAACAATTTCTTTAATTAAATTACTATAAGGAAATTCATTTATTAAACCCTTTAAATAAATAAGTAATAAACTATCCTCATAATTAATTTCTTTTTTATTAACAAATGCTTTTATTTCCAAATCAGTTAAAGGATAAATACTTTGAAATATTTTACTTTTATAAAAGTTTTGATAAATTACTTTAATATCTTTATTAAAGTTAGCTAATTGAAATAATTTATTAGTAATACTTTTCCCGAGTTTTTTATAACTTAAATTATTTTGTAAACAAATATATTCAGCTATTTTTTGAAATCTTTCATAAATGGTTAACTTACTATATCTTTTTAATAAATCATTTAAAAATTCTTTGGAATAATTAATTAATTTATCTTGATAATTATTTTGAAATTTTAAAGAATTACTTAAATCTTCAACATAATCTTCTAATAGTTTTATCATAATATCGCTTTGTTTTAGTTTAACTAAATCTTTATTAAATTCTTTTTGTTGATAAAATCTCGCTAGAAAATCGGGAAAACTTTCAACCTTTTTATATTCTTTCAAATAAGCACTTTGAAAATCTGAAAAAGTTGTTTCTTTGGTATTATCTTCTCCAAGTTCTGGTAAGACATTAGAAATATAGGTAGAAAATAAATTATTAGGAGAAAATATTAGAATGTTTGAACTTTGTAAATTGGGTATTTGATATAAAAGATAGGCTATTCGATGCAAAGCAACACTGGTTTTTCCAGATCCAGCTATTCCTTCAACAATTAGGTTTTTATCCGTTAAATTCCGAATAATATCATTCTGTTCTTCTTGAATTGTATTAACAATATTTTTCATTTTATCGCTAGAATTAGTAGCTAAAACTTGTTGTAATAAATCATCCGTGATATTTAAAGAATTATCAAAAATATGCACTAACTTCCGATTAACTATTTTATATTGACGTTTTAAAAGTAATTCTCCTGTTACTAAACCACTTGGAGCCAAATAAGAAGTTTTTCCAAGTGTGTTTTGATAAAATAAAGAAGCAATTGGACTTCGCCAATCATAAATTAAATTTTCGTTTTCATCGGTAGTTAAATAAGTAATTCCAACATACACTTGATAAGTTTTCTTATTATCAAAAGTTTTAAAATCAATTCTTCCAAAATAAGGATTATCTTTAATACGAAGTAATTTCTTTAAATAATTACTTCGTCTCACAAAATCACTTTTGTCCATCTCGCTAGCTAATAAATTACTTTGAATTTCATATTTATCCATACTACCTATCTCTTGAAAGATAAACTTTTGAAATTCGTTAATTTTAACATTTTCAATTTCTAAGTTGCCTCCTAATTTTTCAATTGTTTGATCAAGTAAATTAAGAGTTTTAAGTAAGTAAGAATTTTCTAATTCTTTCAATTCATTCATTTTACCTCCATAAAATAAATGGTCTTTAAAAACTGTATTTCCATAATATTAAAGTTTTAGATATTTGTCAACATTTTTTTAATTTTTCTAGTTTTTACATTATTTTTATGATATATTTTAGTTACAGGAGGATTTATGAAAGAGTTTTTAGAAACAGTTAATTTTTTAAAAAAAGAAGTAGCATATATGCCAAAAATAGCTATTATCCTAGGATCTGGCTTGGGATCACTTGTTGATTTAATGGAAGATAAAAAGGTAATTTCTTATCAAGATATTCCTAATTTTCCAGTTTCCACCGTCCCAGGACATAAAGGAGAATTAATTTTTGGACGTCTTAATAATGTTCCAATCATTGCTATGAATGGAAGATTTCATTATTATGAAGGTTATGATTTAAAAGAAGTAACCTATCCAATTCGTATTTTTAAATTACTTGGCGTTGAAACTTTAATTTTAACTAATGCCGCCGGAGGAATTAATTTAGAATTTCAAAAAGGTGATTTAATGATCATTGAAGATCAATTAAGTTTCTTTGCAGAAAGTGTTTTAAGAGGACCTAATCAAGAAGAATTTGGTGAACGTTTTATCGATATGTCGAATGTTTATGATAAAGATTATATTGAAATATTAAAACCAATTATTAAAAATATTACTGGAAAATGTCTAACAGGGGTCTACGCTTATATGAAAGGTCCTACTTATGAAACACCAGCCGAAATAAAAGCTTTAAGAGTCCTTGGAGCTGATGCGGTTGGTATGTCAACAGTACCAGAAGCAGTGGTTGCTAAACATTGTGGTATTAAATGTATTGGTATCACTTGTATTACCAATATGGCAGCCGGTGTTAAAAATGAAATATTAACTCATGAAGATGTAAAAGAAACAGCTAAGAAAGTCGAGAATAACTTTAAAATGGTAATTCAAAAATTAGTTAGTAAGATAAATGAAAAGAACTAGATAAAATATTTAGTTCTTTTAAATTGGTTATTTTAAATCTTCTTTATTATAAATAAAATCTACTATATTAACATTATTTATGCCATCAATATTTTTTTGAAAAACTAAATCAGAAACAAATAAATATCTTGGATACATTTCTTTTATTTCATAAAATGGCTTATATTCTCTTTCTTTTGTTTTTTTATCATCCATATTTTTCGTAACTTGAATATAAAAATATTCATCAATACCACGTCTAGCAATAAAATCACATTCTAAATTTCCAATTTTTCCAACACTTAAACTATAATTCTTACTTTTTAAATAAGAAAATAAAATATTTTCTAAAACTGGTCCATAATTAATTCTATTGTCAGTATTTAAAGCAAAGTAAATACTTAAATCAGCTAAATAATATTTTTTTTCCCCATCCAAAACTTTTTTAGATTTCATATCAAATAAATCACAGGAATAAATTATCTTGGCATTTTCTAATACTTCTATATAAGACTTAATCGTTCTTCTATCAACTGGTATTTTTTCACCTTTTATTAAGTAATCATATATACTTCCAATTGATATTATTGAGCCAAAATTGTTTACCACAAATTTCTGAATAACTTCAAAAAGCGCTTTATCTTTTATTTTTTTATGATTTTTAATATCTTTATCGAAAATTTGATTAATTACATTTTTGGTATACAAAAGTTTATCTTCATAATTATCATAGTTTAAAGAGCCAGGAAAACCACCATTTCCTATAAATTCTTCAAATTCTTGATAAATATTTGTATTTACATTTTTATTTTTAAATCTTTTCATATCAACATATTCATAAAAATTTAATGGTAACATTTCGATTTCAATATATCTACCAGTTAACTTAGTAATAAGTTCACCACTTAATAAATAAGAATTTGAGCCAGTTAAAAAAATTGAATATTTTTCCTCGGATTTATAAGCATTAACAACAGTTTCAAATCCCTTAACATTTTGAACTTCATCAATAAAAATATATTTAAAATCATCATCTATTAGTAATTTATCAATAGCTTTTTCTAATTCTAAGGGCGTTTTAATATTTTTATATTCTTTCCTATCAAGTTCTATATAAATAATATCTTTATCTTGTATTCCATTTTCTTTTAATTCTTCAATAATACTTTTTAAAAGATAAGATTTTCCACATCTTCTTATTCCAGTAATTACTTTGATCATAGTATCATTATAAAAGCCTCTTATTTTGCTTAAATAATCTTCGCGTTTATATATTTTTTCCATATTTTATCACCTAAAAAAATTATATATTATTTCTAAGAAAAAAGCAAGTTATCGACCACTTTTAATGTTGAAATACGAAAAATTGGTCGATAACTCCTGTTATTACTGTTGATACATCAATAATTATATATTCTAAGTTTTCAAGCTCTTCTTTTGTCTTTCGTTATTTTTACTCGAAAAACAGGATAACTACATGATAATTCATCTTTTGCATAATCATCATAAATAAATATAAGATATTTTCCATTTTCTTTTTTATATTCAGTATTTTTAATTAGCAAGGCAAATGTATCAGGTGTAATCCAATCTTTTCTTTAATTACAGTTTTCTATTGACACACATATCCAGATTCTTCATAAAATTCTTTAAATTTACTAAAAGATAAATTACCATCTTTGTCTTGAAATTCTTTATACTTTTCTTTATTAGATAAATTATCAAAACAATTAAATTCAACAATATTATCAGATAATTTTTGATTATAACAATTATCAAGTTTTATAATTTGCTCATAATATTCACGGGCTTCATTAGCATCTAATTTTGTCTCTTTTTGATATATATCTTGTTTTGTAACTATTTTATTTCCAGATTTTATCTCATAATATCCTGTTAATATAACTTTCTTATAACTAAACGGATCATCATTTTTCTCACATATCATTTCCATATTCATATTTTTATAATTCAAATTAGTACTAGAAATAAACATTTTAATATTTATTAATAAACCAAATATTAAAACACATATAAATACAACTCTTTTAATATTTTGGTCTTTAAAATTAATTATTGGTTTTTCTTGAACTGAGTTTTTTAAATAAACTACTTGAGTTTTAAAAATTACATCTGTTAATCGTTTATTAAAAATAAAAATTAATAATATTTCTAAAAAGTACAAGGAAGTTGTTATATTTCTTAAAATCATAACAATCAAAAAAGGCTTATCTCCATTTAATGTTTCTACTTTTAAGCCAAGAATTTTTTTACCAATACTTCTATCTCTAAATGCTAAATCTTTAAATGGAAATAAAATATAAATAAGTTCTATTTGTATATCGTAATTAAATAACTTTTTAGAAAATAAATCAAAAAGGAAACATACAATTCCTATTAAATACAAGTCAATACCAGCTGCTAATAATCTTCGAAAAAAAACTTTCATACCTAACCTCTTTTATTTAATATTTACTTATTTTACTTATTATAATATTAAGATTTTTCTTAAATAAGCTCCTATAATATTTTATCTAATTTCATTATACATAAATTAAATTAACTTGTCATTAATAATTTTATATGAAAAAGAATACTAATCTTTTTTCTTAGTATTCTTTTTATTATTACAACCACGTTTATAATCTTTATGATTAGGATCCCCTCCAACATAAGTTAAAGTAGACTTTTTTTTAGGTTTGTCATCCTCTTCATAGACAAAAGTCCCATCTTCTATTTGCTTTTGAACAGTTTGCATAACATTTAGACCTATACTATCATAATCATGCCATTTTTTGCATAACTCTTTATCATACATATTTGACTCATTTAAATTATTTTGATGATATTTTTGCAAAACTCTTTTTAAAATATTATCCCATAAATGTAACTCAATATTACATGGATATGGAAAATATTCTCGTTTAGGTAATGTAAGTTGAAAATTTCCAAGATATATTAAATCTTCTGCTGGTTTACTTTTATATGTTGTGTAAATTTTTATTTTATAATCATATAAATAACCCCATTCATCTTGTAAATCTATTATTTCTTGATGTTTATCTTTGGTAGAAAGCATAAGTTCCCACTCGACTGTTGATACATCAATAATTATATATTCTAAATTTTCAAGCTCTTCTTTTGTTTGAGGTAATTTTTTGTCTTTCGTTATTTTTACTCGAAAAACAGGATAACTACGTGATAATTCATCTTTTGCATAATCATCATAAATAAATATAAGATATTTTCCATTTTCTTCTTTATATTTAGTGTTTTTAATTAGCAAAGCAAATGTATCGCCTGTAATCCAATCTTTTCTTTTTTTCATATTTTCTTGCACAATTTTACTATTTTCCATCTTTAAAACTCTCCAATTAATTATAATATATCAAAAATAAATTAACTTGTCATTAAAACTTAAATATTTTCTAAAACTAATTTGTTATAAAATAAACTTCCTTATTCTTAAAATAAGCATAATTAATATTATTAAGCTCTAAATTATTCTCATTTAATTTTTTATCTAACCATTCAACTGTTTTATGAATACTAAATAAATTATCCTTTAAAATATTACCATCAATAATTAAACTAATTGGATAGTTTTTAACACTATTCTTTCGAAAAATAATTAAATCATTATTTCTTTTAATACAATAATCAACTAAATTTGGACTTGCTATTCCTTTTTTCTTTAAATTATATAATAAAGATTCATAACTATAATTTTCTTTTATTAATTCTTGAAAATTAATAAGACCACGATTAATTAAAACTTTATCACTTGAAAATATTTTTTCATTTATATTCTTTTCTTGTAAAAACTTATAAAGATAATAAGATAACAATATAAAAATCGATAAAAAAATCATGTATAAAATACCTATATTTTGATATAGGCAAAACATACAAATATTAAAAATAAATAAGATAATAAGATTTTCTAAATTAGTTATTTCTTTTTTATTAAAGATATAAAAAGTAGTTAAAATTAAACCTAAAGAAACAAATACTTGAACAAAAAAATAAAACATAATATCACCTACTTGTATTATGTTTTATAAAATTTTTTTTAATCAGTTTTTTTGACTTTTAAATTTTTTTCAGATTTATTTTCCGATTTAATATATCCATCAATCATTAAAACAACATTAGCAATACTAAGACCATATAACATTACTTTCATAGGAGCAATTTGATCAGAAAAATAATTAAAGTTCATATTATAGCCATATTTATGCCATAAAAACATATTTTGATCAAAAAGAGCTCTTAAACAAAAAACAGTAATTACTATCATAACTAGAAAAGCTGTAGTATTATAAAATAAATTATCTTTAACATTGTTTTGTTTTAAAAACATATTAATAATATTTAAAATAATTAATAAAAGATAAGGGAAAATAACACCTAAAAACTCAGTAAAATTAGCACCAAATATTTCTTTTTCTAATCTTTGAAACATAAACATAACAATATATATAGTTGCTACTAAAAGAATTGGTAACATAATAATATGTAATATACGAAATAATTTATTTAATATCTTAGTCATTGTTACCTCCACTTATAGGTTCTACTTCTTTATTTATTGTTTCTGATAAATTTAAAATTATATCAGCAAATTCATTATAAGCATTAGAAATCATTGTATAATCAGCAGATAAATAATTTCTAATTGTTGAAGATGTAATATTGGTTGTATAAAAGTAACTACTATTATTTTGAATTTCAGCAAGAGCAAAATTAACTTGATTATTGATGGTATTAATTGAACTTATTACATAAGGAGCAACATCTTGAAATTCTGAAGCAACTTCTTCTTCCGTTAAATAACTAAGATGAAGCGCCCAACAAACATTTAAAACATCAGTTTGAAATTTTGAACCTAATTGATAAATATCATGAGAATTAAAATAAGTATTTACTGGTAAATTAGCTAGGGTACCATCACTTTGCAAAACAGTTTGACAAGTTAATAATTTATTATACATAGTTTTTAAATTATCATTTGTACTGTTTTTGTTTCTAAACTCATTTAAATTATTGTTTATCTCATTTAATTTTTCTTGATAATTTAAATAATTAACATCACCCGAACTAATATATAATGGTCTTTTTAATTCTTCATAATGATAATAATTCATCACTAAATAAAAACTTGCTACAATAAAAATTAAACCTAAGGCTGCATATGAAATAACTTTTAAATATTCTTTTATAAATCTTTTCATTTATTCCTCCTATTATTTTCCATTATTTAAAACTACTTTATAATGATAATGTTTGCCAGTCCAATCAGTAGCATCTTCATGAATATAAATACGAAGTTCATAATTATTGGTTGCATCTTTAGAAATACTTCTTGTATCTAAAATATTATCATTAATATTTGATAAATAGTCTTCCTTAATAACCGTACCATTTAATTTTAATTGATACTTTAATTGACTTCTTGAAAGTAATGTTTCACTAGTACATCCGTCATCAATAGAATTTAAAGGCACATCTTCTATATAAAGATTATAACTATCTTCATCACCATAATTAATAACTTGAAATGAATAAGCTTCTACAGAATCTACTTGTTCGTCTTCAACAATACTAGCATCAGCATCATAAACACTGTTACCATTATCTTTAAAAACAATATTACCATCTTTTAAATTACTATTGTTATTAATATCAAAATCACCACTAGCTTTTAAGAAAAATAAATACCAAGCATATGTCCCAAATACTAAAAAGATAAATAATAAAATAGCTACACAAATTATTAGTATTTTATTATTTTTCATCTACAACACCTCTTTTTCTTTTTTTCCCTGATTTAGTAGTTTTTACAAGTTTTATAATATCAAAAGTAATAATTCCAACACAAGGAATAACAATTGCTATAATCCAACCATAAGCATTAGACAAGAAGTATTGAATATAGCCAATTTTGGGAATTCTCATAATAACTTTTCCATATATTTGTGATTCATAAACTGGTAATTGATCAGCTGAATAGTTATTATCACCTTTGAATATATATACTTTTTCACCATTTTCATCAACATCAGTTCCAATAATACGATGGGTTATCATAATACCAAAATATCTAGGATCTTTCGATAAATAAGTGCAAACATCACCAATTTGTAAATCATCTACTCTTTTTATAACAATTGCATCTTGAACATGAATAGTAGGTTCCATACTTTGACTTATAATAACATAAGCACCATATAATGGAGGTTTCCAAGTACCACTTTTAGCATTTTTTGTAACATCAATATAATAAGCTAGAAAAATAAAACCAATTAATATTAAAATTACAATAATAGAATTCATGATGATAGTTGTAATAAAATTAGCCCACCACTTTATTTTTTGAAATAAAGTTTTTTCTTCCATATTAGTATTATTTTTCATAAATCACCCATCTATAAATGATGCATATGTATTGACTTTTACGGCAAATGTTTTATTATTATAATCACTATCAACAATGGCATCTTCACTTACCCACATACGCATAACAAAATCTATTTTTCCATTTTTAATATCTTCCTCATCTATATAGGCCTTATAAATAACTTTACCATCAGTTCCTTCATATTCACTATTAGTATAATCAGTAAATACTTTTACTTTCTTATCATCACGATAAGAAAAATCAACTTCTTCGCCATTTTTTTCTAAATAAATTTTCACAAACTCGGGATTTAAAGTATTACTTGCATCAGGAACAGCTGTTATTTCATAATAAGCTCCAAGAGTTTTTTCGCCAATGATTAAAGAAAAATTGTAAACATAATTTTCGCCACTAAAAAGTTTACCGGTTGCATCTGGAGTTGGAAATTGATTAACTAAATTAATTCCATTTTCATAATTACCGGTATTTTCAACATAAGTGATGATATACTTGTCTTTATCATCATCTTCTCCTTTTATAATTGAGATAATAGTATTAATCGTTTCATTAGATTGCATATAACTAATAGCTGAAAAAGATAAACCAAGTGCTAATAAAACTCCAAAAGTTGTAAATAAAATTAATAAAATAAAAGACGGATATTTACGATTAGTTTCTTCTTCTTCATAGTATGTATCAATCGTTTCTTTTTCAGATTCAACTTCGTTATTTTCTATTTTCTCTTTATCATCCATACTAACCTCCGTATAATAAAATAATAACACAAGAAAAACAAATTTACAATGTCAAATCAGCTAAAAAGAGTAAATTTTCTTCGCAATAATTTTTTGATATAATTATTACAATAAAGGAAGTTGATTGTTATGAA
>CALVOW010000020.1 GCA_944350445.1 uncultured Bacilli bacterium | reverse complement strand
GTATCAATTCTTCTCTCTTTGCATTTTTATCTTCTTTGGCTCATTAATTTTTTTCCCGACAATTTGTTACACTATCTTTTTTTACTTTAATTAATCCTTCTGCTACTTCTTCTAAGGCTCGCCCAATATTTTTTTTCGATTTATATTTTTTTATCGGCATTTGATAAAAACCCGTTTTTTGCATTTGTCTACTTCTTTTTGCTGCAATATGAACAAGCTCATATTTTGAAGATACAATATTTAAAAGTTTATCAATTGATGGATATATCACCTATTTCACTCTCCCTCTATTATTAGGATAATCTTTGTTTTTAAAATATGCAAGTTAAATAAAAAAAATTTGACAAATAATTGACAAAAAAATATGTTAAAAATTTAATTTTTTTTAACATATCCAACGTATGGTAAATTACGATATTTTTCATCATAATCAAGACCATAGCCAATAACAAATAAGTCATCAATTGAAAAACCAACATAATCAGCTTCAAAATGTTCAATTCGACGAGCTTTTTTATCTAAAAGAACACATGTTTTTACACTTTTAGGATTTAAATCCTTCACATAGTCTACTAAATAATTAAAGGTTCTTCCAGTATCTACAATATCTTCTACCAAAATAATATTTTTCCCTTCAATATGTTCTTTTTGAAGAGGAATTTTTAAAGTAATTTTTCCAGTTGAATTTTCCCCCTCATAACTAGAGACTCGGATAAAGTCAATTAAAGCATCTCCTTTATACTTTTTCATTAAATCAACTGTAAAGAAAATAGCTCCTTTTAAAACGGAACAAAAAACTACATCTTCACCTTGATAGTCTTTTTCTATTTCTGAAGCAATTTCTTGAATTCTTTCTTGTAATTTTTCTTCACTAATTAATACTTCTATATTCATGTTCTACACTCCCCAAAAAAAATATACTACAATTATATCACTAGGAAAATAGAATGTAAATTACTTTTTATTTAATTTATATACTTTCTTATCTTCTATTTTTCTATTTTGCTTTTCTTTTTCTAATAAAAATTCTGAAAAAGAAGGTGTTATTTGCAAATAATCGCTCGTTTGTTGATAAATTTCTAATTCTTTTTTTAATTCTTGAAAAATAATTTTATATTTTGTAATTGCATCCGTATATAACAAATAATAATTTTTTAAATAATCAATTTCCATCTCTTTTCTATATATTTTATTACGAATAATATGGATTTTCTCTTTTGCAGATTTTAATTTCTTACGTTCTACCCTTGTTTTTAAGTAATAATTAACTAAACTTACAATAGGAATAAAAAAAGAAATTATTTCAAGAATTTCCCAAAAAATTATTTGTAAATTTGAAATATTAAAAGCATTTAAATATTTAGTTTCTATTAATTTATTTAAATGAAAGGCAAGAAGAAAAGTTAAAAAAATAATAATATTATTACGCTTTTTTGACTTTACAAAACCAATATTTTCATAAATTAATTCATTTTCTTTTACTTCTAATTTTTTGATTGTTTGATTACCTTTTTCTATTTTGCTATTTATTAAATCTAAATTTTCTATTAATAATTTTATTTTTTCTTGAATTTCATTTATTTTTTCTTCTAATTGTTCCATATATACCTCGAATTGCTATGTAGTATATCAAAAAAGAGTAAAAATAGCAATAAAAAAGATAGCTTATGCTATCTTATCGGAAATTGCAACATGAACCTTGATTGATATTGCTTACCACATTTTCTTCACAACAAGAATAATCTGGTCTATATGTATGTTTATATATGTGATGATTAATAATTCTTGTTCTAATTGGACAAACATGTGGTACTTCATGCATAATAGTTCTGTGAACACATCTTTCTTGCATTGGTTCTATAAGTGGACGATTAAAACCACCTGACATTCCAACACTTTGAACCATATTACCATCAAAATTGTTATTTACATTCATATCAATATTGTTAGTCATATCCTCTGCAAAAAAGTTATTATTTATTTCCGTGTCTCTATCATAACATCTCTCTTGAAACATAAAATATCCTCCTATCTACTTTTATAGTATGAAGGTAATTTTCATTTGCAAAGTATATTTACCTAAAAATAAAATATAATTTTTTGGAGGGTTTATGAAAATAATTGTATATGCAATTTCCAAAAATGAAAGTAAATTTGTTTCACGTTGGGTAGAATCAATGCAAGAAGCTGATGAAATTTATGTTTTAGATACAGGATCAACTGATGACACCAAAGAAAAATTAGAAAGTCTGGGGGTACATGTTAAACAAGTCATAATTGATCCATGGAGGTTTGATACAGCAAGAAATCTTGCTCTTGACATGGTTCCTTTAGATGCAACTTTATGTGTTTCAACTGATTTAGATGAAGTATTCGAGCTTGGTTGGCGAAAAAAACTAGAAGATGCCTATCAAGGTGAATCAAGAATTATTTATACTTACAACTGGCATTTAGATGAAAATAATAAACCAGATGTTAGTTTTTATTTAGATAAAATTCATACTAGAAATGATTATAAATGGACACATCCTGTGCATGAAGTTTTAACTAATATTAACCAAAATGAAACCAGAAAATTAATTAAAGAGATTGTTTTAAATCACTATCCAGATTCAAGTAAGAGTCGCAGTAATTATTTACCATTATTAGAATTATCTGTTAAAGAAGATCCTGAAGATGATCGAAATATGCACTATTTAGGAAGAGAATACATGTATTACAAACGATATAACGAAGCCATTGATACCTTAATTTGTCATTTAAATTTAAAAAGAGCCACTTGGCGTGATGAAAGATGTGCTTCCATGCGATTTATTGCTAGATCATATAAAAACTTAAAAAGATATGATGAAGCCATATTATGGTATGAAAAAGCAATTGAAGAAGCTCCATATTTAAGAGATCCTTATGTTGAACTAGCAATTTTACACTATGAAAAAGAAAACTATGATCAAGTTTATTTTTACTTGAAACAAGCTTTAAAAATTAAAAAGCAAAAAAAGACGTATATTAATGAAATATTTTCTTGGAATGAAACAATATACGATCTTTTATCAATTGCTTGTTTCAATAAAAATTTATTACCAGAATCTCTATTTTACATTGAAGAAGCTTTAAAAATTAATCCTCTGAATGAACGAATTAAAAGAAATCAAAAATTAGTTGAAAATATGTTAAATAATAATTAACTTTCTAATATCTACTAAAAAACTCTTTGTAGAAAATCTCTACAAAGAGTTATTTTAAATTTTCTTTTAATTCATATAAAAAATTCATAGCTTCAATAGGTGTCATATTTAATAAATCTAAATCTTTTATTTTTTTTAGATTTATATCTTCCTTTTCTTCGACAAACGAAAAACTCGTTTGCACAATTTCTTGTTTTTTATTTTTGTTTTTATTTTCATAAGTTTTTAATATTTCTTCAGCTCTTTTAATAACCGATTCTGGTAATTTAGCAAGACTTGCGACATTAATACCATAACTTTTCGAAACAGCTCCTTCTACTACTTTATGTAAAAAAGTAACCGTTCCATCTTCTTCTTTGGCACTAACATGAACATTCTTGACTTTTTTTAATTTTTTACATAAATCTGTTAATTCATGATAATGAGTTGAAAATAATGTTTTCGCGCCAATTTCATTATGAATATATTCTAAGATAGCGTAAGCTAAACTCATTCCATCAAAGGTTGCCGTTCCCCGACCAAGTTCATCTAATAAAATCAAACTTTTACTTGTAGCATTTGTAATAGCATAGTTAGCTTCTTTCATTTCAACCATAAATGTTGATTCTCCACTAACTAAATCATCACTAGCACCAATTCTTGTAAATATTTTATCAAAAATAGGAATATCACAGCTTTTACAAGGAACATAAGAACCAATTTGGGCCATAATGACAATGATTGCAAGTTGTCGCATATAAGTTGATTTACCAGCCATATTAGGTCCTGTTATTAATAAACAACTACAATTTTTATCCATTAAAATATCATTGGGAACATAATCAACTTTACTAACCGCTTCAACAACCGGATGACGTCCATCAATAATTTTAATTTCTTGAGTTTCATTAAAAGTTGGCCGAACAAGATTATATTTGTCAGCTATAGTTGCTAAGGAAATAAGTAAATCAAGTTCACTAATAATATCACTTATTTCTTGAATATCACTAATTTTTTCAATTACTTTTTTCCGAATATCTAAGAAAAGTTCATATTCTAAATTAACAATTTTCTCCTCAGCCCCTAAAATAATTTGTTCCTTTTCTTTTAAAGATTCTGTTATATAACGTTCCCCAGTTGAGAGAGTTTGTTTTCGAATATAGCCAAATTCATCTTTTACAAGCGGAATACTTCCTCGACTAACCTCAATATAATAGCCAAAAACCTTATTATAACCAATTTTTAAATTTTTAATTCCCGTTCTCTTTCTTTCAGCTTCTTCTTGTTTTAAAATAAAATCTTTACTATTATTTTTAATACTGCGAAGTTCATCTAATCTTTTATCATAATTATCTTTAATTAAATTTCCTTCTTTTAAAGTTAAAGGGGCATCGGGATTAATACTTTTTTCTAGTAAGGCAACTAAGGAATCAAGAGTTTTTAATTTTTTATCATAATTAATACTTTCTAATTCTTGTTTTATGTTTGGTAATATTTTTAAAGATTTTAAAAGTTGGACCATATCTCTCGCATTTAAATTACCATAACTAATTCTTCCAATTAATCTTTCTAAATCATAAATATCTAATAAATAAGTAGAGATATTTTCTTTAACTAAAAAGTTTACTAGAAAAGATTCAATATAATCTTGTCTTCTTTTAATAATATCAATACTTGTAAATGGTGATAGCAAATTTTGCTTTAATAATCTGCTTCCCATCGCTGTTTTGGTTTTATCCATAAACCACAAAAGAGAATTATTTCGCGTATTATCCCGAATTGTTTCTGTTATTTCTAAATTTTTCTTGGTATGAAAATCATATAATAAATGATCTTCTTCTTTATTGATATTTACTTTTTTTAAATATTTTAAACTACTTTTTTTCGTTTCTGTGACATAGGTTAAAAGATGCTTAATTGAGGTTAAAAGCCTTGAATCAGTAACATCTTTATATAAATCTTTATATTCCGGGTATTCTTTTTCTAAATTGGTTACGGTTACTAAAATGTTATAAACCGTTTTTAAATTATATAAAACTTCCCGGTCAATTTTATCATTAACAATTACTTCTTTAATATTATGATTAATCAATTCTCTGTATAAACTATCAAGATCATTTAAGATCATAGCATAAATTTCCCCAGTTGAAATATCTGCATACGTTAGAGCATAAGAATAAGAAAAATCATAAATACTAGCAATATAATTATTATCAGTTGCTAAATTTAAATTATCAAGTATAGTTCCTTTGGTAATAACTTGGACAACATCTCTTTCAACCATTCCCTTGCTTTCCTTAGGGTCATTTAATTGTTCACAAATAGCTACCTTATAACCTTTATCTATTAATTTCGAAACATAACTTTGATATGAATGATAAGGAACTCCACACATTGGAACTCTTTCTTCCAGTCCAGCATTTCGACCCGTTAAAGTTAAACTAAGTTCCCGACTAGCAACTTCCGCATCTTCAAAAAACATTTCGTAAAAGTCTCCTAAGCGAAAAAAAATTATGGTATCTTCATAATTATCTTTAATTGACATATATTTAGCCATCATTGGGGCTAATTTGCTTCTATCTACTTCACTTCTTTTCATAATTCACCTAATTTTTATTATAACAATTTTTTTAAAATTTGGAAAATAATGGATTAGCAATTGACACTTTATTTATCATTTGGGACAAATAATTTATCATAAATCTCTTGATAATTAGAAACATAATTTATTTGCAATTTGTCTTTATAAATATAATCTAGTTTTTCAATTTCTTCTTGATTTAAAATAGGCATAAAAATTTCTGTAATTTGATTATTTAAAGCAGCAATTAATTTTTCTTTGACACCCCCAACTTTTAAAATTCTTCCTGTTAAAGTAATTTCTCCTGACATGGAAATAGTGCTTGGAATAATCTGTTCTTTTAAATAGGAAAGAATTGAGGTTGCGATCGTAATACCAGCACTTGGACCATCTTTTTTGATGGCATTACTAGGAATATGAATATGAAAGTTATTTTTTTGAATAAAGGAAATATCTAAATTAAACTTTTGATAGTTACTTTTTAAATAAGCAAAGGCAACTTCAATTGATTCTTCCATAATATCCCCTACTAAGCCTGTTATTTTAATATTACCATCCCCTGGATAGGAAACAACTTCAATTTTTACTATATCGCCTCCATATGGTGTATAAGAAAGTCCAGTTACTACTCCTTTTTGATTAATGGTATTTTCATTAATTTGATATTTACGAATCCCAATTAAAGCTTCTAAATTTTTATTAGGATCAATTTTTTTCTTGTTTTCTAATTTTAGACAAATATATTTACGATAAATTTTTTGAATAATTCTTTCAAGGGAACGAACTCCACTTTCTTTAGTGTAATAACGAATAATATCTGTTAAAGTTTTATTTGTTAAATTTATTTCGGAATCACCTAATTGATATTCTTGATTTAGATTGGGAATAATATGATTTTTAGCAATTTTTATTTTTTCATATTCTGTATAACTGTCAATTTCAATTATTTCCATCCGATCTTTTAATTCTTCCGGTATTTTATCTATATAATTAGCTGTTAAAATAAAGAAAACTTTGGATAAATCAAATTCTTCATCAATAAAATGATCAACAAAACGATTATTTAAACCTTTATCTAAGACTTCTAAAAGAGCACTGGCCGGATCTCCTTTAATGTCTTTAGTCATTTTATCAACTTCATCAATAATAAAAACTGGATTGTTAACCCCAATTTTTTGAATACTTGACATAATTTTTCCAGGTTGAGCTCCAACATAGGTACGACGATGCCCAATAATTTCCGCTTCATCATTTACTCCACCAACGGAGATTTTCACAGATTTTAAATTAAGAGCCTCAGCTATACTTAAAGCAATACTCGTTTTTCCAACGCCTGGGGGACCAACTAAACATAAAATCGGAACATTCGAATTATTAGTTGCCTGTTTTACCATAATATATTCTAGAATTCTTGTTTTGGTCTCTTCTAAACCATAATGGGTATTATTTAAAACTTCTTTAATTTTTTCTAAATCAAAATTTTCTTCACTACTAGAATTCCAAGGTAAATTTAATAAAATATCAATATAGTTTCTAATTATACCAATTTCTGGGGAATTACTATTACAACTTTTAAACCGATTTATTTCAATTTCTAGACGCTTTTTAATTCCTTTAGGAGCATCTAAATTTTTAATCTTAGTTTCTAAAATACTAATATCATCATTTTCTGTTTCATGTAACTCTTCTTTGATTACATTTAATTTTTCTTTTAAATAAAATTCTTTTTGACTATCATCTAATTTTTTATTTACTTTTAAATCAATTTCTTTTTCTATATCAATAATTGACATTTCATATTCTAAATCATCTAATAACATTTTTAAACGTTTTACCGATGATATTTCTTTTAAATATTTTAGTTTACGATTATGTGTAAGTGGTAATAAATTGACAACAACATCAGTTAATTTATTAATAGTATGAATATCTTTAACACCATCAAATAAAGTATTATTAGTTAATTTAATATAATTATCTAAACTTTTATATAGGGTTCTTGCCATTGCAATTTCTTCAATTGGATCAATTTCTTCTTTACTAAATAAAGAAATACTAGCTTCATATAAAGAATCTTCTTCTTTTATATCATGAACTAAGGCTCTTTTTAAACCTTTTAAAGCTATTCGCATATTGCCATTTGGCATATCAATTTTAAATTTAATTTTGGCAATTATTCCGACATTAATATTTTGTAAACTTTCTAAATTATCACGAGACTTTTGATGAATAATAAATAAACAATTTTCAAAACAGTTCTCAGCTAAAGAAATAGTTTTTTTGAAATTTATATCCGAAAATTCTAGTTTTGTTTCACAAAAAGGAAATATTTCATGATTTTTAATAAACAATACTGGTAAATTAGTTTTAATCATGTTATACCTCCTCTTTTTTTGAATTTGTTTTTTATTATAATCATCAAAAAAAGAAAAAACAATATTTTTACATGATAATTTACATAATAAAAATTTTTCATTTTTTAATTGGCAAAATTAGGAAAAAAGCATAGAATAATTTGAAAGCAAATTACAAAAAAAGTAGTTGATTTTCTCCTTTTTATTTGTTATAATTCTAAATGCATGGGGTCATAGCCAAGTGGTAAGGCAGTGGACTGCAACTCCTTGATCGTTGGTTCAAATCCGACTGGCCCCTCCAATGCAGATGTAGTTTAGTGGCTCGAATATGGCCTTGCCAAGGCTAAGACGCGGGTTCGATTCCCGTCATCTGCTCCATTTGAATTAAACTTACGGACTATAAACAAATTCGTAAGTTTTTATTTTTTTATTATAAATATCAGTATACAATTAACCTAAATAAATAAATAATAGAAAATTTTAACTTAATTTCTCTTATTAACATATAAAAATATCAAAAAATGATTAAAATTTTAAATTAATTTTAATATCTCGTTTAATTATCTTATTTGCTTAATTAAATTACTCTTGAATTTTTTTTGCAAAGTATCCGTCTGATAATTAACTTCATAGCCACTTCTTACTTGTTGTTCTAATTGTCTTTTTTGCTGTTTTAATCTCGAACTATCGTTTAAAATAAATTTTAAACCATATAAATTTTGTATTAAATCACTACCAAATAAATTATTGTTTAAATTTTCTAAGAAGATAATTTTAATATTTCCAAACTTTGATTTTAAAAGTCTATACATTTCTTCATCACTAACATTAAATAAAAATTCATGAATCGTTGCAAGAGTTCCATCTAATTGATACATAGCATCATTTACAGTTAAAATATTAACAAATGCATCTTTACTAACTACTTCTATTTCGCGTTTTGTCTGTTGTTGCCTTTCTAATAACATATGTTTAATTGTCAATAATATTTGTTTTTCTGTCTCTAAATTTTGCTTTTTTATTCTTTTATCAAGATTCTCTATTTCTCTCTTACATATTTTTCGAAAAAAAGGTTCAGCAAAATCTAGCTCATTACATAAATGTTTTTCACTAAATAATAAAAAATTAGAATCATAATTTGTATCTTTGCTATATAAAAAATACGTTTCCATAAGTTGTTGCATGTTTACATTTGGGGATATTAAATAATTGTCAATATCAAGACCTCGCTCTTCAATAACCTTATCATCAAAATGTAATAAATCATCATATTTCCAACCAACATTTTTAATTCTTTTTCTTAATTCAATTTCAGCACATTTCCTTAATATATCACTATTTTTTGAATTTAAAATTAATAAAATTAAGTTTGATATACTAAGCATTCTCAAATTTTTTATTTGCATAAAAACCTCCTACAAAAATAATATCATAAATTAAATATTTTTTAATAAAAAAAATAAACTTATAAGTTTTTAAAACAATTCATAAGTTTATTTTAATATTTTTTAATTAGAAATTTCTAATTTTATCTTTCCCTTTCATATTTTAAAATTTCTCCCGTTAAGGCATTTATTTCATAATCATATTCAAAATAATTATAATAAAATTCTATTTCATAAGTAGCTATTCGATAATCAACATCTAATTCTACTTTACTAAATAAAACATCAGTATTAGTTAAATTAGCATGTTCTAAAACAATTTCTTTAGCTCTTTCAACGCCAATATATTTATTACTAGTCGTTTGATTATTATTGGTTAAATAATCTTCTTTATAAGTAATAATTTCTTTAGTTTCAACATCGATACTTAATTCATATTCTTTTTCATTATCATAAAAATAAACATCATAAACGGTAATTCCATTTTCCCGATCAATTTTAACTCTCGTAAATGTTACTTCATTAAGAGATTTATCAACTCTTGCAAGCGCTATATTTCGAGCCTCATCTTCAGTCATTGAAACTGTATCAGTGTTATTATTAAAATTACCATTAGCCAAAATATCTTTTTCAAAATTACTTACTCTACCATTATTATAATTTACATCAATTTCATATTCATAAATATCATCAAAAAATTTAATAGAATATTCTCTATCATCATAATCTTTATTAATAGATAAAATAGTAATATCACTTTCTAAAACATTAGCATATTCAAAAGCAATCTTCTTAGCTTCTTTTTCACTAATAGTTTCTTTAAATAAAAAGAAATAAACTAAAAAACCAACTACAACTAATACCAACAAAACTGTTACAATAATACTATAAATTTTCCAATTTTTCATAACAACTCCTTTTATTTATATATAAATTTATATACAATTCTTAACTTAATTATACAAACAAATTTTTAAAATGTAAACAACAATTAAAAATAAAAATATATAAATATTATTACTTTATTTAGCATTTTAAACAAAATAAATTTTTAAACTATTGAATATTTAAATTATCTTTTTCATGAATCGTACTTTCATATTCAACTTTAAAGAAGTTGTCATAGTAAATTTTTTTCTTTTTAAGAAGAGTTAATATATTTCCTAAATAAAAACCACTTATTAAAATAAATATCATAATATAAAACCAAATTGTTTCTAAAGATCCTAAATTTAGATAATTAACCAAAAAAGTACTAATAAATAACAAGCCAAATGGTAAGAAAAAGTAATATAAATATAAAAACAAAACACGAAAGATATTTCTTAGAACTTCATGATTTAAATAAGTAAATCTTATATTTAAAAATTTACTTCCTAAGGTTTTACTATCAAGAAGATAAGGAATAATAACATAATAAATTGGAAATGTTAAATATCTTAAATTGGTGTTAGCAAAGAAAATTGCTAAAAATAAATATAAGAATAAACAATTAAAGGTATCTAAAAAAAATAAAGTAATTCTTCGAAGTCCGGATACTTCACTTCCAGCTTTAAGAGAAGCCTCATCAATCTCTTCTCGACTTGGTAAAAATTTCTTAAATAAACCAATTATTAAATAGCCAAGTATACCACCGAAAGTATTTATTATTAAATCATCAACATCAAAGACGCGATAAGGATATTCATAAATAAAATATAAACCTGTAAGTTGGGTAATTTCAAAAAATAAACTTAATAAAAAGCTAAAAATAATTGTTTTGAAAAGACCACATTTAAAATAATATCTTAAATAAATACCAAAAGGAATAAACATTATAATATTAAAGACAACTGTGTAAAAGCATGGCTCTTTAAGGGCTTTTAGATAAGTAGAGGGATCAGTTATAACTAGTGATGTTTCCTGAAGAAAATCGCTAATAAAATTAAAAGGTGTTAAATGAATCATATTTTCTTGGTAAACTACCTCACCTTTACTTGGAAGTGGTAAAATAACTAAAAAATAAATTGTTAGCATATAAAGAATAAAGGAATAAATAATAAACGTTCGGAATTTATTGATTGATCCATATTTATGATATTGATGAAGAATAAAAGGAGCTGTAAAGATAAAAGCTATCAGAGGAAAGATAAAGATAGCTGTTTTAATAGCTGTTATATAACTCATAAAAAATTACTATTCCAAATTCTTTTTTCATCTTAATATCGCTCCTTTATGATATTTTTACTACATAAATAAGTAATTAAAAAATATCCACCATAAATAAATACTATAACAAAAGCAGTTACTATAATTGATTTTACTAATTCATCTTTGCCAAATGTTTCTAATAAATAGGCACAAAATTTAATCCCAAAAATCGAATGAATTATGGCCAAAATAAGTGGAAACATAAAGAATATGGCAATTTGTCTAAATAAAGCTTTATTTAACATATCTTCATCAGTACCAATTTTTCTTAGCATCTGAAATCTTTCTTGGTTATCAGTCGATTCGGATAATTCTTTAAGAGCTAAAATAGCTGCACTGGCTATTAAGAAGACAATCCCTAAATATAGTCCTATAAAAGTAATCATAGCTCCAAGACCAATACTTCCTTCATATAAAGACAATTTTGTCGTAGCTTCTAGATCCGTATTTTTGGCATATGTACTATTCCCAAGGTCTATAATCATATCTTCTATTTCTTGTTTTTCTTCATCGGTTTCGGCTTTATAATTAGCAACTAAGATACCTTCTTCTCTTACAAAATTTTCAAGAACATTATCAGGAACTACAAATATTCCAGTATTAACATGACTACTTGACATATAAACAAATCCGTTAACACATTCTGCATATTTAGGATGTAAAGTAATACCATTTATTGTAATTTTGACATCTTGCTTTAATCCTTGATTACGAATATTAATCCATGAGTCAAAATCAGCAATAATTACATATTCATGACTATTTAAATGAATTGGCTCTAAACCATATAACTCAGCAAGTTTATTATAATCGCTTACCTTGATAAAAGTTTCTGCCATATCATAATCTAAATACGGAAATTGTTTAGCTATTTCTTGGTAGGAATCCCCCAAAGTATCCCGAACTAAAATGTCATTGCTTGCATATAAATTGAATTCAACCGTATCTTTAAAATACTTATCTGTATCAAAACCAAGTCTTGCTAAGGTTTCTCCGACAGTAATTTTTGAATCTTCAATAATACCTTCCGAATATCCTGAATTAGCTGGTAAATCTAGTTTTTTATCAAGTTGTATATCAACTGGAGCCATCGTTTTTAAATTGCTGGTCATGGAATTACGAATCGAAATAGCACTTGCTAGAATACAAATTGTAAAAAATAACATTAAACAGATAATTGTCATCGAAAATACTGTTGTATTGATTTTACTACTAAATTGTCGTAAAGTAAAACTATTTAAACCCTTATAATAAACATTTTTGATACTTGATAATATTTTAAGTAACAATCCTGATAAAGACCAAAAAATAAAGAAGGTCGATATAGCTCCTAAGGCTATAGGAATTAATATTTTATCAGCTGTTTGCATATCGGTTACTCCAACTGTTACACACCAATAAGCATATCCTAAGGCCCATAGTGATATAATAAAGACAATTCCAGAAAGCCAAGGATTTTTCAATTTAATTTTTTCTGATTTTTTGCTAGCATTAAATAAATCAATTAATTTACAACGACTTACATTATAGGTGTTAAAAATCATAACAAGTATATACATTACTCCAAAATAAACAAGTGTCTTTATAAAAGCTGATTTAGAAAAGACAAACGTAAATTCGGTCATTTTCGCTTCAAACATATTAGCAACAAACAAGCTCATAACTTGTGATAAAAGCGTTCCTAGCACTAAACCAACCACTAACGATATACACCCAATAATTAAAGTTTCAAAAAATAATATTAAAGATATTTTTCTTTTACTCATCCCAAGTGTTAAATAGATACCAAATTCTTTATTTCTTCTTTTCATTAAGAATCTATTGGCATAAATAATTAAGAATCCTAAAACAAAGGCCACAAAGACACTTACACCAGATAACATATTATTCATTAAGTCAATAATCTCATAAGTTGACGATGATACATTCATCATAACCGTTTGACTTTCAATCGCATTAAATATATAAAATATTCCAACCCCTAATATTAAAGTAAAAAAGTAGATGGCATAATCTTTTATACTTCGAGCAATATTTTTTATTGATAACTTAAAGAGCATCATTTAAATCTCCCCCTAAAAGGGTTACAACATCGATAATTTTATCAAAAAATTCTTTCCTTGAATCATCACCTTTATGTAATTCATTAAAAATTTTACCATCCTTGATAAAAATTACCCTCGTTGCATAACTTGCTGTAAAAGCATCATGAGTAACCATCAATATAGTTGCCGAAAGTTCTTTATTTAAATACGTAAAACACTCTAATAACATTTTAGCTGATTTAGAATCTAAAGCCCCAGTTGGCTCATCAGCAAGAACCAATTTGGGATTAGTAATAATAGCACGAGCCGAAGCAACTCTTTGTTTTTGTCCTCCACTCATCTGATAAGGATATTTTTTTAATACATCTTCTATATCCAACTCTTTGGCAACTTTTCTAATTCTTGCCTCAATTTCTTTTGCCGGAACATTTTGAATAGACAATGCTAAGGCAATATTTTCATAAGCAGTCAAGGTATCAAGTAAATTGAAATCTTGAAAAATAAAACCTAATTCTTCTCTTCGAAATTTATTAAGATCGTTACCTTTTAATTTAGTAATATCTAAAGATCCAACAAAGATATGTCCAGTTGTTACTCTATCAATAGTAGATATACAATTCAAAAGGGTCGTTTTTCCACTACCACTTGCTCCCATAATAGCAACAAATTCACCTTTATCTACTTCAAAAGATATATTGTCAATTGCTTTTGTAAGACTAGATTTACTACCATAATATTTTTCAACATTAGAAATTTTTAAAATACTTTCCATATAATATCTCCTTTCATGCTTATATTTTACGATAAAAAAAGGATTCTATTGTTATTTTAATATTACAGTACATTACAATTTTGTTATATTAAAAATACTAATCCTTCATTTTATAAAAATCATTTTTAGAAAATGCTATTATAACTTCTGTATATTCATTTTGGACTGATTCAATAATAATTTTATGTCCTAATTTCTCACACAATTTTTTAACTATATAAAGACCCATTCCCGTCGATTTTGACCTATTTCTACCATTTTCACCTGTAAAAGTTTTTTCAAAGACTCTTCTTATATCTTTCTCTGGTATTCCAATGCCATTATCATAGATATGAAGATTTATTTGGTTTGTTAAGTCTTCAACTTGCAATTTAATAATTGAATCAACTTCATTTCTTATGTATTTAATACTATTGCTTACAATTTGATTAATAATATATTCTAACCATTTAGAATCTGTAAGAACCATTACATCTTTTGCTTCAACAAGAAAATTAATATTATTTTCAAGTAAATCATCTTTATTCTTCATAGCAACATTATTAATAACTTTTTTCAAATTAGTTTCTTTAATCAAATAATCTTTTTCAGCATTTTCTGATCTAACAAAATATAATATCTGATCAACATAATCATCTATTTTTCTTATTTGTTCAACATACCTTTTATCAATTTTCTTTTTTTGATTGTGATTCATCAAAGTTAAACTGGCAATTGGAAGTTTTATTTCATGAATCCAAAGTTCAATATATTCTTTAAAATCAACTAAACTCATCTCATATTGTTTGACATTTTCGTTCATGGATTTATTTATCTCATATAAAACTTGATAAAGTATTTCTCCATCATAAAATGATGGTTCATTTAGCATTTCTAAAACCAAATATTTTTTATCTAGTTTGCCAACATTATTAATTAAATTATTATAAAACCCTCTTCTTTTAAAATAACTTATTAATATTATAGCAAGATAAATAATAGAAAATACTATTGTAATACCAATAATAACTTGACTAGGTATTTTAAAGGCAAGTAACATCATCAAAATAATGATATAACCAAAAATAACAATTAATATTTCGATAAATTTATCTAGAAGATATTTTTTAAAATTCATAATAATTTATATCCTTGTCCTTTTCTAGTTTCAATAGCATTTTCTATACCAAAATCTTCTAATTTGGCTCTTAATCTACTAATATTAACTGTTAAAGCATTTTCATTAACATATTCTTCATTATTCCAAAGTTCTGTCATCAACTCATCCCTCGTTACAATATTTCCCCGGTTACTTAATAGAAGTGAAAATATTATCATTTCATTTTTCGTTAAATCTAAAACCTTATCATCTTTAACTAAGATCCCCTTATTTTGATATACTTTTATATCATCATAATAGGATGTATTAAGATTTTTTTCCATTCTTTTAAAAATATTAGCTATTCTTAAAAGTAAAATATTAGGATTATAGGGCTTAGTTATATAGTCATCAGCTCCATAACTAATGGATAACACTTCATCTGTTTCTGAGTTCCTACTTGTAACCATGATAACCGGAATATTTGATTCTTTTCGTAAATCTTGGAGTAATAACTCACCATTTAAAAAAGGAATATTAATATCTAAAAGAATTAAATCAGGCTTAATTTTTAAGATTTCTTGCTTAGCATTTTGAAAATCTTTTAATATAAAGGCTTCATACAAAGAATTTTTTAATAAATCATATAATTCATCGGCAATTACTTTCTCATCTTCAATAATTAATATTTTTTTCATTTTCTCACCTTTTTTATTATAACACATAAAAAAGACTTATTCAGTCCTTTTAAGCATTAAATAATACTTTTTCACTCTTATAATTTTTAATAATAACATATAACACCAAAGCAATATAAATAATTGTTGATATTATTAATAAGAAAATCTGTAAATAATTAAAATTGCCATTAGATATATCGGTAAATATCAAAGTAAAGTTTACAAACGGAACAATCGAAAGAACTAGATTACTAGTAATACCCGTCATAAAAGCAATCATACCAGGGAAAAAAGATATAAAAGTAATTGGTGTTAAAGCACTTTGGGCTTCTTTAAAGGTTTTCGCACGACTTGCAATTGCAATACATAATCCACTAATTAAAAATGAATAAGCAATTATAACAAGAAGGGAAAAGATAAAAGCCGGAGGTGATAACATAAGATTCATACCTTCATAGATTGTAAAGATATGATTAGCAGCCACTAAAGAAAGACAAGCTAAAAGTAAACTTAAAACCCCCGTAATAATAGATGACAAGGAAACACTTAAAAATTTACCAATAATAATATCGCGACTTTTAATTGGAAAAGTTAAAAGAGTTTCTAAAGTACCTCTTTCTTTCTCCCCAGCTGTTGTATCGGTCGCTGGATAAGTTGCCGAAACAGTAATTGCCATAATAATAAATAAAAAGGCATAATTAATTATATAGCTAGCAAAGAAAGTATCACTTGCCGTTATTTCTTTTTGAATAGTAATTATATTTAAAACATCATTTGGATCAACTTGACTTGTCTCTAAATATTTTCCTTGTAAATATTCTTTATATTGATTTAAATAAGATTCAGCCAATATACTAGATAAAGTGGTTATCTCATTGTCATTACCATAAATAGTATAATTATTGTCATTTTTTAAAATGTAAAGATTAATTTCTTCATTGTTATATTTTTCTTTTAATTCTTCTTCCGTAGCAATTGTTGGATCAATTTCTAAGGTATTAATAATTTCTTGTTCCGTCTCACTT
The DNA here is from genome assembly GCA_944350445.1 of uncultured Bacilli bacterium. GTDB lineage: Bacteria > Bacillota_I > Bacilli_A > RF39 > UBA660 > RUG591. Next base: position 10,455 of record CALVOW010000020.1, on the reverse strand, counting down.
AACGTATAATTAAAACCTATTTTATTATACTCCGAAATATCCAGATTTACTTGCATTTCAAATAAAGCTGACATACCAAGCACGATAAAAGGAATTAAAATGGGTATTATTAACATCATGGCAAGAGATTTTTTATCGCGAAACATTTCGCGTATTTCTTTTTTTAAAACATTTAAAATATTATTTTGCATGATAATCCTCCATCAAAGTAAAAAATGCATCGCGAAGATTTGTTGTATTAGTATCTTTTTTAATATCATTAGGGGTACCACTTTTAATTACTTTACCTTTATTAATTAAAATAACCTTATCACAAATATTTTCCGCTTCTTCCATATAATGAGTTGAATATAAAATTATTTTTCCTTTAGCTTTTTCGGATTTAATAAAATCTAAAATAATTTGACTAGAAATAATATCCAAGCCACTGGTTGCTTCATCTAAAATATAATACTTAGGATTATGAATTAAACATCTAGCAATATTAACCTTTTGTGTTTGTCCAGTTGATAAATTTTCAATTCGATTATATAAAAAAGTGGACATTTCTAATAACTCGGAGATTTCTTTAATGCGTTTTTCAACTCCATTTATAATACCATAGAATGTGGCACACATTTTTAACATTTCATAAGGTGTTAAAGAAGGATAGATTTTGGTATTTCCTGATAAATAAGCTATTTTCTTCTTAATTTCAATGGCATCTTTCGGATATTTTAAATCATCTAATTCAATTGAACCACTAGTAGGTTCTAAAAGGGTTGCAATCATACGAAGTAAAGTCGTTTTCCCAGCCCCATTTGGACCTAAAATACCAACGATTTCTCCTTCTTTGGCTTCGAAACTAATACCATTATCAGCATAAAATTCTTCTTTTTCACCAGATTTTTTTAAACGAACAAATTTTTTCTTAATGTCTTTTACAATTAACATATTTTTCCTCTCTTTTAAATTTTTTCTTATTCACTCATTGGCTTTCCTTGAAAAATTATTTCTTTTTTATTTAAATCAACTAAAACTTTTTGACCAAATGGGAATATACAAATTGGAGCCGTATGACCAATATTAACATTATATAAAATAGGTAAATCTGGTCTTTTAGCCTCTTCACTTATCATTGTTTTATATATTTTTTTATATTCTTCATAGTATTTTTCATTTTGAGGTTTTCCAACAATAAGACCATTTATTTCGGCAATAATTCCCTGAGCAATTAAATTCCTTAAATAGTATTTAAGGTATCTTGGTTCTAGTTCTTCTTCACTAGTCTCTAAAAATAAAATTTTATTTTTCCATTCTTCTTTTAAAGGCCAAATTTTAGTAGCACTAATAATAGGAAAAACATCAATGCATCCTCCTAACAATTCACCTTCAAAAGTTCCTTTTCCTTGTAATATTTCATAGCCATGTTCTTCAATTTGCATTTTTCTTTTTTGTAAAACTATATTTTTCATTTTGCCAATCTAAAAATTCACTTGTCCAATAAGGGCTTGAAGCTATCGTAATATTTTCAAGATTTTGAAATAATACTTCCTCAATATATTTTTTAGTATACGCATGCATTTCATAATTTTCAGCAAATTCTGTCATGACGGCTGGCCCATAATATGATGTAACTCCTGCTTTATACATCATAAAGTGATTGACAGTTGTATCAGAATAACCCATAAATAATTTAGGATTATTTTTAATAATATCAAAATCTATATATGGTAATAGCCTTATTGTATCATCACCACCAATGTTACAAATAATTCCTTTAATATTTTTATCTTTTAAAGCATCCATAAAGTCTTGGGCTCTTAACTCTGGATGTTTATTTAAGTAATCGCTTCCTTTTAAAGCGTTTGGCATTGTAACAACTTTTAAACCAAAAACTTCTTCAAGACGCTTTTTACCTTGCAAATATCGATGTTTAAATAATTTATCTCCAGCCATTCCACTTGAAAGACTAACAATAGCTATGGTATCTCCTCTCTTTAATTTTTTAGGCTTAATCATATTTTTCCTCTCTTTTAATATATAGTTTTTAATTATTTACATAATGTCTAACCACCGGAGTATCATCAGTAATGGCTTTAAATGTATAACCATGACTTTTTCCAAAAGCAATTATATCGGGAAGAGCTTTTAGAGTCGCTTGATGATTACTAGCATCATGTAATAAAACGACATTAGTTTTATTAGGTGATAAATTACTAATAACGTTAGAATAAATCTTTGAACTATTTTTAATATCAGAACCAGCATCATTAGAATCAATATTCCAATCAAAATAATTATAACCTCTATTAAGAACTTCTTTAACTAAATTTGTCATAATACCTTTTTTATAATATTTACTAACTGTATTAGAACTTCCACCTGGAAAACGAATTAACATTGACCGATAACCTGTTACATTATAAACCTTATCTTGAATTGCTTTTAAATCTTGAAAATAATTAGTCTCACTAGTATAAATATATTTATAATTATGAGTATTACTATGAAGGCCAATTGTATGACCACTTTGATAGGCTCGTTTTGTCAATTCATTAGCTGATATAACAAAAAAGGTTGCTTTAACATTTTCTCTATCTAAAATATCTAAAACTTGACTAGTTAAATTACTTGGTCCATCATCAAACGTTAAATAAATTACTCCATCACCTTTTGGATAAGTTGGCTTTTTCTTAACGATTACTTTTCTTTTGGCAATACCTTTATTACCAGATAAATCTTCTACTTCATAAGTTATTTCATATTCCCCAATTTTATTAATATCTAAGTTATTAGTTATTAAAACCTTATCAGTAAGATTTGAATCACAATTATCAATTGCTTCATACCCCATTTCCGTATACTTAGATCCTTGATAAATCGTAATTTCTTTCTCGCCTTTTAAATTAATAACAGGATTTTCTAAATCTTGATAAATAATTTTTCTTTCTATTGTAAATTCATTATTAGAATTATCTTTAACACTATAAACAATTTTATCTTTTGACTTTAAAACATTAACTTTATCAGTTAAATCTTGATCATAATTATCAATTGCTTTATATCCTAATTCCTCATATGTTTTTGAAGGACAAACTGTTACTTCCTGAGGACCTATTAACTCAATTGTTGGACTTTGACTATCTTTAACTTCAACTTCAAACGTCTTTTCCCAAGAAAGAAAAAAATAATTTAAATGACAAATAATTTTATAAGTTCCTATTTTATCATTATCAACCAAATTATCAATTACTACTTTACTACTAAGATCAAAAAAAGCATTTTTGACCTTAACTTTTGGTATGTATTCTTCACTCACTTCTGAGGTTTTATTCATTAAATAAAAATTAGGTTTGAAAAGAAAAAAACAAATGGTAAAAATAGTAATTGTTATGAAAAAGATAATAACCACTTTTTTAATTTTCAAAACAATCACATCCAAAAACATTATACCAAAATTATAATGAAAAGTCATTAGTTATAAAAACATTTCAAAATAAAAAAGTATTAGTTTACATAGTCTTTGTTCAAAGAAAAAAATAACTAACAGATTTAATATTACATCCAAACTTTTAAAGGATGTAATATTATTCTTTTTAATAAATAAAAATAGTTTTATTTCATTCCATACTTTCTTTTTCAAGATTCATCATAATAACTATATCTTCCAAATATAAGTTATTATAATAATTTTTACTTTCTAATTCAAGAGTCCAATTTTTAATATCTTTTCTTAAACTAAAATCACATTTTCGATAAATAATTCTTAATAACATACCTAAGTTAGGAAATTGATTAATAATATAATCATCAAAATTTAATTTATTAGTATCATTATATGCATTAATAATACTTTTTAAAATTTTAAAACTTTCTAAAAATTCTTGATTAGAAACATATTGCCTAATTTTATTAATATATGAATCTATCATATTTTCATAGTTAACATCTACTACTAAAGCATTAAATAAATTATTATAATAGTATTCATAAGTTTGATTTGGATAATATTTTTTAAAATAATCTTCAAATGATTTCATTTCAAAACATACATAATTTACACCCTTTGAAGACAATAAATATTTTTTAATTTCTTCAGCGGGAATTTTTTTTAAGATATTTTGTAAAGTATCTTTCTTTTCTTTTAATTCAGGTTTTAATTCAATGTTTAAATATTCTTTATTTGTAATAGCCATTAATACAGCATATTCATGTTTGCATGGAAAATCATAAGGACAAGTACAATCATATTCTACTCCATCTTTCTTTATTTCAACCTTAACTATATATGGTTTATCACTCGTTCCTGAGACTTTAGCATAATATTTATTATTGTTTTTGGAACATGAAACAATATTACCAGAATAATAATAATCTTTGCCTCGTTCTTTTATTTGATAACTAAAATTATCTTGAACTTCATTTAATAAATCTTCCTCTTCGCAATAATAAATATTTTCAGTATTAGAAGAGTTGTTAAAGTCTGAATTTAAATTTTCATCTAAAACATTATTAACTAATTGTTCTTGATTAATGTAATTAGTATTATTTTCTAATTCAATTTTATTTAACACTTTTTTTGTATTAATTTCAAACGACATATTATCACTTCCTTTAAAATATTATACCAAAATTCTAATAAAAAATCTTTAAATATGACATAAAAACTATAATAAAAAATAAATAATACTATGAAAATAATATTTAATTTTATTATTAGCATTATTATCTTTATTTATGGAATTAATTTATTTTCCAAATCTCTTGAAAGTATACTTGGAAAAAATATACAAACAAGTTTAAAGAAATACACCAAAAGTCCTTTAAAAGGAATTTTTTTAGGAACTTTTATCACTTCAATTGTCCAAAGTTCAACTTTAATTACAATTATAACAATTGGTCTTGTTAATGCCAATATTTTATCATTTCCTTCGTCCTTAGGAATTATGATGGGAGCTAATCTAGGAACTTGTGTTACTTCTTGGCTTGTTTCCCTTTTAAAAATTAATAGCGATAACCAAATTCTTCTATTTTTAAATCCTAATACTTATATTCCCCTTCTTTTACTTATTGGACTTTTCTTCTTTTTTAAGAAAAAAAAGCGAAAAAGCAATTGTTTTTTAGGTCTTTCTCTTTTTATGTTAGGACTTAATTTAATGCAAAAAAGTTTATTACCAATTCAAGAATTTTCTTGGTTTAAAAATTTACTTATATCTCTTTCTAATCCTTTTTTAGGTCTTTTTATTGGAATTATTATAACTTGTATTATTCAATCATCTAGTGCAACGGTTGCTATTTTACAAACGGTTGCTGATAGTAGTAAAATTAATTATTTAATGACAATTCCAATTATTATGGGTGAAAACATTGGAACTTGTTTAACAACTTTAATTGCTAGTATAAATACTTCAAAAAATGCTAAAAAAGTAGCAATTAGTCATCTTTTATATAATATTATTGGAACTATTATCTTTTTTACTATCTTTTATCTTTGTTTCTTGTTAAAAAGTCAATTTTTAGAAAAAGAAGTAAATTCCTTTGACATTGCTTTAATTCATACTCTTTTTAACTTTTTTTCCATCTTAATTTTTTATCCGTTCCTACATTTCTTTGAAAAATTAATTAATAAGCTTGTTAAATAGAAAACTATTTTTAAAAATTTAAAAATAAATAGAAATAATTGAAGAAATAAATGTTATAATTATCTAAAAGAATTAGGAGAAAAATATGGCTGATTTTTATTATGCTTTTTGGTTTATTTTTATTATCATATTGCTTTTATTTTTAACGGGAAAATATGTTATCATCTTTTTTAAAACCAATAAAATAAAATCTTTATTAACAATACTTTTTAAAAAAGAAAATAAAATAATAATAATTATATTACTTATTTTTACTATTATATTTTGGTTTAGTTTTTATAAAATTTACTATATAAAAATATTTCTTAGTTTAAAAATTACCGAAACTAATGAAACAAATCCTACCCACATTAATACAAATAACTATATAATATCAAATGGTATAAAACAAATAAATTTAAATGACGAACTTATACTTGAAATAACTGATATTTCAAGAGAATATATTGTATTTAAACTAAATAATTCTATGTATTTAAAAGAATGTGAAAATTGCAATTTAAATATTCTAAATCAAAATACTGAATATAAACTTTCATTAAATAATCGTGTTTTTTTAATTAATATAGATAGTAATTTTCAAGAACAAATTTATTATACTATAAATTTATATAATTAATTAGTAGGTGTGCTTATGGAAAGAGAATTATATATAAAATGTAATAAATGTAATCAAATGATGAAATTTGATTATTATTCTAATAAATTTAAATGTTTACAATGTCATAATACTTTAAACATAGAAGAATTAGCTAGTAATGATATGTTTTTAAATATAGATGATAATACCAATAATTTTGAAATAAAAAAAACATTAGCAATAAATTATCAAAAAGAAGATTTTATTAAAGAAGTAAATAAAATATTAAAATATAAAGTATTAATGCCTGATTGTTTTTTAAAATTTAGAAAAATTAAAGATAAAGATATTAAATTAATATATCTTCCGTTAATTTTATATGATGCTAATATTGTTACTTATTCTCCTAATAAAGAAAATATCTTTTTATATGAGCTTAACAAGATGCTTTTTGACGAATATACAAATTTTGATAAAGATACATTAGATTCTCTTTATCCAATTAATTTAAGTGATATTATAGAAACTAGCAAGTTAACATCTGATTTATTAGTTGAAAAATTCAAGCAAGATTTAGTTGATATTTTAAATTCTATTCAAAAGGAAATAAGAAATATTTTAAATAATGATATAATTATGAAGACAAATAATAATAATTTTGAAGTTATTTTTTTAAAAGAAAAAATAGAATGTATATTATTACCAATTTACGATTTTAATATAAAATATAAAAAGAAAATTTATCATTTTGCTATGAATGCTAATATTGGTAAAGTTAGTGTTAAAGTTCCCGTAGATAATATTAAACTAATTATAATAACTATTCTATTTTTAATAATAGATATTATATTCTTTTATTTTGGCTACTTAGCAAAAGTAATTGAAAAATTTGGCATTTGTATTTCGATTATTATATTTATTTTAGAAATATTATTAATATTATGCTTATATTTTTTTACTAAGGGGATTAATAATAGCAATGATAGTAAAAATAAATATTCTATAAAACGGAATGATATAACAAGTAAAAAATAATTTTACTATTAAATAATAATTTTAAAAGGAGTTTTTATGTTAAAAGAATTAATTGAAAATTATAAACCAAGTTGCATGCAAGAAGAAAAGGATAAAGAAGTAATTCAAAAATATTTAGCCATCTTCAATAATTTGTCAACTAGAGAAAATGAATTTGCCCATTTTACTAGTAGTGCTTTTATAGTAAATCATGATCATACCAAAGTTTTAATGGCTTATCATAATATATATAAATCCTATGCCTGGCTTGGAGGTCATTTAGATGGAGATACGAATACTTTAAATGTCGCTATTAAAGAAGCTAAAGAAGAAAGTTCGATTAAAAAATTAAAAGTTTTAAATAAAACACCAATTAGTTTAGATGTTATTGAAGTTACTGGGCATTTTAAAAAAGGTGCTTGGGTAACACCACATGTTCACTTAAATATAACTTATTTGTTTGAAGGAAATGAATTAGAAGAAATTCATGAAAAAGAAGATGAAAATTCGAAAGTTGCTTGGCTTCCAATCGAAGAGTTGGATAATCTAGTTAACGAAGAGAATATGAAAGTAATTTACAAAAAAATTATTAAAAAGATGCTAGATAATTTTAATTAATAGCATCTGTTATTTTTCTAATAACATTTTTATTAAAAGGATAAATATAACTACTATATTTATTTACATAACTAATATTTGGGGTTGAAATAGAAATAGCATATTTGGGATTATCACTTGGAAAATAACCAACAAATGAGGTGGAAATAGATTCTGTTTCATATTTTAAATCAGAATCACTATCAACGAATGTTTCACTAGTTCCGGTTTTTCCACTGGCATTTTTCGAAGGAGAAATATAACCATAACCAGTTCCGCTTGAAATAACTAGTTGTAAAGCAAGTTTTACTCTTTGAATATATTTTTCATCAATATCACTTAAATCATTTAAAATAACTGGTTCAAAAGTTTTGATGATTTCTCCATTTTTTTGAATATTTTTAACCAAATGCATTTGATAACGATTTTTTCCATTAGCAAGAGTGGCAATATATTGATTTAATTGTAAATTTGTATAAGTATCATATTGACCAATAGCTAGATTCATTAAAAGTCCGGCATCTTCTAATTCGCCTTTATATCCACTACTTTCTCTCGGTAAATCAATGCCTGTTTTTACTCCTAGTCCAAATTTAGCAAAATACGATCGATAAATATCAAAAGCTGTGTCATTTATATAGGCTGGTTGATCATATCGATAATTTACTCCTCCAACTCGAAGAGCAATTTTAAATTGATAGACATTACTACTTTTTTGAATTGCTTCTAAATCATTAATATAACCCATTGTATAAATAGAACACTTTTTAGGAGTTGCTTTTAATTTAATACATTCATCAACCATAAACTCCCCTATTTTTACTTTTCCTTCATTATAACCCACTAAAATACTAGCTCCTTTTACAACACTACCACTAGCCATCGTATCCGTAATCGTTCCAATACTATAATCACTTACTTTTCCATTTTGAATCATTTTTCCAGAAATAGCCAAAATACTTCCATCATTAGGATTAGAGATAGTGACATAACTTCGATCTAAATATTTGGTATTCGGTGCACTCTTAGCAGTTAAAAGTTCACTTGTTAAAGCTTCATCAACTAGTCTTTGAATATTAATATCAATAGTTAAATATAAATCACTCCCAAGTTTGCCATCTTGAACTAAAATTTTTTCACCATCTTTTAAAATATAGACTTCTTTTTCCCCTTTCAAATAATCATCATACATATATTCAAGATTACTAATACCAACCGTATCATTTAAACTATAGCCTTTTTCTAAATAATAACTTTTATTTTCCTCGGTAATTGGCCCAATACTACCAAAAATATTTTTTAAAGTATCACCATAAACATAATATCTATCATAAGTATATTTGGTATCAAAACCACTTAGTTTGGAATTACTTTCTGAGAAAAAAGCAAATTCTTCCTCGGTAGCATTAGTTTTAATAATTTTATCATCATAAGAATAACCATTATTCATTAAATAATAAAGATAAATGGCTTTTTTATCTTCTTCATCATAAATTTCTAAATCGGTATCCGTTATTAAACTTTTCTTTAATTGATAGTATTCTATATCACTTATTTTTCTTTTTTTATAACTATCATACTTTTCAGCAGGAATTCTTTCTAAAATAATACTTTCATTTTCTAGCAAAAAAAAGTCTTTTAAATAAGATTTTGTTAATTTGGAATAATCAAGTTCCAGATAATCCTTTACTTTATAAGCCAGTTCTATTTCTTCTTGAACTGTTAAATTATCTGTTTGTTTATAATAAATAGTTCTTACTAAGGTATTATCAACAAGTATATTACCATTACAATCATAAATCTTTCCTCTTGGCATCGTATTTCCTAAAACTTCTTTTTCGTTTAAAGAACTTAATAATTCTTGATAATAATCGTTTTTAATAATTTGTAAATAGTAAAGTCTTACAAGAATTAAAAAAAAGACAATATAGAGAAAAATATTTAAAATATTTACTTTTTTTACCATTTTATCACCTTTTATAGTATTTGTATTTTTATTTTTTTTATGAATATAATTGAATAGGTGATAAAATGTATGAAATGATTATTAAAAATTATATTAATAATTTAACTAAAAATGATATTACTTACTTTGCTTTAAAGAATGATATATCATTAACTGATCAAGAATTAGATTTTGTTTATAAAACTATTAAGAAAAATTATAAAGTTTTATTAAGTCCTGACTATGAATCTATTTTTAATGAGGCTAAAAACTATTTAAGTCACGATTCTTATATTAAAATATATAATTTATTTTTAGAATATAAAGCAAAATATAATAATTTTTTAATCTAAATAAAAAGTTACAACTTTTTTATTTTTTATAGATAAAAACCATATCTAAACTTTTGATATGGTCATAAATTTGTAAAAAAAATCAAAAAATATTTATAATTCTTCTTTAATTTTTTCTAATTCTTCATGGGATAAATTAGTATATTTACTAATTAAATCTAATGACAAATTATCTTTTAACATATTTTTAGCAACAGTAGAAATTGCATCATCAAAACCTTGTTCAAGACCTTTTTTATGTCCATCTTCTTCATAAGCTAACTTTGTTAATTCATCCATCTTCTCTTTTTCCCATTCATGAAGAATGAAAGTATCTTTACTCATTTCAATCACTTTCCTTAT